>JBHGBG010000059.1:0-14665 GCA_041946875.1 Bathyarchaeia archaeon
AGCCAAGCCCATCGACAGAATCATCGTGTCCAGCGGGAACAAGCCAGCGTTGTGCAGGTTGAGGAGGACGGTTGTCATGCCGAAGCCCAAAAGCCCTAGCGGAGCAGGATTAGCCAGTTTCTCACTCATACCCATAGTCTTCACATCGATTGGTTTGCACTTCTTCAGCGGTGACGGCTATAAAGCTTTTCGGTTGCTACTTCCACTTCCAGAATTTCCTGTTCATGGTGAATTCCGGTAGCACGAACAGTCCCCAGCTGGCGACGAATGCTACGTACGCGAAGTCCGTCAAGCTCAACGGGTACAGATGGAACAATTGCTGAGTTATGGGCAAGTACACGATTCCGATGGTAGCAACGATGGAGATGATTTCCGCTATCACGAAGAGTCTGTTCCTGAACGCATCCCTTCCCATGCGCCAGACGCTACGCTTCTCCGACCTGCAGTTCCAAACCACGAACAGCTCGAAGAGGCCAGCCTGTACAAACGCGGTCGTCGTGGCTTCCCGGTAAACCAGCTCCCGCGCAACCTCGTCGATGGTTCCGTTCGGCAGCATCCATTGGTGTGACGGCCAGATGTAGTATTCCAAGCTGAACACGAGTATCGTGCCGATGGCCTGCAGCAGGAAAGACAAGATGATGAACCTACCCATGCCGTGCAGTATGCCTTCGTCAGGCTTCCTTGGCGACCGCTCCATTACGTCCACGTCGGGTGGGTCTGTGGCAAGCGCCACAGCCGGAGCGCCGTCCGTCATCAAGTTAATCCAGAGAATCATGGCAGGCAGAAGCGGCAGCGGAAACAATTCCTGTCCGAAGATGCCGCCTAGGAGCGCGAACGAGCCAATGACCAAGAGTTCGTCGAAGTTGCAGGCTATCAAGAATCGGGCGTACTTGCGGATGTTGTCATAGATCACTCTGCCCTGCTCGACCGCTTTGACTATGGTGGCGAAGTTGTCGTCCGTGAGAACTAGATCCGAGCTTTCTTTCGTGACATCAGTACCCGTGATGCCCATGGAGACTCCCACGTCAGCTGCTTTCACCGCGGGTGCATCGTTTACGCCGTCTCCCGTCATGGCGACGATGTGCCCTCTCTTCTTCCAAGCGTTTACGATTCGGAGCTTGTGCTCGGGCGACACCCTGGCGTACACCGAGACTTTCTCCACCTGATGCTCGAACTCGGTGTCGCCGATCTTGTCAAGCTCCAATCCAGTCAGCTCAAGGTCGCCTTCTCTGAAGATTCCAACTTCTCTGGCGACAGCCACGGCGGTTAGCTTGTGGTCTCCCGTAATCATCACGGTTTTTATGCCTGCTTTTCGGCATACCTTGTTGGCTTCGATGGCTTCCTCTCTTGGAGGGTCTATCATGCCTTCCAATCCTGCGAAGACTAGGCCTTGCTCGATGGCGTCGTCTCCGAGCATATCCACGGACATCGGCAGCCGTTTGTACGCCATGGCCAAGACTCTGAGGGCATTTCCAGCGAGCTGCTCGTTTGCCTGCAGGACCTTGTTCTTCTTTGTGGGGGTGAGTATTTCTTCTCTTCCGTTCTCAAGGATGCTTGTGCACTCGTCCAGCGTTGTTTCGGGCGCACCTTTGACGTAAGCAAACACGTCTCCCTGAAAGGTTTTGTGCACGGTCGTCATGAGTTTTCTTTCTGACGTGAAGGGAATCTCGCGGATGCGCGGATACTCCGCTTCCAGTTTTTCTCTGTTCAGCCCTGCTTTTTCAGCCGCCACAATCAGGGCGCCTTCGGTGGGGTCGCCGAAGACTTCCCACTTGTCGCTTGCCTCTTTCTTTCTCAGCTTGGCGTTGTTGCATAGGGCGCCGATTTTCAGCAGGAGTTCCGTGTCGTTGCCGGGGTTTGCTACTGCGCCGTCGACTTTGAGTTCTCCTTTGGGCTCGTAGCCGACGCCCGTCACCTCTACGAATTTTCCGTCCGCGTACAGCTGCCTAACGGTCATTTCGCCCTTCGTGATTGTTCCGGTCTTGTCGGAGCAAATCACCGTCACCGCGCCCAAGCTTTCGGCTGAGGAGAGTTTGCGGACTATGGCGTTTCGCCGCGCGAATTCTCTCGCGCCAAGCGCTAAAGCCACGGTGACTATCGCGGGCAACCCTTCGGGCACGGCGGATATGGCAAGCGATATCGCGGACATGAAAGCCTGGATGAAATCGTTGACTACTATCACGCCCGACCTGAGCGCTTCAAAGGCTTCAAGAGCGAAAATCACAACACAGACGGCGATGACCACTTTGGCGATTTTGCCGGCGAACTTGTCCAGTTTCTTCTGCAGCGGCGTTTCCTCTTCCTGCGTCGTCTGCACCATCTCGGCTATCTTGCCGAATTCGGTGGCCATGCCGGTGCCGGTTACGACGGCTTTTCCCCTTCCGTAGACGACGTGCGTTGCCGTGAAAAGTGTGTTGCGTCTCTCGGATATCGGCGTGTCTGCGCCAAGCGCGACTAAACTCTTATTCACTGGGGCGGATTCGCCTGTTAGGATGGCTTCGTTCGTTTTGAGTTCGATGGCTTCTATGACCCTAGCGTCGGCGGGAACGTGGTCTCCTGACTCTAGGACAAGGATGTCCCCGGGCACGATTTCTTTGGCCGGAATGATGACTTCCTCTCCGTCCCTGATGACCCGCGCCTTGGGGGCCGTCAGCTTTTTCATGGCGTCCAAGGCTCTTTCGGCTCGGTACTCTTGAACGAACCCGGTTATGGCGACCATGAGGACGATTATGCCTATGATTAGGGCGTCGGCGAAGGCCTCCATGAATCCTTCGGCTTCGCCCGTGATCACGTCGTAGTATCCGATGACTGCGGAGAATATCGTGGCGGCTATGAGGAGCAGGATGAATACGTCTTTGAATTCGTCGAGGAACATGTGAAGCGCGGTCCGTCGTTTCTTAGCGACGAGTTCGTTGTAGCCGTATTTCTTCAGTCTGGCCTGAGCTTCTTGGGAAGACAGCCCCTTCGGGGTGACGTTTAGTTCTTGCATTACATCTTCAGTTTTCCCTGCGTGCCAAGATTTCGACGTGGTGTTTCACCTTGTCCGTTAAGCGGTTGGACTCCCTTATTTCGTCTCATAGCGGTTATAATCTTTTCCGTTAGCCACGAGCGAATAAACAAAGCTAATAAAGAAGTTCAGACAAACATCGCTGACCACCTCCTGGCATACGGGGGGAAAATTAGCAAGGTGAAATCATGTTCGACCCATGGCTCATAGCCCCCATTTCAGCAGCTATATCAATCTTAGTTGGACTCTACTTCTACCGCTACGTGGAGAGACAGGACAGCGGAACAGAGAAGATGCGGGAAATCTCCGACGCCATTCGCACAGGCGCCCGCGCCTTTCTCAAGCGAGAATACACCACGCTGGGAATTTTCGTAGCCGTAATCGCTCTCCTGCTGCTCATTTTCCTGCCCGGACCCATCTGGATGGGTGAACCCCTGAAGAACGCGGCTCTGGCGCTGGCGTATGTCTTCGGCTCCGCCTGCTCCGCGCTAGCTGGATACTTGGGCTTGAACATAGCAACGAAGGCGAACGCGAAGGTGGCTCAGGGAGCCCAAACCGGCTTGAACAAAGCGTTTCCAATTGGCTTCCGAGGCGGCGCGGTCATGGGCTTGTCCGTCGTCGGCGTCGGCTTGCTCGGCATAAGCGTCGTCTACTGGCTGACGGGCGACCCTGAAACGATTCTGGGCTTCAGTTTCGGCGCCAGCTCCCTGGCGTTGTTCGCTAAGGCAGGCGGCGGGATCTACACGAAGACTGCGGACATCAGCGCCGATCTCGTGGGCAAAGTCGAGTTGGACCTGCCCGAGGATGACCCGAGGAACCCCGCGGTCATCGCTGACAACGTGGGCGACAACGTGGGCGACGTGGCGGGCATGGGCGCTGACCTGTTCGACTCGTACGTCGCAAGCATAGTCGCGGTCATGATTCTGGGCGCCGCGTTGGCAATCAGCTACGGCGGCGTGTACATCCAGATTCCCCTCGTGTTCGCGGGCATGGGCGTGCTCTCGTCAATCATCGGTGCACTCGTCGTTCGCGTTAGCAAGAAGGGCAAGCCAGGAAGCGCCCTGAACATGGGCACGTACATCACGTGCGTCATATTCGGCGTCCTGACCGCGGTCGCAACTTACTGGCTCGGATACGACTGGCGTGTCTGGGGCGCTGCGATAGTTGGCTTGGTGGCGGGCGTAATAATCGGCGTGACCAGCGACTACTTCACGTCCGAGGACAAGGCACCCGTGCTGAAGACTGCAGAAGCCTCCAAGAGTGGACCGGCCATCAACATCATCACAGGCTTCTCCTACGGACTGCGAAGCATTATCTTCCCGCTCATCGGCATCGGCGTTGCCGCCGCAGTCGCCTACAAGCTGCTTGAACCCTTGGGCGGCACGTCGTTCGGAGTGTTCGGCATCTCGATGGCAGCCGTGGGCATGCTCTCCATCGTGGGATTGACAGTCTCGAACGACGCCTACGGACCGATAGTGGATAACGCCAAAGGCGTGGCAGAGCAGTCAGGACTGAGCGAGGAAGTCATCGCCATAACCGACCAGCTTGATGCCGCGGGAAACACGGCGAAAGCCATAACGAAAGGCTTCGCCATCGGCGCCGCCGGCTTGACCGTGATTTCGCTGCTAGCCGCCTTCCAAGAAATTGCCTCGAGTGCTGGACACATCGCGCTCTTCGACATCATGAACCCCGTCGTCCTCATGGGTGCACTCATCGGCGTCGCGATGCCCGCCGTCTTCTCAGCCATGCTCATGCTGGGCGTCGGCAGAAACGCCGAGCGGATGATAGCCGAAATCAGGCGGCAATTCAAGGAAATTCCTGGTCTACGCGAGGGCAAGCCAGGCGTCAAACCCGACTACGCCAAATGCGTCGACATCGCTACAGTGGGCGCTATCCGTGAGCTCGTGCCCGCCAGCGTCGTCGTCCTTATCGCTACGCTCGTCGTGGGCTTCGTGGGCGGCATCAACGCGCTGGGCGGCTACTTGGCTGGAGCCATATTGTCGAGTCTGCTGCTGGCGCTGCTCATGTCCAACGCGGGTGGCCTCTGGGACAACGCTAAGAAACTCATCGAAACGGGTGTGCACGGCGGCAAAGGCTCCGAAGCGCACAAGGCAGCGGTGGTGGGCGACACGGTAGGTGACCCGTTCAAGGACACGGCGGGTCCGTCGTTGAACACGATGATTACGGTGATGTCGCTCGTGGCGTCGCTGTTCGCCGCCCTAATAGTGCAGTACAACCTGCTGGGGCTCTTGGGCTGGTAGCCAAACGCCACTTTTCTTTCCTTTTTTTAGATGAATCAGGCACAATCGGCCATATCCGACTAAACGTGTTCCTGATTGCATGGGTGATTAAAACGGTGAAAAAGAAGTCAAGTCCAATCAGCGAAGCCAAAGGCGACGAGGTTCAAACTCCAACGATTAAGACAGACCGGGCGGCGAAGATTCTGAACTGCATAACAAATACGAGTCTGTTGCTTTTGAGCACCTTCATGGGTGCATTTACAGAAGTGATGGTAACCGCGGCGGGCAATCTGGCAGGAGGCTTTGCGGAGGCAGTAAACCAAGGAGCAGGGGACAAGGTCGAGAAGGAATTTAAACAGAAACGTCCCGAAGTGGACGAGAAGATGAAGCGGATGGTTTCTGACATGAGGAAAGAAATGTCTGCCGAGCTTGAACAGAAGAGAGAGGAGATTAAGCCGCTGCTTTCTGACTCCAAGTTTGACGCTGGACCAAGAATTGTCGAGAGGTACGATTTTGGGCTCCCGAAGTTGACTGAGGAGTTGGATGATGACACTTTTGCTCGTTACATGTTATTGATGCAGAACGAAGACTCGCGCTTCGCCGAAATGTTCAAAGAACTGGCCGACTGGATGAACGAGTTGCCGAAGTCTCCCGCAGAAAAAAGCGGAAAGTAGTTTTTGCTATGCTGCGAGCCACCCATAAGGCTATGGCTGAAAGAATCGCAGCCGAACTGCACTTGTCTAGAGAGGCTACTCATCTCCTCGCAGATGGCTCCGTGGGTCCAGACTCGCATGCGGATTTTCCTCACGCGACTGGAAAAGACAGCAAGATACTGCGCATGATTGGGGAAGCCCGAACTTTCTTCTTGGAAAATGATGATTACTGCTACGGCGTGCTGGGAAACGCGTTGCACTATGTTCAGGACAAATGGGTTCCCGAAGAGACTCCGGGTGAGAAGTCTCTTGTTTTTCTCGATGACACGAGCCTTCAACGTTACATCACTGACAATGTGGCTTCAAGAAAGGCTCTGAAGGACTATTCGAAAGCTGCACGCTCACTGGTTGAAATTAAGAACCAGGGCATCGACCATTGGTTCGACTATTCGTGGGGGTTCTGGCACAAGGACTACGCAGGCTGCGTCTTCGTCTTCGCGGACATACTGGAACTCATGCTTCCCACGCTGAAACCAGAATTTTCGACCACAACAAGCATAGAAGACCTAAGAGCATTCGCACATTCTGAAGACTTCCGAGCCCGCGTGGGAGAAGCCTTTGCCTTTTCGCTGAGAAACAACTTGAAGCCGAAGCTGTCTGGCTACCCCGCCGCAATATGCCATCTGGCTTTAACCGAACCTCCGGTCGGTTGCCGCGACTCGGTTGTGGACCTAAACATAGCCTACAGGCTCAGCGTTGAAATTGCGCGTCATGTTCTGTTGCCGCCTGAGAAGTTCAAGTTCAGCGACGACTGGACCATCAGAAAGAAGATTGGAGAGAAATGCATAAACCTCACCTTAGTCGTGCCCCAGTATCACATTCTGGTGCCGAAGCCCGTTGAGGAAGTTCAGGCGGAACGCGAACGAGACTTTGAGGAGGCGCGCAGAAGCTTCTTGGCGGACTGGTCCAGCTACAAGACCTGCCTTCAGAGTGTGACGTGCCGCTCAGATGTCTGGAAGGTAATCTTTACAGGGTTGGTGGAGTTGCTCGGCGGACATGCGGCCGAAGCGTGAGAAAACTCTTGCCGTTCATCAGGTGGTTTTTTCTAAGGCTCTTTTGTAGGACCAGATTATGCTGATGAGGGCGTTCTTTGCTTTCGAGTACGCCTCCAGAAAGTCATTCGCGGTCGTGTCGCTCAGCATCAGGCGCTTCTGCACTTCCCATGAATCTGGATCTCGTTCCGCACCGAGCACCGTGAAATCAACGCCCATCCGCACCAAGTTCAGTTTTATATCCCAAACTAGTGTATCGAATTCGTCAGCGTTGCGGTTTTTCAACGTTTGGCGGTCACTTTCAGGGATGTTGACCAGCCCTACAATCATGACGAAGGCAGAGTCGGGTTTCAGATGTATCACTTGCAGTTGCGGCAGGTTCACGGTTTCCGAAACCGCCAGCACAAAATCGTGTCTTGCATCGTCGAACGATGTGACTTCGAGTCCTGACTGGGTAATCCATTTCATTACGTGGGCGATGATTTGTTCTCTGGTCTCGGCTGACATGTTCCTCCAACTTCCAGTTTTGATGTTGATAGTCCATGTTTAGTATTTAACAATTAGGCAACCCAGATTCCAGCTTTTCTCACGCGTGTCGGTCATTTTCCGTTGCTGGAGACCTTCACGTGCTGGCTCTTAAATGCCAAACATGGTCTCTCTGCTCCATCGCAGTGCTTGTGGTTCGCTTCCATGGACACTGGAAAGAATTATAAGCGCAGGCAGCCCTAGTAAAATGAGCCTTGCGCGGCATGATGCCATGGTAGAAAACGCCAAAAAACCCGAAGCGGCCTCAAACGTACCGAACGTGCAATGCACTGTTTCTGTCAAGCGTTCGGGACATCGCGCCGCAGCCATCACGCAGCGTTTCTGCGAGCTTTACGTGATGCTCCTGAACATGGACGCCAGTCTAATCAGGTTCTACATGCAGCCAGGCAACCTCAAGAAGCTCGTTGCTGAGCCTGACCAGCCTCCTGAAGAGTCGTCCGAAAGCGACGCAAAGCCGATATAATCTCTGCTTCCCCTTCAATGTTTGCTCTCTTTGCCTCTCAACATTCTAGCCTACGTCTGCCTCAAACCTGAGGCGAAATCATTCCCAAGTACGTGGCAACGCCGTTGAGCATGTACTGTATTGCGAGCGCCGCAATCAGCAGAGCCATCACTCGAGCTATGACTACAGAGCCTGTCTTGCCCAAGAACCCATAAACCCTGTTCATGTACCTGAGGATTATCCAGGTGAGAACCATGACCACGAGCACGGAAAGCGCTGTTGCAACTATGTCGTACTGTTGAAGGTTGAAAATCGTCGTCGTTATTGCACCCGGACCCACCAGCAGCGGCATGGCTATGGGCACCGCGCCTATGCTTTCCGGAGACTCCTTCGTCTCTTCCAGATTACCCGAAACCAGAATACGGATGGAGATTATGAGCAAGAGGACGCCGCCCGCAATCTCAAAACTGTAAATGGATATGCCGAATATGGCGAAGATTTCCTGACCCGTGAAAGCGAAAACCAAGAGCAGAACGAACCCGACGAGGCAAGCGGTGTTGAACACTTTGCGCCGCTGGCTTTCGGTGAGTTTCTCCGTTAAGCCCATGAATATGGGTATGTTGCCGAAAGGGTCGACGATGATGAACAGGACTATGATCGCTTTAGCCAAGTTAAGCGCGAAGTCCACCAATTCCGCCATCGCAATCCTCTCAGTTGACCTATCTAGGTGTGTCGGAATAAAAGCTTAAGCACTCTTGCTTGATGCAGTCAGGGCACAGTCACATAAACTTAAAAACCGTTCACCGAATAATCTACATTGATTGCGTTCATGGAGGTGTGACCATTTATGACTGAGGAACATGAAGACATGATCGAGAAGATGCAGCAGATGGGACAAGAATTCAACAAGTACAAGAAATTCTTCCGCACCCACTTCAAAGACATGGAAGTGGAAATCAGAGACTGGAGCTTCGGCGTCTCAAAGGAGGGCAAAGAATACCTTGTTAACTTCGGGTGCAAGGTAGCCGTGAAGCCGAAGGCGAAAGCCCAAGAAGCAAAAGCTGCTGAACCGAAGGTGTAGCCCTGCTGCCAGCGTATGAGTATCTTAAAACTCGAAGATCATTTTTCTTCATGATATTTGGTTTAGTCATTTTTCTTCTTTACCTCCAGTTCTTCATAGGTTTCGGCGACATCTTCAGCGCCGTGCAGGGCGTAGACGTGGGAGAATTCTTCCTATTCTACTTCCTATCCATGGGCGCCCTGCTGGCTGTCATCGGCTTGTGGGTTCTCTCCTGGAAATCCCTGCTCGACTCTCTTTCGGTCAGGGTGAGCTTTCGGAACGCTTTCATGTACTACTGGATCGGCTACTTCGTAGACTTGCTTGTTCCGCTCCAGTCGGTGGGCGGCGAGGTAATGCGGCTCTACCTTGTCCGCCGGAAAACCCGCGAGGACTACGGGTCGATTGCGGCTTCGGGCGTAGCTAACCGCATGGTCGCCTACGGGATAGTGGTGACTGGGCTTTCGATGGCGATGGTCTACTTGCTCACGGTGTCGACGGTTCCGGCGTTTGCCCTGAACCTTCTGCTGTTAACGTGGGCTGGCGCGCTCGTTTTCTTGGGCATCCTGTTGTACTTGGCTTTCGCGGAGAGGGCGGTGGAGAAGTTGGCGTCTGCGTTCGTTAAGACTACGCATTTTCTTCGGCTCAGAAGAAACAGGGCGGGTTTGTCTCCGAAGACGCTTGAATCGCTCGGCTTCTTTCAACAAGGCTTCAAGTTTCTCCGCGCCAACCCTCGGCACATCGTGAAACCCTTCTTCCTCCAGATGGTTGCTTTCGTCCTCAACATAGCGGTGTACGTTTTCGTGTTTTACGCCCTAGGTTTCAGCCGGCTGCCTATTGACTTCTTCATTGTAGTCTACCTGTTGACTGGCGCAATTCAAGACGTCGCGGGAGTTTTCTCAGTCGGCTTCTTGGACATTCTGCTGACCAGTATCTTCATGTTCTACGGCATCCCGCCCGCGGAAAGCGGCGTCGCAACTGCGGTGCTTCGAAGTGTCGTTTTCTGGTTTCCGCTCACTGTCGGATATTTATCTGCTCGCCATGTCAGTGTCAAGGGCCTAGCTGAGGTGCAGCCTAGCGAAACCGTTCCAGGAAAAGATGGAACCCCGACTGCGGAAAAGGATTAGCCTCGCCTGACGTAATCCGATTTGGGCACCAAAACAGATAAAAACTCGCGAAGTATCCCTGCAGTGTCTGACGGTGAAAAACACATGCCAGCCGAAATCCTCGACGTCGAAAAATTCATCGAAATGAGCGCCAAAGCTGAGTTCTGCGGAGTGAAACGCCTGAAAGGCTCGGTGAAGCTGAAGCTGCGCACGCCGGGCACGCTGTACACGCTGAAGGTGGAACCTGGGAAGGCGGAAGAAACCATCAAGAAACTGAAGTGCAAGATCCAAGAGCTGTAGACGAAACGGTCCTCGGCACGTTCTGATTTTCTGAACTTTCAAATCTTTCCCGTCTGGGAACGAAACCACTCTCACGTGGCTACTATGGATTCTGGTTGAATTTGGGAAAACTCCACAAACCATAAAAACGGGGCGGAACGAGTATACCGATGATGCAACATGAACCGCCAATGTGTGTCTCTGACGTCAGTTCTGATTCTGATAGGCATGCTGCTCGCACCATTTGGCAGCGCTTTGGCACAGGTCCCTGTCGCAGCGGGCGTCACCGCGGGCGACATGTTCACCTATGACTTAACCTTCGGCTGGGAATCCACCATCCCTGGCCAGGCTCCGCCCGCGTACCTCGTGGAGCAGAACCAGACAGACTACTACCAGGTTCGCATAAGCAACGTCATGACCACGACCGTAGAACTCATAACCATCTGGCGGTTCAAGAACGGCACTGAAGTCGCAGGAGCGGAGCAGGTGGAGCTGTCCACGGGCATGGGCAACTCGATTCTGGTTTATGCAGCGAACCTGAGCGCGGGCGGCAAGCTGTACCCGAATTCTGATTTGCCTTGGGTGATAAACGAGACCGTGCCGCGGCTGTACCAGAAGGAGTTCCGCGAGGCGAACCACATCGTCGTGAACAACACGGGCGTGGAGGGCGAAGTCTACAGCTATATCTCGCTGTTCTTTGACCGACAGACAGGCGTGGTCGTTGAATCCACCGTGATTGACGTTTACACGGCGAATCCGAGCCAAACGTTCACTCGGCACGTGGTCATAAAGGACTCGACCGCGTGGGCCATCCCAGAGTTCCCCAGCGCCCTCGCCGTGACCGTGCTCGTTGCAGCGTTGACGGCGGCGGTGGTCGTGTGGAAAAGGAAAGGCAGCAAAGCGGTTGGGTAAACAGTTACATCTGACTTTTTTCCGATGGAGAATCCAGATAGGTCTGAGGATCTAGAATCGATGGCATTTAGAAGGAGGGTTGTGGTGCGATTGCGTGGATTTGAACCCGGGTCGTCAACGTGGCAGGCTGATGCCCTGGACAATCTGAGCAGGCAGTTTTGTGGTGTGCAGAGAATTCTAGAGAACGAAAGTGAAATCTTTCACGCTCGCTAAGGATTCAAGACTGCCTTGGCAATCTGGTTTTCTAAAGCAAGATCTTCAAGCCAACTTTGCCGATTGTTGCCAGTATTTTCTTTGTCCATTCCCACTTGGAAACCGTTGCCTTCGTATCGCCTCCGATTTCCTTTATGACGTCAACTACATTTTTTACGGACTCACCAATCTTGTCGATGTTTGGTTTACCTTTTGCAGACTCCTCCGCCGCGGCGGCAACACCCTCATTTATTTTAGTTGCTTTTTCTTGAGGGAGATTCAATTTGGCTACTTCCGTCTGGAACTTCGTGAGGTTGTCATGCAGTTCCTTCTTTTCAGATGAAGAGAGTGTCTGCTTCTGGACGTTCTTGTTGCCAACTGCGACTTGTCCCTTTGTCCCACTAATGCTAAAGTTTCCACCAACATTGATTCCACCTCCGCCTGTAGCACTGCTCCTGCGTTTCTTCTTTTTGCTACTCACAATATCACCTCCCTCTTTTTGCAGTAAACTGTATTGCTCTGTTAGGATATTAGATTTGCCGTGAAATCGAAATTCAATCGTGTCAGTTAGCGTTTTTGTCTGGAGGCTCCGACAACGCGTTCGTCAGAATTTCCAGCGAATTCGGACCAACGGACTCCAACAGCCGATTAAAGTCTCCTTCGCCCATTTTCCTTTTCAGGTCAGCCAAGTTCTTTTCAGTTTCCTCGGAATCTTTAGCGTTGCCGAGTTTTGCCCGGATTTGCTTCGCCAACAAGAAGCAGGCGAGTGTCTCTTGGTTTTTCCTCCCTGTTTCTTTGAACAGTTCACCTATTTTGGTGAGCCAGATTCCTTCGTTGCGTTTGTCGCCTGTGAGCTTGGCGATTTCCAAAGCCTGCTTGTAGTTGTCGAGGGCTGTATCATAGTTTTTCATGCTTTGATACACATAGCCGAGGTAGCCGAGCCAATTTCCCTCGTGTAGTTTGTCGCCTATCTCGCGCGCAACGTCTAGACTTTTTCTGAGGAAATCGAGAGCTTCGTTAGGTTTTCCAAGATCCATTTGAGCATGACCGATGAACCCTAGCCATGTACCTTCGTCACGTCTGTCGCCTATTTCGCGGGCAATTTTCAGCGCCTTTTCGTAGTACTCAAGGGCTATGTCATGTTTGTCTAAGTCATCATAGGCGCATCCAATGTCGCCTAGCCATCTGCCTTCGAGTCGCTCATAACTGTTCTGTTGCGCCAGAGCCAAGGCCTGCTCGTAAATGCCGATCGATTCTCGGTATTTGCCCTGATTGTAGTAGGAGACGCCTAGGTCACCGCGCCATCTGCATTCGTGCTCCTTGTAGCCATTTTGCCGCGCAGTGTTCAGGGCTTTTTCGTACCATTGAATGGCTGTGTCGTATTCGCATAAGTCGTCGTGGGCAATGCCCAGATAGCCCAGCCACAAATTCTCCCGCTCCTTATCCGACGTCTGCTGCGCGATTTCTAGTGCCTTCTTGTAATATTCAATGGCCTTCTTTGCCTCGCCCAAGTCACGGTAGGCTGCGCCCAAGTAGCCCAAAGCGGCACCATGGGTTGTGACATTGGTCAACAGTGGCTTGCCATTGAAAGGGTCGCTTGGGAGCAGCGGCGCGAACAGTTCGACGAGAGTATTATAGTTGCCCCACTTCTCGAGTTTGTCAAACATGTTATTTTTGAGAAGAATTTCCGCCGCTTTGTCATACTCCTTTGCTCGGCATGCATGGTAGTGTGCCTCGATGAGTGGTTGAATATCTTCTTTCTTGGTGGGTTCCGCTGGAACAGGAATGGAGACGTAGTATCGGCACGCGAGCATGTGTCGTGACTCTCGATAGGGCATCTTATCAAACGCGTAGTTGCGTGTCAAAGAATCTTCCCAAAAGTAGTCGCCCGATTTGTTAAGCGGCGATTTCCTAGACAGGTTTAAGCAATCCTTTCTACACATAGCCTCCGTCCAAGTTGGGTCATTTGCAACCGCAACTATGGCTTTTGCAGGCACCGGCTCCCTAAACAAAGACACATATTGCAGAAGCTTCTGTTCCTTTTCGGAGAGCTGGCAATAAACTTTGTCTAGGATGTTTCTCGCCACATCATCTTCCCACATGGAATCGTCCGCAAGAGCCTCCGTAAGTGTCTCTTCTTCCTGGTTCACGAGCTGAACCAGCAGGATAAGTGCAAGAGGATGACCTCCAGATTGCTCAACTGCTTTCTCTAACTCACTCGCGGTCCCATCTAGACCGCGGCTTTTGAGGAGTCTAAGAGCCGCTTCCGAATCGAGCCCGTCGACTCGGTGCCATGCAGGTTTGATGCCGCGCTCGCATGATGGGCATTCCCCGCAGGTCAACAAGAAATGACTTAGTCCCGTGGGGAGGCTAGCCGTCTCAATCAAGTCAGAAAAACCAGTCTTCACAGGCTTGTTAGTAGCGGAATCGACGAGGGCTTCAAAATTGTCGAGAACCAAGAAATATGGTGCAGCGTTGAGTTCTTTGAAGAAAAGCGACAGTTGGTCTTCCAACTGGTAGGAATCGAGCTTGTCAATCGGTTTGCCTATCACCGCAAAGAAACTCCCGATCAAGTCACTGATTTTTACTGTGTCATCCATTCTGCGCCAATAAATTCCAGCGTACCTAGTTGTCTCTTCCGTTTCCAGCCTTTCAAAATATTTGCTGGCTAATGTCGACTTGCCAATTCCCTCCAAACCAATAAGCGCCACGGCGTGATTATCTCTGAACAGCTCTTCTATCTTCCTAAGGTCGTCTTGCCTGCCGAACACCGCTTTTGGGTCGGTTGAAGGTCGGACGCCCTGAGTGAAAAACCAAGATTTCCCAGGCAAGGCTGATCCATCGGGCAGGACGAAAGTGCAGTTGCTAAATTGAATGTTGCCACTTCCTATTGCAACCTGACCAGCAACTTTTCCCACCTTGAAGTCTCGACTCACCTTTATCGTGGGAGCCGCCTTTTCACTTTTCGGCATGTTCCATCGCCGCTCTGCCTCCCAAGTTTAACTTGAGGAGCATCTCCCAAGAATTGTATATTTGGTTCAGAATATAAGCTTGCGCGGCAAGCCCTCAGTCCCATTTTCATATGAGAATCAACGAAACTGCCCCGCAGCTTCAGGCCGATGGTGCGGTTGCCGGGATTTGAACCCGGGTCGTCAACGTGGCAGGCTGATGTCCTAAAC
>JBHGBG010000006.1:0-77119 GCA_041946875.1 Bathyarchaeia archaeon
CCGCTTCTCGGCTTGGGCTTCCTGCGCGGTCATCCAGCCGCGTTTTACGAGTTCGTCTAAGCCTTCGTTCAGGGTTTCGGCGAAATCCATTCTGTCGAGGAGGTTGTTCGTGCGGCAGACGGCGTTGATTTTGGTTCGGTAGACTTCGTCGTTCTGCATCTTGTCAATCACGTTTGCCGTGAGCATGTCGTGGAGCCTCTTGTTCGCTTGGCGAGTCAGCGTCTTCAGCTTCGGCTCAGAGCTGAGGGTGAGCATTTTGCGGAGTTCGCCCATGACGCTCGTGTCCTCGGAAAGGACTGTGGGTGAGAAGAGTGCGTATCGTTCGTTGTCTCCCTTCGCGGCGTACTTGGCGATGTAAACGGGAATCTGCGCGAGGACCGTTTCGTCTGGGCTGTCAGTTTTCCAGTTGATTTCCACTTGTTCTCTGAGTGCGTTGCCGTCGTGTTTCAGTTCGTCCATGAGGTTGTGGAAGTTGAGCGTGATAGTGGCGGTTTGGCTGGTCATCTTGTCGATTTGCTCCTTTTTCTGTGCCACTTTGGCGTCGCATGCTGTTTTGAGCTGTGTGATTCTGCTTTCTTCCTGGGCTGCGGCGTTGCGGAATTCTTCCTCGATTCTGCGGGTGTTGTTTTCTGCTTCTTTCTTGATTCTGTCAAGGTCTTCGGAGATGTCTCTGAGTTGCTTCTTGATGTTGTTGATTTCTCGGTTGCGCTTGTCGACTTCGTACGAGCCATAAGCTGACTTGCTTTTGCTTTTCTTTCTTTTCTCTGCTGCGTCTTTCCTCCGCTCAGCGACTTGGAGCTTGCGCAGGTAGCTGTCGCGCTTTCTCTCGGCTGTTGCTGTTTTTTTGTCTGTGGTTCGTGCGGCGGTTGCGAGGTTTTTGTCCCTTTTTGCGGTGAGCGCTTTCACTTTCTTGTCCACTTGGGGTCTGAGTTTGGCGGTTTCTGCGTCGCACGTTTCTTTCAGTTTTTCGATTTCGCGGTTTGCGGCTTCTTTGTGGAACTCCGCTTCCTCGTTCAGCGTGTCGAGTGCGTACTGGAGTCCTTTTGCGTCGGCTTGAAGAGTCCTTAGGCAGTTGGAGATGGCGTGGCTGGTTTCGGCTGCTGTTGTTTCGTCTATTTCGGGTGGGATGGGCTGGTTTTTTTCTTCGCTCATATTTGGACTGGAGGCTTTTTTGAGGTATTCGAGGAGGAAGCTGAGGAGTTCTTTGTCTGCGATAACCGCGCCGAACGACACGCTCGTGGGTGAGGTGAATTCCCTGATTTTCCTGGTCTGATTTTCCAGTGCGTTAGCGAATTCCTGCGGGTTCTGAGAGTTTTTCTCAAGTTCTTCGATGAAGACTCCTGTTTGGCTGGGTTCCTTGAACGTGAACTTGTGGGTTGCCAAGCCTAAGCCATCGAGCACGATGCAGGAGTCTTCGACTGGGATAATCCAGAGCGGATAGTGAGTCTTGGACAGGAACGCGAGCTTCTCAGGCGTGTCTCTTAGGAAGCCTGTTTTTTTTCTCTGCAGCTCAGCCATGCAGGCAGCGTAGGCTAACTCCGCTGGAAACGTCAGGTTTCCGTTTTCCTGCGTCGTGATAATAAATGGTAGAGTCAGGTTTTTCTGCGTCAAACCGGGATTCCTGCCTGAGGTCTGGCTGCTGCGCTTGGACAGCGCGTTCCTGTGTACTAGGAGGGCGCGTTTTGTTTTTATCTTTTTACTCCATCACCGTGTCTATTTGCCGCTGAAGGCTGCGGAGGAGAAGCGGGAAGAAGGCAACAAGTCGCCTTCAGAGTGCACTGTGGCCGTGGCGGTTTATAGCTACCTCTATTTATAGCTGGTCGCGAAGTGAATTGCGGCATGAAGTTAGGGCTTACTACGTAAATGCAGGGCTTGGATTTACGTAGTATTGTAAGTTTTACCACGTAAACAGGGACCCTGAATCTACGTGGTAATCGGCCAGTCCGATTCTGCGCAGAAGCAACAATGCCTGAAACGCGCCGTTGAATCTTGCAGATAGCCAATTGGCGGATAGACCCCCTCTATAGGTTTCTGCATGCTATTTCTAATAGGCGGCAAATAGGTTCGTGGCGGATTCTTCTGTCCTTGGTTTTCGCGGCGGAATAGCCCCTCTATAGGTTTTCTGCATTGATTGACTATTAGGCTCCAAATATCCGAGCAGTCGAAAGTGCCCTTTTGCGTAAGATTCTTATCCCATTTAAAACTTAAAGGGAAGGTGAAAACAGAATGAGCCGAGAAAAAACTAAGGCATGGACTCAAATAGGCAAACTTACAGAGGATTGGGTTAAGGCTTCTTATCCTAACGCTAAAACTCAAGATGCATGGAAATACCAAGACAGAATGAACAACTTTTTAGAATTCATAGGCTTAACCGATGCTGAATTAATCGAAAGTTACAAACGCTCAAAAGACCGTGTTGAATGGTCTAAGCAGATAGGGCAAAAAGTCATAGCTTACTATAACCACAGAGTCCAAGAAGGAAAAGCCACAAACACAGCAAGAGCAGAGGTTTCAACAGTTAGAGCCTTTTGCCGTGACAATGCAACCACGCTGATATTATCTCGGAGAAAAATCGCAAAAGCCAAAAGCGCAAAAGGCGAACACGAATTCAACCAAACGGAATTCCAACAGATTTTCCATATAGCCGACATTTTTGAAAAAGCAGTTGTCGCAACAGCAATCAGTTTAGGCTACCATGTGGAAGATTTCTCAGAGCTAAAAAGAGCCGACATAGAGCCGTTAGTCAATAAAGCCATAGAGCAGAAAATAGACTTCATAGGGTTCAGTTTTGAACGTGGAAAAACTGGCGTGACGGCAAGAAGCCACTTAACGCCAGAGGCACGGGACAGCTTAAAGGCATGGTTCAGCTACATAGACCAGAAAAGAGCAGAAAAAGGCTTACCCGTCTCTGAATGGGTTTGGGCTAACGGAAATGGCGGTCACGTCATAGACAAAACTTTCAACACGATGCTTAAGGACTTATGCAAAAAAGCCAACGTCACGCTTACGGGAAAAGTGAGGTTCGCACTATTCCGTAAGTTTCTCATGGGAGCGTTAAGCGATGCAAAACTAAACAGCTTCTTAATCAAAAGAGCAGTCGGAAAAGAAATTAGCTCAAGTGACGACACTTATCTCCAACACATAGACCGACAACTTGACGAAACATTCCACGAAGTTTATCCATACATACGGCTAAACGGCACATTGCAGAGCAGAACACGAATAGAAGATTTAGAAGCCAAAATTCAGCAACTTGAGATTCAGATGGAAGGCATGGCAATAGAAAACCAAACGCTGAAACGCATAATCGAATACTCAATCCCGAAAACAAAAGTGCAAGATGCAATAAAGCGCATAGCCACAGAGAACGGATTAAACGTTAGCGAATTCACGGGAAGAGACTTTTTCAAAACACCAATAGCCATTGAGTTATTAATTGCTGAAATCGCCAAAAAGAAACAAGCAGAGAAACAACAACCAGAGCAACCTAAAGAGCCACAAGCCTAATCAATCATTTCTTTTCTTTCCCATTTCTATTTTCTATTTTTGAGCATTGGCACAAGCAACAACCACAATTAAGGTTCACAAATAGCTAAAAACAGAGGCATTTCTCTAATAGGCTCAAGTTATCATCATAATAATAAATTTACCATCATGGGAATTGTGGGATAGAACGCAAATAGGGCACTTCGTAGTGACTTTATCTTAGTATCCGTATTTTTGACATTGGCATACTTCGAGAAAAACGAGTTAAATAATTACTTAAATATGGAAAATAAGCCTAAAAACCAGTCCCCTACCCTAATACGTTTCAATCGTGAGTTGTTGGCATACTCAGTCTAAGTATAGTGTGCGTTTAAAATTTATGATGATAGGCTTATTGGTTGTTTGGCTTTCGTTTCGGGTTTTTTAGGAATTGTTTACAGCATGACTTGCAGAACCAACATATGCCGTTAGAGACTACATCGTTTGATTGGCAAATTGGACATGACGGTCTAACTGGTTGATTAGTCTCGGTTTTGGTTGTATGTAGCTTTTCCATTTCAAACTCGTTAAACTCAGTTGGATAGGCTTCTTTCCACAGTTGCTTAAGGAATTGGTAGTTAGCCAAGATTGCCGAGTATTCTGGTTTGTCGGTCATTTCGGCTCTTTCATAGCAGAACCCAACACGGCAAATCAAACGGAGATAATCCTCATAGAAAATATTGTCATGCCAAACGGTAAATAACTCTCGGATAGACGCTTTTTGAGAATCGGTTAGGCTTATGTATTCTTTCGGGATTGTTAGCTCTGTGAAATCGAAATCCATGAGAATCTTGGATTTTTTGTTAGCGAATATTTTAAAGAATCTATCTGAGTCTCGGATTTTGCTTTTGTCGATAGTCGAATCAACCATTGCGTCTATTTGGCTTTTAAACCAGTAAATCAAATTTCGGTCATACATGCCTAATCATCCCATTTTGATTTTTTGCAATTATCGTGATTTTCGATATGCCTAAAACAGAAATTGCGATTACAGGCAAAACAAGTATAAACGGCAACGTGACGGCATCCAAGATATGAACATCGTGGATTCTGTTCGGGAATATCCGTCACTTTAACCAAAACCTCAGTCAATTTTAATCAACCAACCATCCATTTTTTCGCATTTTATAGGGTTGCACTTTTCACAGTCAGAACACAAGAAACATGGAACATCGGCGATTGAATTCACGTTTTGGTTTATTCTTGAGTGCATGTACCCTTTCAACAAATCTGAGCAATTATAAAATGGTAAAACATCTTTTAGCCTTTTTCGGTATCTATCTCTATGTTTAAAACCATGTGTAAAGTTTCCATGTAATTGAAGTTGTGGAAAAGGAAAGCTCTTTTGGCAATTGTTGCAATGATACCTTTGTCGCCTATCATGGGTAAATCCTCTTTTCCTAAATTTTGGACTTCCGCAATGTGGACAGCTTTTCGGAATTTCTAAAATAACTTGAGTCATTCAATCAGCCTTCTTTATTATAGCTTTGACGTGATAGCATCTAAGGGCACAATCATTGTGTTTTTTGCGATTTTCAGGTTTTAAATAGTATTTTCTTATGTAGTTTCTCATATACTCATTTCGTTTTTCTCGATTTTCAGGATTAGCCATTTTTTTATGGTAATATTCACGGAACCATGCATTACGTTTTTCTCGTTTTTCAGGTGTGTTAAAGCGTCTCGTTTTGTTATACTCTCGGTCATATTCACGCTTTCGCAGTTTTTTCTCATAATCAGTCAGCATGTCTAATCACCTATAGAAAAAAATTGTTGGCTCGGAGACTTTAAGGTGGTGAATAAATGCCGATGTTGCGGAATGAACGATTCTCCGAGCCGTGAATGTCATAGCAAACACCTTAAGCATTTAGAGCAATTTTGCCGTAAGATAAGCCGTCTGAATCCATCTGTATTTTGCCGAAATACACCATCACAACATTCTTAGCTTCTAACTGCTTTAATCCGTCAATTGTCGCTTTTTGAGGCTCTGACAGTTCAACCAAACAAGCGTCATCGGTTTTTAATGCACTTGCGTAACAAGCTGGTAGCTGAGACGTTGCGACATTCTCAAGTGTCCGAACCATGATTTTAGTTTCTCCAAGTGCGCCTTCTCGGTCTATTGCATTCTGCTTTTCAACAAGCAACCAAGTATTCTTTAATTCGTCTCGGATTCTAATAGTTCCGACTTGACCGAACAGCTTTTGTGTTTTCTTGCCAAACGTTGATTGTCTCTGGTCTGGGTCTGGGAAAACTACACAGAAATTCAGTTTCTTGTGATAATTCATTTCTTGTGGTGTCTTGTCTTCGATTCGTGTGTCAACCAGAATCCAATCTTTAATGTGACGGTCAAATTCATAGACCTTAGTTTCTGTTCTAAAAAGCCATAGCTTATCAAAAACCCACATTCCACATGATTGAGTTTTTGAGTATTTCGATGGATGCACTAATTTAGCGTTTTTACTCATTCTTAATCGCCTTCTTTCGCAATTTTTCAGCATTTTCACGCTTAGTCTGATTTCTCAATTTCTGTAATTCTTTCGGGTCAATATCCACGTTGAAAGGTTGTCTTCCGCTTGTTTTCACATTCTCGATTATCTTTTTGCCGAATTGGTTTAAAATTACATCTGCTTCGGTTGATTCGGCTGAACCGTCATTTTTCTCTGCTTTTTTGTTTAAGTCGTGAACCATTGCTTCTATTGAATCATAACCCGTGTCGTCATTAACGACAACCTTAGAGCCTATCTGAGCATCGTTTAGTGGTGCGGTTTCTTGATTTTCCTTTTCAGCTTTTTTCACTTTTTCGATTTTCTGTTCGTCAGTTAAATCCTCATCTATGCCGTATTTTTTGCATTTTTCGTTTAAAGTTCTCTCCGCAATGAGAGTTAACTCACTTTCAAGTTGCTCTTTTTCACTTTTGACGTTTTCGAGTTCTTGACGTAAGGCTTCTAACTCTGGTGAACGGTCAACTGTGATTTTGTGTATTCGGACATTTCCGTCATCTTCTTGTGTTTCGGACATTTTTATTCACCTTTTACTTCTATTTTTTCGGTTTGTTTAGGAATTTGAGACTCTAACTGAGCTTTTCTGCTCATAAGAGCCTCAAGTTCGACCATTTTTAAAGAAATAATCAAATTTATAGCATCTAACTTTTGTTGTGCGCTCATTATTGACCACTACCCTTAGCCGTGTCATCGACTTTTTGATTAAGTTTCATGCCTTCGTTTTTGCGAATTTCGCCTTCGTCAATTACGTGTTTCTTAGCAAAACGTGCCATGCTCGGAGCATCGGGAAATTCACTTTCGCCTTTTGTGCCTATTGTCGGGTCGTCAAGTTTCGCAAAATCCTTACTTACATCGTCAACGTGTTTTTCAACTGGGAAATCTGAGCCGACATGACTGTTAGGTTCAACTTGTTCTTTTTCGATAAGGCTATTGACGTAATCAACTTCGCCTTTAATACCGAGATTATTTCTTGCTTTATTCAATTTTTCATTTTCCATTTAATCACCTTCTTTTGATTTTTCAAGTCTCTTAGCGACATTCGAGAAACTCATACCACGTTCTACAGTCACGGTTCGCTTCATTTCTTGATTCAAAAGTTCTTGCAGTAATTGCTCATGTGTCAAACCACTAACCTCGGCTCGTTCACGAAATTCTTGAGCCGTTGATTCGCTAACCTTAATGTTTGCTCTTGTATCTTTTTTAGACATATCTTATCCCGTAATACTGATGGAATACAGAACAAGTATTAAAGTCTTTTGGTGATTTAAGACATTTTTCATTTCACGTTTAGCCAATGCACCTCAATCCGTTAAGTAATTACGTAAATAAGCCAAAATCAATTGAATAATTGCTTAAAATACTTCACGAAAACCGAAACCTATTTATAGCTGAATGCACAGAAATATACATAGACGAACAGTTTTGGGCATGTCTGTGCGTCTGATTCTTGGCTAAAATGCCCTTCCTGTCCACTACCCGCAGCGTTTTAATGATTTAAGCAACCACTACGACAACCATAAAATATAAATACTTTAAAGATACGTCTTTTTTAGACATAAAATAGGCGACAGGAAAATTAAGTCACAGCTTAAACGTGACAGGAAAGTCTCGCATAAGTGAAACATCAAGTAAGTGATAGGTGGACATCCTAATGCGGATAGAGAAGCCCGTGAGTCTCTCCTACAACATACGCATTCGTAAAAAATATGAAACGAAGTAAGTCTGTAACGTGTAGCGACTTGAGAGAACCTTATCACGCACGAAACTCAACTATCCAACTAAGACCATAGCTATACTTCAACTTGATGCAAGTAAGAACATCACTTAACGAGTTACAATCAATTAGTTAGTTTAAACCATAATAATAAAAGAATAAATAAATAAAAAAGTATATTTTTGGACACTATAGACAATTTTACTAACTAAGCCTTTTCAATAATTAAACTAAACTGGAAAAGGACGGACTTTTCTAAGTATTTGTTCTTTTTACCGTGATAGGCGATTTGATGAATTTGCAACAGCCACTTGAAATTATCGTGGTTTCGTCATAATCGAATGTTTCTGTGCTTTTGTCACAACATACAGGCTTATGATAATATATTAAAGCACACTCAGCACGCTCTCTGTCGGGACTTGCAACCTCTGCAAAAGAGAAACAGATTTCCTCACCTTTCGGCACTTGTTTACGCCAATCATCCCACTTGTCATGCGTGGCTATTCTGTCGTTAGCATCCTCAGCTTCGCCAATGTAAATTAGCTTTGTTAAGTCCACTGTGCCTCTTTCTCCCTCTTTTGTTGGTGGATTATATTTGCAACTGTAAGTCAGATAAACTCCAGATTTCTTAGGTATGCCGTCTTTGTTGATTTCACGCCAATACCCGTCAAAAGTTAAGTTGATTGTTTTTACTGCCATAACAATAACCTTCTTTCGCTTATTATTTGCAGGGGTATGCTTAAAAAGATTTATTCGAATTCGGAACCCAAAACATGTTTTTCACTTTCACCTATCTCCCATGCTTGCCGAGTCTCATTGTTCGTGCGTTTTAAATATTACCAACATGTAGTTGAACATACATGTTTGATAACCGTATTCTTAACCATGACCGCTTAGGTTCTAAGGAAGAAGAAGAATCGCTTCCCTATGGTGGATGGCTAATCTTAGCTCACGTCAGAGCGGAAAATCAGGCACAAGTAATACAGCAAGTAAAATATGCTTTTAGCACCAATGGCTACTTTTTCAGCGAGAAGGATAACAGATACTTTATAGAATGTAATTCGTGCGACTCACCAATAGAAGTAATCCCCCAAACAATCAGATATGGTGATACTTACAGCATAAGAAGTGAAGCATTTAACGTGGTTCTGCAATCGAGTGTTTTTGGGTGTAAGTGGCGTGAGGAAAGCAATCACAGAGAGGTGTGTCTTAAAATACTTTCCAGAATTCGCAAGAAAAGAGGGTTTTGGCTGAAAGATGGTAAACGATTCCCTATTATGAGAATGAAAAGGCTGTTGGCAAGACCGAAAAGACATCAGTCATCACATCGAAAGAATTAATCCGAATCGTTCACAATTCTTAAATCGCATTAGCATAAAATAGTCTAACTGAGGGAAAAAATACGAGTGAAAATAAGGAATCAATAGACTTTGAATATCAACCATGGAAAAGAATAATCATCCATGAGATTATCAAATACCCTTTACAGCATTTTCTCAGCGGTGCAAGTCTTAATATCGAAGCTGGCGGAGTTGGACGACCTCTTTTGTGGGTTAATGGTCTTATTCTCGAAATTGCCCATTTCCGAGATACTGATGACATAATTAAAGAAAAACTAAAGGGAATAATTCATTATAGTGCAATCTCCTATGCACCACAAGAGACTTTTCAACCCGAATTTAAGGTCTCTGGAAATATCAGAATTCCAGTAATAAATGTCAGCGACAATAGAATATTGACGGAACTGGCTACATGGTTAAAAGCAAATTTTGAACCGAGAGCCGAATAATACCCCTACCCGTTTCTATTTTTGACTTTTTGGAATTTGCCGATTTTTCACAGAGCATTTAGTCAAGGTATTGTGTAAACTTGTTTTGACCTTCACAAGCATCTTGTTGAAAAGCAAATCAAAACCAAACGCAAAACGAAATGATAATTAGCCAAAAACAAGCAATAAACCGACTTTTCCAACCATAAAATTCTTTCAGAAAATTCTGCAAAATAATTTTCGTCTCAAAAATCCCGTATGTATGCGCTATGGGCTGGGCTATCGCCTCAATTTAGCCTTTTTTATCGAAAAGCGTCGAAGATTGGGGTTATAAGACTCGCTACCATATACTTTAGCATGGTAAATGAGGCGCAAACGATGGGAAAAGAAGACCATCATACCACAGATGCAGAGCAAAAGCAGAACGAAAGAGTCCAATGCGGTTTCTCAGTTTCGGAGCTAATCCGTGACGTTAAGGAACATCTCGGTTTGATAATCGTAGCAGAAGCAGGACACGGCAAAAGCTATACGGCTTTCACATTGGCAAAAGAAGCAATGAAAGACGCAAACATGACCGTGATAATTCTAAGTCCATCTACTATTTGGCGAAGGAAATTTGGAGCTATCCAATGCGTGAGAGTTGGCACGACAGCTTTCAATCCGATAATCGCAAAAGACGAAACAAGCATAGAAGCTGTGCCTTTTCTCAGAGACACAATTCACGTAAACTTAGACAAGAAATGGCAATACGCCAAAAGCCGATGGTTAGAGGATTTGCTACAGTCGAAACAGAGCGTTCTATTCGAGATAAAATACCGCAATGGAAGACGGATTAAGGCTTTCGAGTCGGTAGTTCTACAGTTCATTTACGAGCAACAAGAAAAGCAGATAGACCAGAATCCCGAATACGCACACCACTATCTAATAGTTCTCGAAGAAATCCAAAACAGTTTTGGCACGTATTCAATGAATTCAGATGACAGTCTCGATTTAATGACAATCTTCACTCAGTCAAGAAGTGACGCAAACATTCACTACATAGGGATAGGTCAACGGCTAAACGACATTTCAACGAAGGTTATCGAGAGACTTAGACCGTTCATAGGCTTAACTCTCGGAGAGAACAGCTTACGGAAAATCAAATCTCAGCTACCAGATGACCTTAAAGACAGAATTCAACAGCTTCCAAAAAGACATTGGCTTTATCTTGACGGCAAAACAAACCCAGAGATAGTTATTCCCGACTACAGAAAAGAAGGCAAACCGACACAGCTTAAACCGAAAATGCCAGAGCCTAAGAAACTTAGCCTATTGCAGAGATTCGTTTCACATTTCGTAACCGATGCTAAGACGGGCAAATACTTAAGCCAACAACTAAGCGAAGAAGATAAAGAAGCAATAGAGAACGGCTATTCTGACGATGACGAAGAACAAGATTCTGACCTAATAGAATTCGGATTGTGAGAACATGACGGCAAACTATAGCGCAATTGAGACGCTTAAAATATCTCTATCCGTGGAACAAAACAATAGGATAAGAGTTCCACGTAAAAAGGCACATGCAAGTGCTTGCATCCAAATATGGTGAAGGGCAGACTGACTCTTAGCCTCCTTATATAAGGGGCATCTTTTAATTGACCGGTGCGGGAAATGCGAGTGGACCTGGCGCGTTGAGGGCGAAGATGTTTCCGGTGGGCTCGTTTTCTTCGAACTGCTACGTAGCAGACTGCAGCGAAACCCGCGAAGCGATGGTGATAGACCCGGGATTCGTCAGCGAGGCCGAAGCCGCTGATATCTTCTCGTACATCGAAGACAACGGCTTAAAGGTGAGGCGCGTGATTGACACGCACGGGCATCCGGACCACACGTGCGGTAACAGTCTTGTCAAGGAGCGTTATGGGGCGCCTATCTGTGTCCACGAGGGCGACGCCCACATGCTGGGCGAGTCAGGCTGGCCGACGGCGCGGTTCTTCGGTTTCAATTGCGTTTCGCCAGCCGCGGACGTTCTTTTGCACGACGGCGACCAGGTAGACTTCGGCAACGTCTCGCTGAAGGTCCTGCATTGTCCCGGTCACAGCGCAGGTAGCATCGTCTTGGTAGGCGAAGGTGCGGTCTTCAGCGGGGATGTGCTTTTTGCGGGCTCCATTGGGCGCACGGATTTTCCTGGGAGTTCGGAGAGGCTGATGTGGGGGTCTTTGCGGAAGTTGTTGGGTTTGGCGGATTCTCTGGTGGTTTATCCTGGGCATGGTCCTGCTTCGACGTTGGGTGTGGAGAAGCGGGTTAATCCGTTTTTGCGCGGTTTGTGATTTGGCGGGCTGATGTGTATTTGTGCTGTACAGATTCACTAATATTGCATATGAAGACATAATATTTAATAGACGCTCTCTGGCAACACTAACCTACAAGAAACCATCCTAGTCAAGAGAGCGAAGGACATGCCAGAGAAGCCGCACAAACCACTGTTTTCAGGTTTCAAACTAAGGAAAGGAAAGAAACAGGTCATCCCCCCAGCAGCCGCCAAACCTCTCTTGAAAGGACTAAAAGTCATAGAAAAATACCCCCTATACGAGCCTTTCTCGCACGTCGTCATCGTCCAAAACCCCAAAACAGGCGAACACAAATACATACTCGACGAACTCCAACTCGACCCACTCGAGAAAGAGGTCTACACCCGCATCCTCGAAATTCTCTTGGCAGAAATCGAATCGCCCAAAGAGGAAATCGCTGACCCACGCAAGTTCTTCGCCGAAGCAGCCAAACGCATAGTCGACAAGTACCGAATCAGCCTCGGCTGGCTCCCAGACGTCTCCTGGTACAAGATTCTATACCACGCCGAAAGAGACCTAGTCGGCTTCGGCAAAATCGACCCTCTCATGCGCGACCCCAACATCGAAGACATAAGCTGCGACGGCGTCAACAAACCCGTCTACGTGTGGCATCGAAATCATGAAAGCATCGAGACCAACCTGCAGCTGGAAAGCGACGAAATCCTGGACAACATGGTCGTAAAACTCGTACACATGGGCGGCAAACACGTCAGCAGCGCCTTCCCCATCGTCGACGCCTCGCTTCCAGGCAAACACCGCCTCGCGGTGTGCTACAGGCGGGAAATCACGCCCTTCGGCACAGCCTTCACGATTAGGAAGTTTCGTGAAGACCCCTACTCAATTATAGACCTGATCAAGATTGGTACGTTCTCGGAGGAAATGGCAGCCTACCTCTGGGTGGCTCTGGAGAACCGTGCCTCAGTCATGGTCCTCGGAGGAACCGCAGCGGGCAAAACCACTGCCCTCAACGCGCTGGCGTGTCTCATCAAGCCAGGCAGCAAAATCATCACCATCGAAGAGACAGCTGAGCTAAACCTGCCGCACGAGAACTGGGTTTCACTCATCGCAAGGCAGAGCTACGGCTTAGGCGGAAGCAGCGTGGGCGAAGTCAACCTGTTTGACCTCGTCAAAACTTCCATGCGGCACCGCCCTGACATGCTCATCGTGGGCGAGGTCCGGGGTCAAGAAGCGTACGTTCTCTTCCAAGCGCTAGCCACGGGACACGGCGGCATGTGCACCATGCACGCTGAGAACTTGGACTCAGCCGTCAAGCGTCTGACGCAGAAACCTATGGAAATCTCGCCCGCGTACATCCCGCTGATGAACGTCGTCATGTCGGTGCAGCGGGTTCATCTCATTAAGAACGGCGAGAAGAAGGCTTTCAGGCGAGTTCTCTCGGTGAACGAAATCGCTGAGTACGAGAAGTACAACACGCCTTTCAAATGGGACCCCGTTAAAGACGAGCACATCGCCTCGTTGGAGCACAGTGTACAGTTACAGCATACAGCAGACCGACTGGGCATATCCACCGAAGACCTGCTCGTCGAAATGAAGAAGCGCAAGGAAGTCCTGCAATGGATGCGAGTCCACGATGTCCGAAGCTACAAGGATGTCGCTGCCATAATCGCCGAGTACTACGCCAGACCCAAGCAGTTCTACGAGAAGATGATCGCAGGGGAGGAGGTAAAGCCCGTTGTCGCTGCTAAAGACGCTTGAGGCATGGTCTTATCGCCTCTTCGGAAAAGCAGCACCAGGCTTTCTTAAACGCGTCCACAACTTCAAGATGCCCCTCGAGAAGGGGCGCATCCGAGTCTACCCCGCCACATACGTTTCGCTCATGTTCTTTACGACCCTGCTCACCGTGCCTGTTTCCATTCTTGGCGTGATGCTCTTCCTGCTCTACGGCCTTCTGCCGATGCTCATCCTTGCCTTTCTTCCCCTCTTCGTGGTCGGCGGCTTCATGGCGATGCCGTTGTCGAAAGCCAGCGACCGCGCCTCGAACCTGGAGCGCGAGATGCCCTTCGCCGCCGCGTACATCAGCGTCATGGCTTCGGGCGGCATAGCACCCTACACCAGCTTTAAACGCCTATCCGAAGTGGAGCTCATGCCCGCCATGCGGGAAGAAGCCAGAGAAATCATGAAGGATGTCGAGATTTTCGGCATCGACCCCTTAACGGCTCTTGAGAGCGCTGCAAAGAAGAACCCTCTTGACATATTCAAGGACTTTCTAGCAGGCTACGCTTCCACGGTCATCATAGGCGGAGACATCGGTCACTTCTTGGAGCGCAAGGCAGAAGACATATTCAAGACCCGTGCTCTCCGCGTCAAAGCCGCGGCGGAAAGGCTGGGCATGCTGCTGGAGACATTCATCATCGTCATGGTCATGATGTCGCTGTGCTTCTACATCCTCTTCGCCGTGGACCAAATCAGTTCAAGCTCAAGCACCACCGTGAACGCAGGATTGTTCAGCGGCATCGTCATGTACACGTACGTGTTCACGCCTATGCTTTCGATGCTGTTTGTCTACCTAGCGCACAGCATGCAGCCCAAGGCGCCCATCGTGGACATGACCCCCTACAAAGTGTTCGGCGTATCCAGCGGCGTCGCCATCTTTCTCTTCCTGCTCCTAACAAACTTCATGGGCTTCGTTCCGTTACCGCTCTTCAGCCAGCTTTCGACGATTGTGGACTTGCCCGTGGCAGTCTCTATCGCTCTGTTTGTGGCGACAGCGCCCTCTGCCATAGTTTACATGAAGCTGTCTAAAAAGAGAAACAGCATGGAGCAAGGCGTCAACAGCTTCCTCCGAGACCTGACCGAAGTCAGAAAAACTGGGCTTTCGCCCGAGAAGTGCATCGAAAGCCTGTCGAAACGCGACTACGGCGCCTTCACGAAGGAACTGCGCAAGATAAGCAGCGAGATATCCTGGGGCATACCCCTGAAGAAGGTGGTCATGGACTTCCTGAAGCGCACCCGCAGCTGGATGGTTCAGCTCGTCATGTTCCTACTCGTCGAGACGATAGACGTCGGCGGAGGCACCATCGCCATGGTCGAATCCCTGTCCCGCTTCAACAACCTGACGCAGGAGGTCGAGAAGGAGAAAAAGATGACCGTGCGCCCCTACGTCATGATGCCCTATTTGGCTTCGATTCTGCTCGTGGCAACCACAATCATGATGATGAGTTTCACGATGAACTTCGGCGCCGGCACGCTGGGCGCGGTTCCAGGTGTGGCAACGGCGCCCCCGAAGGACTTCAGCCAGATACAGATGATCTTCATCACCTCAGTGATTTTCCACAGCTACCTCATCGGCGTTGTGGCTGGAAAAATCAGCGATGAATCCATCGCGGCAGGGTTCAAGCACGCCTCCATCCTCGTGATCATCGCTGTGATTGCGGCGAAAATCATACCTACTTTCCTCAACCTCTTCTAGGAGCGATGCAAACACGAGAGCCAAACACCCTTTCCAACGCCTGCGGCAGGACAATCGAGCAGCTAGCCCAGCCATTAGCACAGTCATCATAACCAGCGCCGTCGTCGTGATGGTTCTCGTCGCCATGGTCTACGCTAACAACTTCTTGGACGCGCGGTTGGCGGAGAACGAGTTCGCTACCAATAAGCAGTTTATGCTCACGACCTCATTGCAGATTGACGACATCGCGTGGACGATTGGCAGGGCGCAAACCGTCCGTTACTCGAGTAGATACGGGCAGGTGGACTTCGAACCAGGCGTTTTGACGTACACACTTCAAGTTCACTATGAGGGCAAGGACCCAGAGACGTTCACGTGGGACACCGGGGCAGTCATGTTCAACATGCCAGTCGACAAGTTCACCATGGGCAACGGCTACTTCGAACAAACCTTCCCCGCCTCAGACTGGTCCTTCATCCAGTCAGGTCCTTCGGCTCCAGTCAGCCACGTCTTCGCAATCGAAAAACTGAACATAGAAGCAGGCAGCTACAACAGAGTCGTGGTCGTTCCCAGCATCCGAATGATGCCCGACGCCAATATAGACAGCCAAACCTACGTCAGGTTGTACCTGCCGCTGCTGATGAGCGGCGAGAGCCTGCATCGGTCTCAGTCGGTGACGCTGGTCGGCAAGAACGTCACCCAGTACGTCTTCAAAGACGTTACGCAGGTTCAGGTCTCAGTGTCGTATCCGCCGCTGCAGGAGTCACGAGGGTTCGATGCAGACTTCTTCAAGTTTAACCCTGACACAATCATCCTTGACGAGTCAAGTGTTCCTCCTCTTCCTTCGGGGTCAATTGTCGAATTGTACGTGGGCGAGGTGACTGTCTCGCTGGGACTCCACGCGTAGCAGGCAGGTGACATGGTTGCCTCAAATCACAATCGAATACATGATTCTCATCCCAGTCCTCATACTCCAGATGTTCCTGTTCCCGCTGACAGTCGGCTGGATCATGAACACGTGGGTCGACTCACGTAGGACGCTCCAGCTTGAGGAAGCTGCCGGTCAAATCGGCAGTTCCATCCAACAGGTATACTACTCTCTGAACCACACGACGATACTTGACGGCACGCTCACGAGCAAGCTGAACGTACTGCCGTTCATAGAGGGCTACAGCTACGTGGGAAACGCCACGCTCCGCGAAGTCTTGGAACCAGGCTTGAGCTCAAGCAAGCTCTTAGAAATAACGCTGACATTTGTGGGCGCCGACGCATCCGCCACAACCTCAGTGACGCTGGGGCAGAACGTTCAGTGGAACGATGATGTGCCCTTCTTGAGCAACTCAACGACCAACTGCTGCGTTACGGCCGAAAAGAACCCCGACCAAACTGTCCTGCTGTACTTCGGAATACCGGAGGGATAGAACACGGTAAGCGCTGCTATAGATCACATGGTTTCAATCGGCATCTTCCTAGCGGCGACGCTGCTGTTCATAAACATGTTCGGGCAAACCATACAAACAGGAATCATATACCAAGAGCACAGGGCGACGGCGACGAAGACCAGCGACCTGCTGGACAACATACTCCTGAACCCTGGCACCCCAAACGCTTGGGGGACAGGCGGAAGCACGCCCGTGAGCTTTGGCATCCAAGACCCAGAGTTCACGCAGTACCAGCTTAGTCCCTTCTCACTCATGCGGCTGGCTCCAGTTGGGGCTGACACTTTCGGCTATGACAAAACCTCATCTGTCTACACCCGCCTCAAAACGGGTTTGGGCGGTTCCCTGTTCATGCCACAGGACGCCACGCTCAACTATTCTCAAGCAACAAAGCTGCTCGGAGTGAACGGCAGCTACGGTTTCCAGCTAAACATAGAGCCGGTTGTAAAGATTTCGATAACCGAAACTCAGGCAGCAGCTCCGCTGACGCTGGCGGTGCGTGTGAGTGGAACTGGTTTTCCGCTTGCCAACGCGCACATAGGCTACTGCCTTTTTCCAGTCACGTTGCCTGAGAGCGAAAGCGAGTACCCTTATTACACTGCCCAGAACGGCACGGACGAGACTGACGGGCAGGGCTTCGTTTCTCTGGAGTTTCCTGACGTCACGTTGGATACCCAGTGTTACGCGTTCGTTGTTGTGGCTCGTGTGGGCGGTCTGGCGGGCATCGGCTACTGCTCACGGGTCACCTCCACTGACGAGTACGTGGTGCCCATGGTCGACAGTCTGACTGAGCAACGGGTTCTGATTGCGCACAGTTTCGACCTAAACAATTCGAATCCTCCATTCTCCAGCCTGAAGTACACGGCGGCGTTCTTTCCGTCCAGTATCCTCTTCACCGGCGGCGACTGCAGCCCGATGACCAACCAGACTGGAACGTTGACTTCTGGTGTGGGCAATCCGTATGCCAGCGTGGCGATTCCGACTTACACTCCGCAGATACTCGTCGTGGTCTACGAGAAAAGCGCAAGCAACGGAGGAATCGTCCTCATGCCTTGGGGCGTAAGCGCCCTGGCTTTTCCAGTAACGTTCGGAGGAGACCCGTCACAGCAGGAGTGGGTGGCAACCGATGTGCGCCAGGTGTTGGTAAGCGCGGTACCTCCGCTGGCTTATCAAGCTACGCTTTCCGTGTGGAGCTATCAGGGGCGGCAGGTGATTGGCTGATGATGCGCACCGTTGAAGTCCTGATAGTGATAATCATCGTGAGCGGCGCCTTCGTCATTTCGTCGTACTTCGCGGTCCTGCCATGGCCTCGCCAGGTTTCGCCCGTGAACCTCAGGCGGCTGGCTTTGACGGCGCTTCAGACTCTGGATTCAAACCATGATTTGAGCAGGGCTTCCTTTGAAGTGGATAATCAGTCGTTGTGGGATAGCCTGAATGTTGCGCTTTCGGCTTCTCTGCCGCCGAACGTCCTCTACAACTTGACGGTCTACGACGTGAAGAGCGACAGCGAACAGAACGACGTCACACTGTACAACCCGATGAGATGGGTCTCTAACGCCGAAAGTCTGGGGATCACGACGGATGCTTCCAGTTTTCTAGTCGCTTCTTCAAACGTAACTTTCGAAGTAACACCCGAGAAGATAGGCGAGCACACGGGCGGAAGCACGTTGTACATCCTGAACTGCAGCGACGCGAACAGCTGGTGGACGGTCGGCTACACCTCCAGCAGTCTAGCGATGGACCTTTACAGGTTGCTGTCGCCCTACTTCACGAACACGACTATGGTGCAGAACACGGAGCAACTTGGGAGGATTCTGAACGGCACGAGCCTGCAGGGTGAAACTCTGCGGAATGCCGTTGTCATCAATACTTGCGGGGAAGCGGTGCCCATTCCGCAGGGCTACTACTCCAGTTCAGGCGTCGGATACGACACCGACCACTCTTCGTACGCCCTTTACTGTCACACTCTTGGCTTGAGGGTTCTGGAGCACAACTGGACCTGGGTAAGCATAGTCGGCTACCCGCTGTACTACGTGGGCAACACTGCACTGTTCCCGAACGACCAGAACACGTGGGGTATCTACGGCATGAAGCTGGTGGCGCAGGCAGGGGTCATCGCCTTTCTCCAAGGACTGGACAATCAGACGTACGCTTATAACTCGACCGGGATAACCGGAAGCCCGCCCGGCGTGATGTACCTCTCATCCAAGACGCTGGACGCTTGCAACTACTACGGCATCTACCCTTCACCCTACCAGACGGCTACCCGCACGTTGCCGACGTACATACTGGAACCATACAACCTGAACATCACGACCTACGTTTTTGACACAACAGTCGACGGCTGGAACCCAGGCGCCGTCTACAGGCACTCCGTGGGGGAGGGCGAAGCGGCAGTCTATCAGGGCGCGTTCTTGGCGTTGGGGGTCACTCGAACTCCCGACATCAGACTCACGGCCCTGGGACTGCTGGGCGATTATAGGCCGCGTCTTACGCCTTCCCAGTATACGGATAAGGATGCTTCCCGCCTCGTCGTGTTGCAGCTTGGACTCGTAGGAGGTGTCTGAGATGAACAATCGGGGTCAATTCTCCATCATTGCCGCCATGTTCGTCGCCGTGATTCTCGTCTCCAGCGTAGTGGCAACGTACAGCGCCATCCGCTACGGCGCCGTCGAGGAGCAACCGCAGATTCTCAGCGCCATAGACGAGACAAACTTGGGGCTGAAGCAGGTCTTGGGCTTCACGGTCGGCTACTACGGCTCGGTCCTGCAAGTCACAGGCAATTCGACGTACGCTAGGGAGAGCGCCAGCCGCTATCTGAGCAGCGGTTTGGAGAACGTGGCTGCCGCCCGACCCGAGTGGGGCTCCAGCTTCACAGTGACCGACCTGGCGCTGAGCACGACGTGGTTCATGAACGAAAGCTTCAGCAAAGGCTCAGTAACCGTCAACTACGACCTGACTGGCATCGGGGTCACGGGCATAACGTACTCCGCTACCTGCGAGCTGGATGTGCAAGTTTCTGAGTCGCCATACAACGGCAAAGCCTGCCTGACCGTGTTCAAGGACGGAAACGAGGCTTCGGCCGGGTCGGAGCCCACCGGCGAACCTGAACCTCTGAGCAGTCTGAACAGGCTGAACTTCAAGTTTTACCTCTACCTCTACAGCAACCTGACGTGGGAGACAGTGGTGCCAGAAACCGAGCCGCTGGCTTTCACGAACGGCACCTACCTCATTGATGTCCCGGAGGGAATTAATCCACTCGCTTTCTCCGTCCAGGTGCAGGATACGCGGGGCATCATGGTTGCCGCTTCCTCTTTCAGTCACTACACGGGCACTTTGAGGTTCAACACGACGTTCGAGCACGACGACAACTACGTTGACTTCGACAACTCCACCGTGGACGCGATTGATAGCAGGGGAACGCACAGCGACTTCCCAGCGCAGCAACAAGCTCCGGACGGCGTTTACGATACCCTGACGGAAGCGAACGTAGACACTGCAACTCACGACTACTTCCCAGACAGCTACACTCCCATTGGCGGAACAGCACTCTATGACGGCGACTTGACTGACCTGCAAACGAACAACAACATCAACATGACCTTCCAAGCTTATCCATCCGAATTCTCGGGGTCCTCCGAATTTGGCTACCATATCAAGGGCTTTTCATCAGCAAGTATCCTAAACACAATTAGAGGTTCCCTCTTCACGGCGTCTCAGGGTGGCATAGCCCAGGATATATCCGCGTACATACACTTGACATCGTCTTCCCAGACATTCGGCTACTCGGGCACAGGATCCACTGCGTCCATTGAAAACACCATTCGTGGCTCACGTTTCGCTCCCAGCTACGACGGCATAGGTTCAAGCATAAGCGCGTACATAGACCTGCAACCAACAGTCTTCGGAGAAACAAATCAGTACAGCAGCTATAACGACATTGAAAACATCATCCGAGGGTCTTCATTCACGTGCCCGGAGTCAGGCACCGTTCAGTCGATTACGGCTTACATCTACACGAGTACCTCAAGAACTATGAAAGCAGCCATCTACAACAATGATGCGACTCACACTCTTGTGCAGCAGACTCAGGAAAGGTCCGTCGACACGGGCTACGTCTTCAGCTGGATTACCTTCAACTTCACTACACCGCCTAGTTTGGTGGGCGGCAACAGCTACGTACTAGTCGTTTGGTCTTCCTCCGCCTATGGCTCCGCTTACTTGGGCAGTCACACGGGCGCCACCAATCAGGGTCACAGCTTGAGTCGCACCTATGGAACTTGGCCGAGTTCTCTGGGTAGCAGTCCGTCGCACAACAGTGTGGAGTACAGCATCTACTGCACTTTCACCGTCCCGTCCAGAAACGTCAAGGCAGCCATATATTCTGATGTTCATTCAATCGTCGGAACCACAGAAGAACAAACCGTTTCCACCGACGGCTGGGTTACCTTCGACTTCCTCTATCCCTACCCCACTCTGGCGGCAGGCACGAACTACATTTTGGTTGTCTGGTCAGACGATTCAAGCGGAGACGTTTACATCCGTTATCACACAGGCTTGAGTTACCAAGGTCACAGCTTAACTCTGACCTACGGAAGCTGGCCAAGCTCCGCAGGCTTCTCACACAATAGCAACGAGTACGCAATCTACTGCACGTACTCGATTTCGGCATCGGTCAAGGCTGCAATCTACTCTTCTAGTCATAGCTTCATAGCGGGCACGAATGAGCAGGCGGTTTTTTCGGACGGCTGGGTTACCTTCAGTTTCGCAGAACCGAAGCCTGTGTTGGTTGAAGGGGCAGCCTATGTGCTTGTGGTCTGGGCAGAGAACTCTGCCGGAGGCGTGGAAATATACTATGACGGCGGCTCCACTTACCAAGGGCATTCCGTGTCAGCAACCTACGGTAGCTGGCCAGAATATCCGAGTTTTAGCCACAACACCAACAAGTACAGCATATATTGCTCTTACCTGGTTGTAAGCGAGTATTCGTGCGAAGTGGAGTTCGGAGGGGAACCATCCAACGTAAACGAGTGGAACAACCTTAAGTGGACAATGGAAAGCTCATGCACCACAACGCTGGATGTGACCTTCCAGCTTTTCAACTACACTCTGGGCGACTACGCGCAAAGCTCGTACGGCTACCTAGCCGATACGATTAACAGCGGAGGCAAAACAAGCGAACAAACCATCACAGCGAACGACATCCTGCAAATCGACCCATCGGATTTCAGAGACAGCACTGGCAGATGGCAGCTAAGATTCAGGGCTGTGAAATCAACTTCTGCATCGTTCACCGTGAGCTTTGACTTCATAAAATTCACGCCTGGAAGTGCTATCTACGGGCTTGACCTAGAGGAGCAATGGGCAAACGTTTCCATCGCCCATCAACCCGAACTCTGCATAAAGACGGGCACGCTGGGCGGTTCAGACGGCTTGGAGGTGGATGTCTGGCACAACATCACAGGGTCCGAACACTGGGACAACCTCTGCGTGCTGACTATTGAAAACGGTTGGCACAACGTCTCCGTCGCTCAGTACCAAGTCGGTTCCACATTTACCATACGGTTTAACAGCACCAACGCCGCCGACACCTCCAAGTCCACTTGGCAAATCGACGCCGTGCTGCTCCGCTCAGAATCCGACCAAACCCTATTCAGGTCCCTGCAGGACGCCGTGGTCGAGGTGGAACTCCTCCAGAACGGCACGATGCGATGGTTCGGACAGAATCTCCGCCAACTGGAGCCGGGAGGCGGGGACATAGCGGAAGGGATTCCGATTCCACCCATACCCGTCAAAGCCATTCACGTGAACCAGACAACCGTGACCGGCAGAGAGGAAGAAGTGCCCTTCCAGGTGGAAGACTGGGCTTCCGAATACACGGTGCCAATGGGGCTGACGAATAACGCCACGGTCTTCGGCAATAGACAGATGATAGTCTTCCTCGTGAACACCCAACTCGCCAAGTTCACGGTGTGGTGGAACGGCAGCGATGAAGCCTCCCAAACTCCGCTTGCTTTCACCGAAAGATACTTCACAGCCGACAACCCGTCTGATGGACTTATCACTAACGGCAACTTGAGCGCTCAGTTCGGAAGCGGCTTCACCGTGACCTCAACCGTTGGAACCTCGCAGAGCGTCACCAACTTCATGCGCATAAACACGAACGCCAGCGTCTACGGCTCAGGCACCTCATACGTCATCGTCCACGGCATAGTCAGAGACGTCGTCCAGCAGGAGTCCGAGTGGTCAGGAGGCGCCGGGGTCCTGCCAAACGGTACGGTGACGTGCGAAAACATCTACGCGAACAACGTGCTGACTTTCCCAGCCAACGCCACGTACTTCACTTACCAGGAGAGGCTGATGTTCACAAACACGGCAAGAGACAGATATATCTGGGACCTGTGTCCCCTCAAGCTATCCTCCTCCCTCACTGCGATACAGACGGAAAACGGCACGCTACTGGTTGACCCTTTGAACGTAAGCGTCAGCGGAACCTTCTACAACTATAACCATCCCGCCTTGCCCGGGACGCCGCACCACTGGAGCCAGTTCATAGAGGGCACAAAGGGCGCGGGCATAATGTTCACCGACAGCGCCAACCAGCGGCTCTACGCCTTCGACTCAGCGACCGGAGGCTCTGCAGGCGCCACAGGAGCACTAGTTACAAACAACTCAACGCATACGATTGAGCTGCTCCCCATAACTCGACGCGCAGTTTACCCGTTCAAGAGCGCGTTCGACGTGACCTGGAAGGGCGCAGTCGTGACGTTCGACGGCGGCAACCCCATATTCAAGGTCGACGCCAGCGGCAGAAAGACAGGGCTCTGGATACTGACCGAGCTTTCGCCCATGGTCAGCGTGGAAACCAACCGGTAAAGCGCCCGGGAAGCGCGGCTGGCTATGCGTGCGACGTGTTACGCATGAGTGCATTTTAATAGCGTACCCCAGAACATACTACACCATCACAACAGGTGCCCGCGTTTGCAGCAAGTCCTCGCCGCCGCCAGAGTGGCGCTTACCCTGGCAGTCCTCGTCTACGCTTCTTGGAGTGACTACAAGACTCGAGAGGTAACCAACCGGGTCTGGATGGTCTACGCTCCCGCAGCCCTTGCGCTCTCGCTCGTTGAGCTCCTGCTATACGATCAGCCCAGGCTACCATTGTTCGCGCTCAGCTTCGGCTTCACCGCCGGCTTCGCCTTGCTCCTGTTTTACACGGGCGGATTCGGAGGCGCCGACGCGAAAGCCTTCATGTGCTTGGCTCTTGCTTTGCCCTTCTTCCCCGAAACGCTCCTGAAGCCTCTGGTGACTGGCGGCTTGTCGCCGCTTTCGCAGACCATTTTCCCCATAACCATTCTGAGCAACAGTGTGCTCATCGCTGCGGCAAGCGGGCTCTACCTGCTCATCCGCAACATCGCCAGGCGGACGTCGACGGGGAAACCGTTCTTCGAAGGCACGTTGGCGAAGGAGTCCGTGGGCAAGAGAATCCTCGTCATGCTAACTGGCAAAAAGTATCCTTTAGCCACGTTGAAGACGAAGTGGCACGTCTACCCCATGGAGGACATCACAGAACCGATGGCTGATGCCGAGCCAAAGCGGAAACTCATCGTCGTGCCCAGGGACGAAGGCAGAAGCGAAATCGTCGACCGCCTTTCCAAGGCGGCGGAGGCGGGAAAAATCGACCACGAGGTTTGGGCTACGCCTGGCTTGCCCATGCTGATCTTCGTGACCGTCGGCTTCGTTCTCGCGCTGACTTTGGGCGACATCATCTGGATTCTCATAAGCCACATGCTAGGCTAGCCTTCAACGTGAAAAAAATTGATTGGGGAAACAGGCAGCGCTTAAATGGTTTTGCTTCGCTTCGAGTAGGAGAGCGTGGCAGTCGCCATGAGGAACGAGCCGCAACTCACGAACGGGAATGCCCAGCTCCGGTAGGGATACAGCGCCAAATCTCCGTCTGCACCGCCTATGGAGTAGCAGAGGGTGCTGATGACGAACAACGTGATGGCTGCCAGAAGCATGATGATTTCCGCTTTGAACTTCAACCTATCCTCCCCCATTTTCCTGACTTCTCTCGAATAGGGACGATGATTAGCACAAAGGTTATTTTAGCTTTGCGGAAAAACACATATCACGGAGAGTCCCGCGCCTTGAATAACTGCAGAAAAGAGCTGCTTGATTTCCTAAAAAAGCCATGCACCGAGCTTCGGGTGGTGGTCATGCCTGACTTCTTCCTCGACCGTCTCGTATCCCTCGACTTCGATGTGCCGCGATTCGCCGAACTCGCTGGCGAAGTCGTGAAACGCAAGGGCGGCAGTATAGACAGCATCCCTCAAGCCGACCTCAGGGGAGGAAACGCGGTGAACGTCGCCTCTGCCTTGGCGGCTCTGGACGCGCATGTCACACCCATCGTGTGCACGAGTAGGCATGGGTTGGAGCAGATGCGCTTCCACCTGAAGGGCTCCCGCGTGGACCTGTCGCATGTGAAGGTCTTAGCGAAGCCTTCGGTGACGACGGCGCTGGAGTTCCAAACCCAAGCCGGAAAGGCAAACGTCATGCTGAGAGACTTGGGTTCGCTCGCGGACTTCGGACCCGCCGACCTCAACGAAACAGACTACGCCATGGTGGAGGACGCAGACTACATGTGCCTGTTCAACTGGGCGGGAACCCGCAAGTTCGGCACTGAACTCGCCGAGGCGGTTTTCAGCCGCGCCAAGAAGGGCAAAGGCAAGACCTACTTCGACACCGCGGACCCCACGCCGAATGAAGCGGAGATTCCTCAGCTCATGGAGAGGGTGCTCCAAACCCGAAACGTCGACATTCTAAGCGTAAACGAAAACGAAGCCGTCACGTACGCCGCGTTGCTCGACCCTGCGGTTGCCCGAAAACGGAGCGGGACGCAGCTGGACCGGCTGGCGATGGAAGCCGCCAGAGTCTTAGCCAATCGCCTGTCGGCGCGGATAGACCTGCATACCACGGCGTTTGCAGCCACGGTAAAGGGGAAACGAGAGGTCGTCGTTCCTGCCTTCCAAGTGGCACCTCTGAGGGCGACTGGTGCTGGGGATGCTTGGGACGCGGGCAACGTCATCGGCGACGGCGCAGGGCTTTCGGACGAGTGCAGACTTATGCTGGCGAATGCTGTGGCGGCGTGCTACCTGTCTGATGCAGGGGGTACGCATCCAACGCCGCAAGAGCTTGCTGGGTTCATTGCGAATGCTGTCACCAAGTAGTCATTAAGTCTAATGTCAAGACCTTTGACCAGTATGAACCAAACTACTATCAGCAGTCTCGTGGAAAATAGCCATTCCTGAAAATCCTCTTAGCCTTGCCTTTTGATAGAAGTTGTTCATCTAATGCATCCAGCACGATGACTTCAACGGCTTGGGCATGTTGAGCAGCTGCTCGCCACAAGCATGCTGCCAAGCAGAGCATTAAGAGCATTGAAATGAGTACTACAGCGCCGTCAAGCACCGTTACATGTGACCATAGCAAATTGGATAACAGTGAGCTTTGCTGCGTGGTTATAGCAATTCGTGCTGGCGTCAAGACTGACGTTATGAATAACGTCGCCAGATTTGTTGAGTCAGCTCCACTATTTAACACTGCTCGAAAGCAGAGTCCGGCAACTACAGCAAGTGGTATCGAAAATAAAGTTGCACCAGACAAATGAATGAGGTCCCAACGCCTCTGTATGTAATCCTTCAATCCTTCATCAGGTGATAGGCGATGAACATAATCGCAAAAGAATATCTTGTTTCTCATGTTGCAAGATAGCCCGTAGTGACTACATAAGAAATCAAGTGTTTGTGGATACCTTCCATATCTTCCATCTATAAACGTGTTAAAAATAATATGCCATGATTGGGAAACAAGAAAGCCTATTGCGATTCCACTTAGAAGGGTAAGAAAACCAAAGAATGTTCCAAAAAGCGCCGCGTTATCTGATGAGGAAGAAAGAACTTCCTGCAGGACGGGAAAAGCAATCAAAATAGAGAATAGAATGAACGTATACCCTGGCAATGCATAGCGCAAATCGAAAAAAGTTCTTTCAGGCATAGACTACTATTTGTATTCAAGATTATAAATTACTTTTCATCTGAGTAAATATGTAAGCGCCGTCTTTAAATCAATGTCTTCTGCTTGATGCCAAATTATTTTTAAGGTTGCTAGCATTTAACCCATCAAATGTCAGGTCATCGAGGTGAAAAGAGAATTGGGTAAGCTGTTCGGGAGTTCGGGTGTGCGCGGCCTGGTCAACGTTGCGCTGACGCCCCAGTTAGCCTGCAAGGTCGGCTTGGCGGTCGCCACCTACTCCAGAGCGCGGCGGGCTTTTGTGGCGCGGGACACGCGGGTTTCGGGCCTGATGCTTCAGGACGCGCTGGTCGCTGGGCTGACGTCGGCTGGCGTTGACGTTATGCTGCTGGGTACGATGCCCACGCCCGCGCTAGCCTATCTGGCGAAGGCGCAGGGGGCAGATGTGGGTTTCATGCTGACGGCTTCGCACAACCCGCCCGAGTACAACGGCATAAAAGTGTTCCGCGGCGACAGCCTGTCCTACACCGACGAAAGCCAAGACGCAGTTGAACGGATAGTCGCCGAGGAAGGGTTTGCGCGGGCGGACTGGCGCCGAATCGGCAAAGCTACAGCCGTCACCGTGTCTCACGTTTATGTTGATATGCTGCTGAAGGCAGCGAAACTGCGCAGCCACTGGCGCGTGGCGGTGGACCCTGGCTGCGGCGCCACGTTCAGCGTTGCTCCTGCTGCGTTGACGAGGCTGGGCTGCAAGGTGACAGCTTTGAACGCGCAAGCCGACGGGTTTTTCCCCGCCCGAAAGTCTGAGCCCACCGCCGAGTCCCTTCAAGACTTGAGCCGAGCGGTGCAAGCGTTGGGCTGCGATGTTGGGGTCGCTTTTGACGGCGACGGCGACCGAGCCGCATTCGTGGACGAGACGGGCGAGTTCGTAGACTTCGACCGTGCGCTCGCAGCCTATTCGGCTTACGCCTTGAAGAAAAGCGGCGGCGGGGTGGTTGTCACCAACGTGGAAGCCTCCATGTGCGTGGAAACCATGGCGCAGGAATACGGCGGCAAGGTAGTGAGGACGAAGGTGGGCGACATCTACGTGTCCGAAGCCATGCAACGTCTGGGCGCGGTTTTCGGCGGCGAACCCTGCGGCGCCTGGGTGCATCCTGGATTTCACTGGTGTCCCGACGGACCCCTCTCGGCGGTGCTCATGCTCAAAGCCTTGGAGGAGGAAGGCAAGAGCCTGCGTGATTTCATCGGGGAAGTGCCCGAGTACGTTACGCTCCGCGAAAACATACCCGTCCGAAACGAAAACAAGAAACGAATCGTAGCCTCCCTTGAAAAAGCCCTAACACAAGCCTTCCCCGACTTCACAGATTTCTCGACCGTGGACGGCGTCCGCATAGCCCTCAGGGACGGCTGGCTCCTCATCCGCGCCTCGGGCACCGAGCCGCTTGTAAGACTGACGGTGGAGGGTGAATCATTAAAAGCGGCAACCGCCATAATGCAGACGGGAAAAGCACTCGTCAAGGAACAAGTCGAGGGGACGCAGAAATGAAGGCAGTAATCCTGGCTGCAGGCGAAGGCGTAAGACTCTTGCCGATAACGGCCACGCGGCCGAAGCACCTCATTCGCATGGGCGCTAAACCCATCTTGGAACACTGTTTGGACGCGCTGAAGGGCGCGGGCGTGACCGAGGCGGTCATCGTGACGCACTACATGGGCGACGCCATCCGCAGCTACTTCGGCGATGGCTCACGCTTCGGCTTCAGGCTGGAGTACGTCGAACAGACGCAAATTCTCGGCACGGGGAACGCGGCAGCCACAGCCGAACCCTACGTGACTGGGGATTTCGTGCTCGTTTATGGTGACTTGCTGTTCTCTTCGGACGCCGTGAAAACCGCCATTGCAGCTCATGACTCTGGCAAAGACGCTGCCGTGATGGCTGTGGTTTCCGTGGACAAGCCCGAAACCTACGGCATAGTTGAACTCGACGAGGACAAATGCGTGAAGCGGATAGTTGAGAAGCCGACCCGCGAGAAGGCGCCGTCCAACTTGGCGAACGCGGGCTTGTACGTGTTCTCTAAAGACGTGTTCGACGTGCTGAAACGAGTCCGCAAGTCCGCACGCGGGGAGTGGGAGCTCACCGACGCCGTCACGCTCATGGCTGAAGAAGGCAAACCGGCGGTCGCCGCCGAAATCCCGAGGGAGGACTGGTTTGACATTGGCAGACCCTGGGACCTGCTGGATGCGAACGTGTGGGCGTTGAAGCGGATGGAGCACAGAGTTCTGGGTAACGTGGAGGAGGGGGCACATCTCATCGGTCCCGTGACCGTGGCTGACACAGCGCGGGTTCGGTCAGGCGCGTACATCGAGGGTCCGTGCTTCATAGACGAAGGTGCCGACGTCGGACCCAACTGTTACATCCGCCCCTGCACCTCCATAGGCAAAAAAGCCAGGGTAGGCAACGCCTGCGAGGTCAAGAACAGCATAATCATGGACGGCGTCCACGTGGGGCACCTGAGCTACGTGGGCGACAGCATCCTCTGCTCGAAGTGCAACTTGGGCGCCGGCACCGTGACGGCGAACCTGCGCTTCGACGACGTCACAGTGAAGATGATTGTCAAGGACAAGCTGGTGGACACGGGGCGGAGAAAGCTGGGCGTCATTCTGGGCGACAACGTGAAGACGGGCGTGAACTCGGTGCTCATGCCCGGCGTCAAAGTCGGAAACGACAGCTGGGTTGGTCCGAACGTCATGGTTGAGAGGGATGTGCCGCCGAACACCGTGGTGACGCTGCGGCAGAGCTTGGAGAAGCACGAAAGAAAACTATAGCTTACACGCCTGTTCTCCCACGAGAACAACTTTCGCGCCGAGAGAACAGCCGTGTTCTTCAGGGAGAGTATTAAGACGGCACCGCCACACTCCTTGGCTGTGAAATAACATGAAGATTGCTTGGCTGTTGCTTGCGCTCGTCTTGGCGGCGTCTTTCTCGTTTTCCCTGGGGCTGCATGCTGCGTTTGCGGATTCCAGCGGTTTCCCTCCCACATCGGGAATTCTCATCCATTCGCCCACAAACACGACTTACACTTCTGGCGCGATGGTCCTGAACGTCAGCCTATCGGGTTTGTGCGGAGCCAACATCAACGCATCCATGGTTTACAGCCTTGACGGCATGCCCAATGTAACCTTGCCTGTGACGGTTCAGTCTCGTAAGCTCTCGTTTGTCGCCTCGTACAATGGATATGCGGCTCTGCCAGAGTTGACTCCGGGTCCTCACAGCATCACTGTCTACTCGGAGTACAACATCTACAACGCTTCTGCAAACGGTGTCTTCATACCGAAAGACACCCGCTTGGACTCCAACACGGTCCACTTCACTATCGCGTCGGATGCTTGGGTTCAGAGAGCACCCATGCCCACCGCGAGGACCAGTCTGGGGGCAGCTGCTGTGAACGGCAAAGTCTACGCCATCGGCGGCTACAGCAGCAGCCAAGACAAGTTTCTCACAGTAAACGAGGCATACGACCCCGCGGCTGACATATGGACTGCGAAAGCGTCCATGCCCACCCCAAGAGGCGGCTTCGCGATAGCAACGTACAACGACAGGGTTTATGTGATTGGAGGGCAAACTCGGCGCCCCAGCGGACCAGAAGAGCCGTCGCCGTACACCAACGCGACAGAAGCCTACGACCCGGCAACCGACACCTGGACGACGAGGGCTCCAATCCCAACATCGGATGCTGGACTGTCTGCAGCCGTTGCCGGCGGAAAAATTTACGTCACGAACGGCATCCTCAACTTTGCCTACGACCCAAGTGCGAATTCTTGGACAACCGCAGCACCCTTGCCCACAGCCGTTGGCTTGCAGGCGATTGCCGCGGTGGACGACAAGATATACGTGTTCTCAGGGTCAGGCTTCAACTCTTCAAGTCCAGGTTTGACACAAATCTATGATCCGAGAACAGACGGCTGGAGTTCTGGCGCGCCCATGCCCATCAGCGTGGAACAACCAGCCGCGGCAGCAACCACGGGCGCCTCAGCGCAGAAGGCTATCTACCTCATCGGCGGTTCCAGCGACTTCTTCGTTCCTGGCGAAACTCTTGTGCAGGTGTATTTTCCTGGAAACGACTCCTGGAGCAGCGCGGCTTCTCTGCTGATGCCTCGGGCTCAGCTGGGCGCGGCTGTCGTGGACGACGTAATCTACGCTGTCGGCGGCACGCGTTCTCGCACGCCGATTCCTGCTCCCAGCAGCCAGGGAGGCGGCAGCTACTTGGTTTATGAGGGGCTGTCGGATAACGAGGCTTACACGCCTGTCGGCTACGGTGCTCCCGACCCATCCTACCAGGCTCTAACTCCCAAGATTTCCCCTTCTTCAGCCCCGCCGCCGAGCCCTGAGCAGACGCAACCACCACCGGCGGCGCTGCAAACTGAGACTCCCAGTTTCTCACCTTCGCCGACCCCAACTCTGACGCCCTCGCTTGCGGCTCCAGAACAGCAAGCAGCATCTTCACCTGAACCGCAACAGGATGCTTTCCAGATGGAAATGGGCATAGCCGCCGCCGTCGCGGCAGGTGCAACGGCGCTGTTCCTCTGGAGGAAGAGAAAGCAATCTCTTCGCGTGAAGGTTTGAACAGCCACTCTTCTCGCTCTTCTTAACGGCAAAGCGAGAGGCAGCGGTCCAGAAGCGAAAAACACAGGGCGAAGACTTGTCTGTGCACAACTGTTCAGAGAAAGCCCAATGGATGGGAAAAACGCGAACCTATTTGGAGCCTATTAGAAATAGCATGCAGAAACCTATAGAGGGGGTCTACCCGCCAACAATCCGCCCAGCCGCAACAGCTCCCTTGAGAGGGAGCTATGGACAGCACCCAGCATCGGGGCAAGAGACGGCGGGGACACACAAAGCGCATCTCCCAGCAACAAAACAAGCCGAGAAAGAATCAATCTGCAGTGCAAACGTCAAACCGCCGCACTCGTGCAAATCAAAGATAAATAGGCGAACGCCACAATCGTATGCCGAACACAAGGAGGCACAAACATGTCCGTTGCACAGAGAAAATACCTCACCGAAGTGCAAGCGCTGGTGGACAAACCCGTCACCGTAAACACCACCACAGGAAAAAAACTCACAGGCACACTCATAGGCATTAACCCAGATAACATGAGCCTTTGCTTAGCCGAAGCAAAGGACGAAACCGGAATCACCCAACACCGCGTATTCCTAAACGGCAACGTCATCGCCCAAATCTCCAGCACCGAAAAACCCTTCGACCTCAAAGCCCTCGCCACAAGACTCGAAAAAGTCTTCCCCACCATGGTCAAACTCTACGAAGACAAAGGCTTCATCTGGGTCATGGACAAAGTCAAACTCACCGAACGCGGCGTAGTCGAAGGCACAGGACCAGCCGCCGAAAGGGTCCAACGCGTGTACGAACAGTTCATGAGCGAAGCCAAGGGCAGCGCCTAAATAAACCAGCGCAGCTGCTCTTCTTCCTTCTTCTTTTCTTCCCCGATGTTCCTGATTAGCCCGAAGGATTCGAGCATCTTCTTTGTCCGGTCAGCCGCCTCATCCAGCCGTGTGACATCGACCGACAAGTTGAGGTACCTGTTGAGCGCTTCCAACACGTACTTCGCCGCATTGGCGTCGGGATACATGCCCAGCGTGTCCACGAGCAGAGCGAAGCCCTTCACGTTCCGCAGCCTGCTTAACCCAACGATGAGACCCGCGATGCCGAATATGTGCCCCACCATCACCTTCGTCCCCAAATCCAAAGCTTCTTTCGCCGTTGCTGCATCCGTAGCCGCGCTGTAAAGCCCAGGAACCTGCTTCGCCTCCTCTTTCTTGAAGCCGCCGATGGAAATCACGAAGCGGCAGCCCAACTCCTGAACTATGTCCAAAACCTTGCCGCAGAGTTCGTACTGCCCCGGCGTCGTCAAAGCCTGCGTGTTGCCGTACCAGATAATCAGGTCGCGTTCGCCGTCTCCGCGCTTCACGTAGTACAGCTCGTTTATGGGCGAACGGGCGCCTCCCGTTTCCGTCAGAACGGCGAAGTCTTGGAAGCTGGCGGAGATGATTTCGGCAAACTTTGTCGCCTTCAGCTCAGTTATTAGGTGCAGGGCGGCGATGTTGGCGACGAACCCGATGCCTGGCAAGCCTTCGATGAGGATGGGGTCGTTGAGTTTCGGTTTCTCGGTGATGTCGATTGAGCAGACCACGGCTGCGTTTTCCTCCGTGCTGGATGGGTATTAGGGATGCGTTGTGATATAAGTCTGCCTAATTCCAGCGGCTTCACGCTCAAAGGCGTCTCAGGGGTCACTGCATGTGAAACCCCTGTTTTTTCGACGATTGTGAATAGTTATTTCAGATTCACAGGTCTTTTATCAGCAGTGTCCCAGAGTTTTCGATGCTACGAAGTGAGGATACGGTTGCGAATACGCTGGAAAACTCTAATCATATTGGGTTTGACAGCGATGATTTTGATATCAGTCATCTACTTCGTTTCTCAAAAATCGATGCTTGACGGCATCGCCTTGTTCGAGGCTGCAGAAGCCGAATCCAATGCGGAGCGCTTCCTCAGAAACTTGAACCTAACCTTGCAGAGCATGAATCGCACTGCACGTGACTGGGCTGCTTGGGATGACACGTACAATTTTGTGGCAGACGGGAATCGTGAATATGTTGAGGCAAACTTGATGGACGAAACTTTCGTCAACCTTCAATTAAACACTATGCTTTTCTTCAATCAAACCCGCCAGCTGGTTTTCGGCAAAACGTTTGACCTAATAAACCGAGCAGAGATTCCGCTTCAGGACGCAAGCGTGAAACAGATTTCAGAGAACGATTTTCTCTTCACTAATGACCCTGAACAGACCGAGGCAGGAATAATTCTCCTAGAGGGCACGCCCGTGATGGTTATCTCGCATCCTGTTCTGACAAGTATGAACGATGGTCCAGTTCGTGGAATGTTAATCATAGGACGCAACCTTGACCAACTACAACTGAACCTCCTTTCCGAGGTCATGGGTTTGCCCCTTACGTTGGTGGCCATTGGCCAATCAGGGATGCCTGACGACTTCAAGACAGCGAGCGAGTCACTGTCCCAAACCAACCCCATCACCAGCCAAATCCTTAGCGGCACGCACATCGCAGGCTATGTCATGCTTAACGATGTAGCAGGTAGTCCAATTCTGGTAGCCCGTGTTGATACTCCCAGAAGTGCCTATACGTACGGAACAGAGAACTTCAGTTACGTGTTAGTATCCTTCGTCACCATCGGCGTGGTCGCCTGTGCGATGACACTTATCCTGATGGAGAAGTTTGTTCTTTCGAGACTGAGTCGTCTCAGCAGAAGCGTCGGCAACGTAAACACAACCAGCGACAGATTGGAGCACATCACCCTTGACGGCGACGACGAACTCTCAAATCTTGCGAACAAGATCAACAACATGCTGGACGCCATACAAGTATCCCGCGAAGAACTCAGAGAGCACGCGAAGAATCTCGAGAAGAGAGTAGAGGAACGGACAAAGGTTCTTAGAGAGAACCAAGAAAAACTGAAAAGCATACTCAACGCCTCTCCAAACGCGATCACCGCCACCGACCTGCAAGGAAGAATAATCGAATGTAACAAGCAGACAGCCATCCTACATGGGTTGTCGCGGGATGCTCTGCTTGGAAAATCCGTCTTCGAACTGGTTGTCAAGAAAGATGTTACAAGGTTTCGAAAGAGCTTGGAAAACGCTGCACGAAGCGGCGAGACAGAATCCCTTGAATGCAAGCTCGTCAAGAATGACGGCTCAGCGTTTCCTGCAGAGGCATCCGTAAGTGTAGTCCGCGATTCCGAAGGCGTCGGCATTGGGCACGTCATCGTTGCCCGAGACTTGACCCAGAAGAAGGAGATAGAAAAGAGGTTGTTCAAATCTGAACGACTTGCGGCGATTGGAGAACTGGCTGGCATGATTGGTCATGACCTGCGGAATCCTTTGACGAGTATAAAGACCGCTGCTTACTTCATCAAAAAGAAGGAAGGGGAGAAGATGGACGCAGCGGGACGAGAGATGCTGGGTGTCATTGACAATGCGGTTCTTTATGCCAACAAAATCGTGAACGACCTGCTCGAGTATTCGAGAGAGGTTCATCTTGAACTGTCGAGATGTTCACCCCGGGAACTGCTCAGTGAGACTCTCGCGATGGCGCAGATTCCAGTCAACGTCAACGTCGAGAACAACACGCTGGACACGCCCATGATTCACGTCGACAAGGGCAAGATGCAGCGGGTTTTCGCCAACCTCGTGAAGAACAGCTTTGACGCCATGCCAAAAGGCGGAACGCTGATAATAACGAGTGTCCAGAAAGGCGAGAACGTGGAGTTCTCCTTCTCGGACACGGGCGTAGGCATCGCCAAGGACAACATGGACAAGCTTTTCAAACCTTTGTTCACAACGAAGGCACAGGGTATGGGCTTCGGCTTAGCCATCTGCAAGCGCATCGTCGAAGCGCACGGGGGCAAGATCTCCGTGGCAAGCGAGGTCGGCAAAGGCGCGACATTCAAGGTTACAGTTCCGGTTAGTCCGGAGCTTGATGAGCGAACTGAGGTTGAGTGGATTTTTCCCGAAAAGCCTTCAGTTGTTGCTGAAGCACCATAGTCTGGTTTGGCTATTCGGTGCGTATGTGTGGGAAGTCCTGTATCCAAGGCTTCTGTTTCAGGAGAAAAATCCTCACGTAGTTCTTGAAGTACATCGAGTACATCTGGAGCTTGCCACAATTGCTGATTCGCCTGACCGAAGTGTAGCAGACAGCCTTGCGGTTGACCACACACTTGCCGATAGTGCCCATCTTGCGGCTGAACGTGACATCCTCGCCGACCGCCATGTCCTCGACGAAGCCGCCCGCAAGTTGGAACGCGTTTTTCCGTGCTGCGACGCAGACTGATGGAAACATAGGAAACGGCGTATGCGCCGACAGGGTTGCTATCTGGTTGAGCAAGCCGTAGTGTGCGATGGCGAAGAGGTTGTTCAGCGTGCCCAACCGCTCCAAGCCGCGGAGGACGCCTGAGACACAGACAACCCTGGGGTCGCTGAAGCTCCTGCAGAGCTCAACCACAAAATGCTTAGCGAGGTACGTGTCAGCGTCCACGAAAAGCAAGATGTCCCCCTGTGCGAGTTTGGCTCCGACGTTTCGCGCCTTGCCCACGCCCCGGGCCTTGACGTCCACGACTCTGTCGGCGTGTGCGGCTGCGACTTCTCTGGTGCGGTCGGGGCTGTGGCTGTCGACGACTATGGTTTCGATTTTGCCGTTGAAGTTCTGTTTCTTGATGCTTTGGATGCAGCCTGCTATCGTTTCCTGCTCAAGGTAGGTTGGGACAATGGCGGAAACGTCAGGGTGTCCTTCAGCCAACTGAAGTGTCGCGCTCCGTGGTGAACCGACGTATCCCGAGGCAGGGTTAATAACGTTTTCGCATAGCATGGTGTGAGGCAAAAATATATCTTGTGCAATCCACTATCAGAGTTGCCGAATTTGGGTCCGTGGCGCAGTACGGATAGCGCGTCAGCCTTCTAACGCCGCTTGTTGCGGAGGAGAGCTGAAAGTCATGGGTTCAAATCCCATCGGACCCGCCACTGTGCACGCGTCTTTATACTGCACTTATTCTCCCTTCTTCTCTGTTGCTAGGGCGGAAGGCTGCTGATTTCAGAAAAACAAGAAGGCAATTCGCCAGCTAGGGTAGCTATTAGCAGGATTAGCCCAAGTTTTTTAGGGATAAGACTTGTTGTAGCATGTGGAAAAGACATGACCAAGACGCTCGCAGTTCCAGACCGAGAAGAATTCTGCAGACTAGTGCAGCTGCATGGAGAACTGTTTGGCGAAGGTGACCGCGCATACCACACTGCTCTAGAGTCGTTCAGAAACGCAATTCTCTCGGCCATTAGCGACTGCGAAATGTCTTCCATGCTGCGCCTGTTTCTGTTGAAGTGGGGACGCATGGGCAGAGTCGTGGGCACGCTTGGATGCGAAAGAATAGCGAGCAAGCTCAGGGAGATGGCTCCTCGGCTCAGCGAGTTTCGGCACTTGACTATAGCAACATCGGACTTGGACCGGTTTTCTCGGACTGCGAGTGATGTCTATGAGGACCTTCTGAACACTGAGTGGAAGTCCAAGAAAGGCAGAACCAAGAGAGTTGGACCGACCGCAACTTCGAAGGTTCTGCACATTGTGGCTCCGGATTTCTTTGTGATGTGGGACAGAAGTATCCGAAGATACTACGGATTTCGGGACGATGGGCGAGAATACGTGCGTTTTCTGACCATTATGAAGTGCTGGCTTGAAAAGCTTCAACCCGTCATCGCGGAACTTAGTGCAACGCACCAAAGAAGCCCCGCGAAACTCATCGACGAGTACAACTGGCTGAAGTGCAGAGGCAAATAGTGTTCTGAAGCAAAATTCTGATATCCACCTTCGCAGCATACTGAAAAGCCATCATCGCATATGGTGACTTCCATGGAAACCGCGTTAAACTACAATCTAACCGACGAACGCAGGAGCTTGAAGGCGGAGGGCGAAGCCAAAGCCACCCTCGACGAAAAATACCTCACTCTCGCCCCGGAGTCCGGCGAAACCTTGCTCTTCGCATACACCGACATAACGGGCATCCTCGAAGAGGACTACCAAATCACCCTCTACCTGTCCTCGAGGGAGACGCTGAACTTGTCGGGCTTGGGCTATCGGTATGAGGACTTCCTCCGCGAACTTTTCCGCCTCCGCAACGAACTCCTGCTCAAGTACATGCTCATGGATGAAACCCTCCTTCAAGCAGGCTACGGCGCCCAGTTCAGGTGGCTCAACCAGAAGGGACAGGTGGTTCAGCTAGGTGATTGCGAGGTTCGTCTCTATGAAACTGCGCTGCTGGTGTTGCCGCAGAAAGGCGAACCCATCAGGCAACCCTACAGCTTCATCACGCAGACAGGCAAGGCTGACTACAGGCTGACGGTGACGGACGAGTCAGGCGAGAAGGTGGAGTTTTCCATGCTGGGCGAAAAGTTCGACGCCCTCTCCAAGGGCTTGGCAGATGCATTGAACAGGATGATGCTCAGGTCCCAAGCCACTGTGAAGGAACTCGTGCCCGAAGCTAACCCAGCAACCGTTAGCAAGCTGGCAGCGTTGATGAAAGACGGAAGAGCAGCGCGAAGAAAAGACATGGATGCACTCTCGCCCGAACTGTGGCTCAGGCTGACAAAGAGGATACAAGAAGCAGGTCTGGGCGAAGAGTACAGTTTCCTCGACGCCATGGCAGTAAAGGACGAGGTGTCCGCGGGCGTGAAGCGCGGGCTCATGGGCGACTTAACGGGTTCTTACGTGTGGTTGCTGGTTCCGCTCCAACGCACCGGGCAGACTAAGCTAGAGAACGCGGTTGCCTTAGAAGCCTTCCAAATAGACGAGGACAACGCCCAAGAGCGGGAGATAGGCGCCGAAGCTGCAGAAAACGGTGACACGCAAACCGCTGACGAAGCGGGAAAGGCAGCCAGCGGCAAGGCAACATATTTCTTCAGGATAATGAACCCAACGGCCTATGCCCAAGCCACAGCCGAAAACGCAAGCAATGAGCTAGAGAGCTTCCTGAAATCCGTCAACCGCTGCATGGTGGACATCAACTTCCGAAGAGAACCCATCTACCTTACAGAGGACGCACTGGCGTCCCCGAAGTACGTCCAGTACCGATACGCCGTGGCGAAGTTGCCCTCACTCCAGAAGTTGAGGCGCCAGTTCATCGGCAGAGTAATCCACACATCTCCCGAACAGTGGAAGCGCGACGTCACAAGCTTATTAGCATTTAACGCCAACAGTAAGGACGACCATGCAAAGTGGACCAAAGGAGCTGAAAAGTAATGCCCGGATACAAGCATCCTTGCCGATACTGCGGCAAACTCGTTTCCGCAGACGACAACGTCTGCCCATTCTGCGGCAAAGTCAACCCAGTCGGGCCGCTCAGGTGCCCGAAGTGCCGCAATCCCGTCGAGTTCGAACAGATGAAGTGCGGACACTGCGGCTTACTCCTGCAGTTAACCTGCTTTGCGTGCAGGAAGCCGACGTTCTTCGGCGACTACTGCCAGAACTGTGGCCAAAGGCTGACGGTTTTCTGTCCGAAGTGCAAGACGGAGCAGGCGCCCGTGGGAGAGAAATGCATAAAATGTGGTAAGCCCTTAAGGGTAGCGGGGAAATGAGACATGCCACTTCAACCGTTCACAAGAAACTACGATGACCTGAGCACCGACGCAGGATTCCAGTTTGTGTTCAAGTGCGACATTTGCAGCGACGGCTATAAAACCAACTTCATCCAGTCAAAGACCTACAAGAAAGCAGGATTCTTTCGAGGCTTAGGCAAAGCCGTCTCCGTCGGCGCGCAACTCGCGGGACGCCACGAAGGTTACACGCTGGAGCGCGGCACAGACGCCATCGGCGAGCGTTTCCAGGGCATGACTCCTGAATGGCACAAGGAGCACGAGCAAGCCTTCGAACTGGCGCAGAACGAGGCCAAAGCCCACTTCCACCGCTGCCCCAGATGCCACAAGTACGTCTGCGAGAACGACTGGAACGAACAGGAAGGACTCTGCACCGACGACGCCCCGCGCGAAAGCACAGAAGTCGCAGCCGCCCGAGCCGAAAAGATGGTCACCGACATAAAGCAGAAAGCTGAACAAACACAGGTCTTCACGGGCGAGATAACGAGCAGACAGACCATCTGTCCCCAGTGCGGCAAGCCGGCTGGAACAGGCAAATTCTGCAACAACTGCGGCGCGCCCTTGGGCATGAAGGCGTGTGCACGGTGCGGAGCGAAGAATCCGGCGGGAACCAGTTTCTGCGGTGAGTGCGGCGCCAGACTCTGAGCGCTATCCCAATCTAGTTTTTCTTCTTCACCGCAAACCCGAGCCTAGGCTAAAAGTTTCCACAAAAAGAAACGTTACTATTCGGTTTTAGACGGAAAGAGATAAATTGGCAGTGAACAATAAAGAGTAAATGTCCCAGTATTTGACTTGTCGATGTGTATGGGGGAAAATGGATGAGCACACACGCGGAAGATCTGAAACTCAGACTAATGACCATCGAGCTTCTCCGAACTGCGAAGTACAAGCGCAACATAACATATCGTGAACTCGCCTCCAAAACGGGCTTACCCGTGACCGTCCTCAGCCGCTACGCCAAAGGCCACGTTCTGCCCAACACCACCCGCGCCAGGCAGCTCTGGCGGGTCCTGACCAAACTCGTCGGCTTGGAGACGGAGCTGCGGAACAGGATAAAGTTCGACGAGACAGGCTACTTTGACAACACGGAAATCGTGGGCGACTACAACATCCTGCAGCAGGCAGCCAACCACGCTTTGGCGAACTTCGCGGGAAAACGCGTCACAAAAATCCTGACAGCCGCGGTCGATGGTGTCCCCCTAGCGACAATGGTGGCGAACGCCCTGGGCGTGAACCTCATCGTGGCGAAACGCAACAAGGAAGTCGGCGTCAAGGCCTTTCTGGACGAAACGTTCATCCTCGGCAAAGACTCGGGCGTGACCGTGACGCTCTACATCCCCAAGGAAATCATCAAAAAACGCGACAGCGTCCTCATCGTCGACGACATGATAAAAAGCGGCGAAACCCAGGAAGCCCTCGTCAACCTCGTCAAGAAGGCGAAGGCCGAAATCTCAGGCGTCTTCTCCCTCATCGCCGTCGGAGACGAGTGGAAAAAGCGGCTGAAGGTCAGCGGCGACGCACCCGTAGAAGTGGTGACGTACCTGAAGTCCCCGTTCGAAGCAGAAAGCCACGCCTAATCACGTCTTTCCTTCTTTTCTCGGCTTCCTAGTCGGAAATCTTAAACAGCCCGTCGTCCCTAGGCTTATGTCAACGTCTGATGAGGCTACCCGAGTGCGAACCATACAGTGGCGAAACGGAACCGTCTTAACTCCCGACCAGACCAAACTCCCGATTGAAGAAGTCACCTTGGAAATCAAGACGGTCGAGCAGATGGCTGAAGCCATCAAGAACCTTCGCGTCCGAGGCGCCCCGCTTCTAGGCGCAGCCGCAGCCTTCGGCATAGCCCTGGCGGCTTTCCACTCAAAAGCCAAGACCAAAGAGCAACTCCTCGATGATTTGGAGGACGCAGCTCAAGTCATCAGACAGACTAGACCAACTGCGGTGAACCTGTTTTGGGCTGCTGATCGAATCTTCGGCAAGGCGCGGTTTTTCGAAGGAACCCTAGAAGCACTCAAAGACTTCGTGGTTCAGGAGGCGCAGCGGATTGCGGATGAGGACGCGGAAGCCAACCGCGCCATCGGCAGGAACGGCGCTGCCCTCATCGATGACGGCGACACCATCCTGACGCACTGCAACGCGGGCGAACTGGCTACTGTCGAGTACGGGACCGCTCTGGGTGTAATCAGAGCGGCGTGGGGGCAGGGCAAGCGAATCAGGGTCATCGCGGACGAAACCCGACCGCTGCTTCAGGGTGCCCGACTCACCGCGTACGAGTTGAAGCGAGACGGCATACCCGTGACGCTGATAACGGACAACATGGCGGCCTACGTCATGGGCAAAGGCTTAGTCAACAAGGTGGTCGTGGGGGCAGACCGCGTCGTCCAAGACGCAGTGTTCAACAAAATCGGTACTTACGGCGTGGCAGTCCTCGCCAGAGAGCACGGAGTGCCCTTCTACGTAGCTGCGCCGAAGTCGACGTTTGACCTAACTCGCAAAGCGGTCGACGTGACTATCGAGGAGCGGAACGCGGCTGAGGTTACGCATTTCGGCGGCAGGCAAATCGCTCCTACGGGAGTCAGCGTCTTCAACCCAGCCTTCGATGCTACGCCCCTGAAGTATGTTTCGGGCATAATCTGTGAGGACCGCGTCTACGGCAAGAAAGACTATGCCAAGTTCAAGCGCGGACACATGTAGCAGTCTTCGCGTTAAAAGGGTCGGTGCCACCCATCGGGGTTCTGGAACTTCACGGTCGGCGCTCGCGTCTTGGTTTCTGGTTTCATTCGCGTGGTCAGTTCTTTGACGGCGGCTAGGACTTCGCGGTGGCGTTCTTGGTCTCGGATTATCCAGGCTAAGAGGTTCTTTAGTCCGTCCACGTTGATGTTGTAGAGCGCTTTCATCTCGTTCACGAGCAGTTCCCGTGTCTTCAGCTGCTCGAAAACGCTGTATTCCAACCCCATGGAGAACTCCAGGAGGACGAGACGGTCGCACATGTCTCCCAGCTCCTCATCCGACAATGCTCCGGTTTCGGCGAGTTCTCTGGAGAGGGTGTCCATTTTCTGCCAGGCTTCGCCTATTTTTTTTGAGCAGTCCTTGATTTTCCATTCAGTCTCGGGCAGGCAGTTGACTATAGCTTTGAGGATGGCGGAGTTTTTCTGACAGTCGTTCGAAATCCCGAGCAGCAGTGCCTTGATAAGGTTCTGCTCGAGCCTGTCGGCTAAGCCCTTGTACAGTAACGAAGCGTTGAGTTCGAAGACGCTTAGGCAGTTGAGGTACTCGGTGAGTGAGGTCAGGCTATCCCCTCTGTCCATGGAAATCGGAACCCTCTGAGAGAAGTTAGCGGAAGCCTTGATAAATCCGTTATGAATCCAACATTCACACGCGGCGCCGAAACGCGGCTTGTCCCTGCCTAGAGTTACAGAAAGAGAAAAGTATAGCGTCAAAGAGTTAACTAAATGACTCCTGCCGTTAACGGTTGACGAATATGAGCGACGAAAAAGCCAGCGGGCAAGAACTGCCCAAAACTGCGGGCGTTCTCAGACAGAAGGGCGTAAGCGTAGCCGACATAAGCAGCGTGGACGCGCTTTCCCAACGCGGCTACGGCACGAAAGAGAACGAGGAGTTCACGCTCGCCTTCTTCGAAGCGCTCTTCCTCATGGACAAGCAGATGCTCGAGGTCACGGACAAGAAGGGCGAACCGGTTGATTTTCAACGCCTGCTCCGAACCTACGAGGACATGGACGAGAACGCTTGGGCACACTACCTGGTCTACCGTGACCTGCGAAGCCGCGGATACGTCGTCCGCGAGGGCATCGGCGCCGCCATCGACTTCAGAATCTACGAGCGAGGTGCCTACGGCAAGGACACTGCCCAGTTTCTCGTGGCGAGCACGCAGGAAGGTAAACCCATGCCTATGGAGGACTTGGCGAACGCGCTGACGCAGGCGCAAAGCCTCAAGAAGGAACTAATTCTTGCGGTTATGAACCGCCGGGGCGAAATAGTCTACTATTCGGTTTCTCCGCTGCGCTTCTGATGGGTTCAAAAAAAGGGAAAGGGTGTTGGTTTGCGTTTCTACTTTCGTCTTCTGAGAATCACGGCAACTGCGACGACGACCAGAATTATGACGACTGCAGCGACTGCAATGTAGACCGCCGTGTTCGGCGTTTCAGCTGGCGGCGAGGCTGGAGGTGGCGAGGGTGAAGTTGGCGGCGGTTGTGTCACGGGTGGTGGTGTAGTTGCTGGTGGTGTCGTGACTGGTGTTGGAGTCGTTACTGGTAGGACAGAAGCTGCTGGACGTGCGGGTCCTACGCCAATTGCTGTCTCCGAATACGACGGCCAGTAGCTGTTGGTTCCGCCGAAGGTGGCGACTATCGTGTACTCGCCTTGGATGGCTGGCGTCCACATCTTCTTGAACATGCCGTTCATGTCAGTTTCAACAGAGCCGATGTCCTGCGAGTTGCCGTTGGGGTCAATCGCTGTCAGCGTCACTGTGACTCCTTTTACCGTGGCTGGGATGGGTTTCTGCATGTAGATGTATTCCATCCACGGACCCATGCTTTCGTCAGCGACTGCGGGCACGGAGGTGAATTCGCCTGTTGCCACTTTCCTCTTGGCGCCGGCTGAATCGTCCACGACTGTGCCTTTGACGAGTATGCCCTCGCCTAGTGCTATGGAGTCGTCCTGCACCATCACGGTGGTTTCGCTTGGTCCTTTGCCGACGCACCAGAGTTGGTTGTCGTAGTAGTTGTAGTACGTCAGGAAGCCGTCCGCGAGGATGCTGGTTGAAGTGCCTGGGCCTCCTGCTTGGCCTGCCCAGCCTAGGAGCGTCCAGAGTTCTTTGCCTGTGTATGCGTCGATGCAGCGTACTCTTTCACCCTTGTAGAGCGGGTAGTTGGGTGAGTGTTCGTTGTTGAAGGCGTAGACTTTGCCGTCGGCGATGGCGGATACAAAGGTGGGATAGTTGCCCCACACCGTTTCCTCGCCGCTGTTAGTGTTGTTGTAGTTCCACAGAACCTTCCCAGTCTTCATGTCAAAGCAGACGATTTCTCCACCGAAGCCCTGCGTGTACAGGTTGCCGTATGCGCAGAAGCCGATTTGTCCTCCGCCTCTTCCGCTGCCGTAATACGTGAAGTCACGTTGGGCGCCTTTCACTGGACCCCACAGTTGGTCGCCTGTGTCCACGCTGTAGCCTATCCACTCCATCGTCTCGATGTAGGTGAGGCACCACACGCGGGTCAACGGATCCAAGGGTCCGAGGAGTGGCGTGATGAAGTTCGGCGGGGCTGTGAGGTTCTTGACCCATAGCAGTTGACCTCTGTTCGATGGTTTGTCGCTGATAGCCCAGAACGTCATGGGGTTCGGAGTGACCGTTAGGACTCCGCCCAGCCATGCCAGTGAGCTGCTTGTGCCAAGTATGACGTCGCCTGGAATCACTGAGATGATTGATGGTGGAGAGAGCCCTGACAGGTCTGGAACTGTCACGTTCCATGTGTATGCTTGGCTCATGTCAACGCTTTTTCCGTTGGGTCTCCACTGCCACGCTTCAGAGACTGTGCCCTTCAACGCATGCAGCCCCTGCTGCTCAGCGGTGTTGTTCCACAGACCGAGCCATCCGCCGCGTCTGGTGGTGTTGTAGTTGAGCACGTACCTGACTATCTCGCCCTTCTTCGTGTACACCTCAAAGCCGGCAGGAACGTTGGTCAGGTTATAGGCCCACTTGCCGGTGAACGCATCAAAAGCCTGCCACGTGGTGTTTGCTCCCACCGCTGAAGACTGCCACAGTAAGCCTCCGACGACGCCGTGCTGGTTAGGCGACTCGTAGTTGTAAAGTTGGCCGAATGTCGGTCCCGCAGTTTGAATAGTAGAGGTGGTTGTGGCTGTTCCGATGAGCCCAGCGGTCACGATGACGCCGATGTCGTCCCTGTGCCATTGCACTTCGCCCGTGCGCAGGTTGACGCAGGTGTATCCTCCGCCGTTGTTGGAGTGCCCCAGCGGTTCCTGATAGTAGAGGAACCCGTTCATTATCATCGCGCTGGTGAATCTGCCTTCGTAGGAGCCGCCCGAGTAGAAGCCTATGCCTGGGATTTCAGTCGTTTCTCCGACTATGCCGCCGAACTCGATTGGCCTCGTCCACATGACGTGGGCGCTGCCGGGTCCCACGCCGTCCTTCTGCCACAGGTTCTGCTGGTTAGGGTTTAGCCAGCCGAGATAGGCTCCGCTCAGCCAGTTCGACGCCACAGCAGCCCAAGCGCTGTTCTCTCCTTCGATGGGTCGCGTCCAGTAAGAACTCGGCAACGGATAGTCTGGGAGTTTCGGTACGGGTGTCTGCTGCACAGTAAGATACGTGGTGGCTTGACTAGGCAGGAAGGTATCATTCTCGAAGGCTGCGCCGCCGAACCTTGCGAGAGTTGCGTCGTTTCTCGAGACCACAACTCCGGTCGCTGGGTTGACCAAGGTCAAAACTTGACCGGAATACTTGAACACGAACTTGTACGTGCCAGTTTGACTGGGCGTGTACAGAGTGTACGTCGAACCGGTTGGGTCAGATACGAACGGTCCTTTCTGCTCTACGGTTCCGTCTGGTCTTGTGATTTCCAGCGTGAAGTCGTGCCATCGGTCGCCAGCCGCGCCTGCCGCTGTCGGTGGAGCGCCGTGAAGCCACATTACAACGAACGCCGTTTCGCCGACGCCCACGGGGTTGGGTGAAACCACGATGTAGGCGTACGTTGGAATCGTCCATGGTGGGGTGTGTCCGAATGTTGTGGGTAAAACGGTCATGAATGCAGCTGTTGCCAATATCAGAATCATAGTGACAGTTGCGATTTTGTTCTCTCGGATTTTCATTTTTCTCCTTCTCCTTTTCTCCGTATCTCTCTATCCAAAGGCTTCGCTATATAAAATTTTGCAGAATAAGCTATCAGAAGAGCACAATTTTCTACCATTCCGCATAGAATCGAAAAAAGAATGCTCAAGGACGGCATTCACGTATCCGAAAGATACGCTTTCACAATCGTAGAGGGAACGGTCTTGGCTACCGAAAAACAGTCCACTACTAGGCAAGGTTGAAAAGTTGATATACCGCTTCATTCACTACTCAGTCTCGCATCAACATCCAACCATACAGGGGTCCCGCACGTGTCGAGTTTTCAGCCTGTCCGCGGAATGCGCGATTTGCTACCTGAAGAAGCAGAAGCCCTGAACTACGTCATCAGCAAAGCCAGAAAAACAGCAAGAACGTACGGCTACAGCGAAGTAATCACCCCAATCATGGAACCCTACGAACTTCTTAGCGCCAAGGCAGGCGAAGAGATACGCCAGCGCATGTTCACCTTCAAAGACTTGGGCGACCGAACCGTGGCACTGCGACCCGAGTTCACCGCGTCAATCGCTCGCTTGGCTACGACAGCCTTGAAGAACGAACCCAAACCCCTCAGAATCTTCAGCGTCGGCAGCGTCTACCGATACGACGAACCCCAGCGCGGACGCTACAGAGAGTTCTGGCAAGCTGACTTCGAAATCATGGGCTCAGCCAAGCCCGAAGCAGACGCCGAAGCCATCCTCCTCACAGACACCATGATGAAGCGCGTGGGCTTGAAAAACTATGCGCTGAAAGTTGGGCACATCGGCGTCCTCCGAGGCATCCTGAGTCAGGAAGGCGTGGACGAAAGGACACAGAACGCGGTGCTGCAGCGCATGGACAAGAAGGAGAACGACGAGGCGCTGGCGATGGTGGACTCGGAGAAGTGCAGGGCCATGCTCCGCGGATTGATCGCTCTCAAAGGCGGCAGCGTCTTCGACGCTGTGGAAAAAATGCGGGCCCACGTGAAGCGCTACGGCAAAGCTTTAGCCGCCGTCGACAACCTCGCCGCCGTCCTCAAGTTGGTCACGGACGCTGGGTGCGAAGTCAGGACGGTGGACCCAGCCTTTGCCCGAGGACTAGAGTACTACACAGGCGTAATCTTTGAGGTGTACGTACCCGAGCTTGACATAGCGCTTGGCGGAGGCGGACGCTACGACAGACTCATCGAAGCGTTCGGAGGCGAACCAACACCCGCCACCGGAGTGGCACACGGCTTGGACCGCACGGTTCTCGCGCTGCAGTCGCAAAAAGCTGCCTTAAAGAGAGAACCGCTGAAGCGCGTTGTAGTTGTCCCAGTCAAGGAAGAGCAGAAAGGCGAAGCCCTGAAAATCGCTCAGATGCTCAGGAACGCAGGAATCCCAACCAAGTTCGAGGTTATGGGGCGAAGAATGACCAAAGCTCTGGAGGATGCGGACAAGCGGAAGGAAGCAGACTATGCGGTCATAGTGGGCGAACGCGAACTCAAAGAAGACAAAGTCGTCTTGAAGGATTTGGCGAAGAGAACTCAGACAGAAGTGGAAATAGGCAAGCTAGTCGAGAGCATCAAGGGCTGAAGAAGGAAAAAAAGTGGCGTGCCCAAAGAAGGAGGCTTCGGGTTTAGAGTCGTTTGATGTAGCGGTTGACTTCCCACTCGGTGACGACCATGCGGTAGAGATCCCACTCTTTGCGTTTCTCGCGGAGGAAGTTTTCGAAGGCAGTTTCCCCCAGCGTCTCCCGCATCAAGTCGCTCGTCTCCATCTCATCTAGGGCTTCCTTCAGCGATTCGGGCAGAGAGACGATGCCTCGGGCTTTGCGTTCCTCGTAACTCATGTGGTAAACGTTCAGCTCCACGGGATCGCCTGGGTCAATCTTGTTTTTGATGCCGTCCAAGCCCGTGGCCAAGAGTACGGCAAACTGCAGGTAGGGGTTGCCTGAACCGTCGGGGCAGCGGATTTCGCAGCGTGCAGCAGCTTTCTTGCCGCCGAAGTTGGGCACGCGGATGAGCGGCGAGCGGTTCTTGTGCGCCCACGCTAGGTACACTGGCGCCTCGTAGCCCGGCACCAGCCGCTTGTAGCTGTTCGGCCACGAAGCGAGGATGGCGCTCATCTTGCGTCCGTGCGCCAGCTGTCCGCCTATGAAGTTTCTGGCGAGGCTGGAGAGGTAGCCGCTTTTCGGGTCGTCGGCGTAGAAGAAGTTCTCGGTCAACTCCTTGTTCCACAAACTCTGGTGCGTGTGCATGCCTGAGCCGTTGATGCCGGCGAAGGGTTTGGGCATGTGGGTGGCGACGTAGCCGTTGCGTGCGGCGACTATTTTCGTGACCATCTTCATCGTGACCGCTCGGTCCGCGGTTTCCAGTGCTTCGCCGTACTTGAAGTCGATTTCGTTCTGTCCCAGCGCCACTTCGTGGTGGCTGATTTCGATGTCTATGCCGAATGGTTCCGCCATGTCAGCGATTTCCCTGCGCAGGTCGTCGGTTAGGTCGCCTGGGTGGAAGTCGAAGTAGCCTGCCAGGTCAATTGGGGTGGGTAGCCCGCCGTTTTCGCTTTCTTTGACTATGAAGAACTCTAGTTCTGGGGCGCAGATGTACGTGTATCCTGCTTTTGCGGCTTTTTCTATGGCTCGTTCAAGGATGTACCTTGGGTCGCCTTCGAACCGTTTGTACTGTGGGGTGTAGATGTCGCAGATGAGTCGACAGCTGGATTTCTCCTTGGGTCTCCACGGCAGGACGGCAAACGTGGTGGGGTCGGGAAACAGCACCATGTCGGATTCTTCGATGGGGCGATAGCCCGTGATGCTGGAGCCGTCGAACGACTGGCCGTTCTCGAATATGCCTTCGATGTTCTTTGATGCCACGGCGAGGTTCTTTATCATACCGTTTATGTCAGTGAATTGGAGTCGGACGAATTTGATGTCTTGCTCTTGGATTTGTTGGACGACTTTGGTTACGTTCTCTTTCCAGACTGCGTTTTTGAAATTCTTCATTTTTCTATCCTCACATTAACGTTAGTTGGGTTTTCATATGTTATGGAAAACACATTAATCGTAAACATATATAAGCTTATCGGCTGGGTTGGCTCGATAAACGTTCAACAAATTCCCTTCAGACTGAAACCCTGCTCTGTGCTTCTTGAGGCACCTTGCGCAGGAAAAACATGCAAAAACATGCCTTCACAGCACATGCGAGACAAACGGATAACAATCGCTCCAGATTCATCGTTCGCGGCGAACGAAGTCGCCCACGTCCAGCACATTCCGAACCACAACATCATCCTCCGCGGCTTTATCGAAGTCTTTGGTTATTCTGCCGAACCCGAGGCATTCGCCGAACTCGTTCAAGACCAACGTGTGCTTCCCCTTGCTTGCGGCACCGTGCGCCTTCGCGATGCCCTTGCGGAAGACGTCTCTGCCGCAGATGAACAGCCACGCAGCCTTCTGGTTCAGAACAACCTTGTTCGCCGCCGCATTCGCCAGCATCTGCAGCAGGTTGAAGCTTGGAAAGAACACACCCCGCTTGACCTTGCCCAAGTATAGTCCAGCATAGTAGAAGTCGCCCCGGGCGATTTCCTTCAGTCTCAGGTTCAGAAGGTAGAACCGCGACGCTCTCTCAACCAGGAACTCGGGGTTTAGGGCTATTTTGGCGCCGAACTGAGCCGCAAAAGCTTCAATCTGCTTCATGCTGCCTCCGCCTTCCTCTTGAACTTGCAGACGAAGAACCCCTGCGTTTCTCCCGGCCAGATGCGCCTGCAACGCCGCATGGAGGCGTCCAGCCTCTGCCCGAGGACTTCCGTCAGCCCCTCAACGCCCACGGCGACGGGCACTTCCTCAACCGACACATTCAGGTTTCTGACTGCCCAGTCGATGTTTAACTCGTCCTCTTCAGGTTCTAGCGAGCAGGTGGAGTAGACGACTTCACCGCAATCGGCGAGGCAGTTGACGGCTTCGGCGAGAATTTCCCGCTGCAGGTGCGCGTTGCGCTCTACGTCCGCGAGGCTTCGACGTTTAAACCACATTGGGTCTGAGGCGAAGTTGCCCGAGCACGGAACATCCAGCAGTATCCTGTCAAACTTGATGCCTAGCGTGGTTGTCCGTCTCGCGTCCATGTTGTACACGACGGTGTTGCCTACGTGGCAGCGCTCCAAATGATTCGTCAGGGCAGCTAGGCGATTTCGGTCCACATCTAAGGCTACGATGGCGCCGCTGTTGGTCATGAGGTCCGCGAGTTGCGTGGTTTTTCCGCCTGGAGCTGCACATGCGTCAAGCACCGCTTTGCCCTTCAAGCCCGTGAAGAGAGTGGCTGGGATTTGGGCAGCTGCTTCCTGAATTGAGTAGAAGCCTAGCAGGTACTCGGCGGTTGCGCCAGCGGAGACTCTGGATTTTCCAACCCAGTAGCCTGACTGGAGAAAAGGCACTTTCTCAAGAGCCACGCCTAAACCGCGCAGCCTCGCGGGGAGGTTCTTTTTTTCGGCATTGGTCTCGTTTATCCTGATTGCCTGCTTGGGCTTGACTTGGTGAAAGTTCCAGCCCAGTTGCTCGTAACGGTTGGTGAAAAATTCCTTGCCCGACATCAACCGTACTGTGCAGCGTTAGCCATAAAAACCTTTCAAGACGGCGCTTGCTACTTGACTTCTATAAACGCGCCCTTCGGCGCAAGGCACACAGGGCACACCCAGTCTTCAGGCAGCTCCTTAAACCCTGTTCCAGGCTTTATGCCATGCTCCGGGTCACCCTTCAACGGGTCGTACACGTAGTCGCAGACGGTACACTTCCACTTCGTCAGGTCTCCAACACGAACCGTCCTCAGCGCGTTCTCTGTGATTGCCTGGTACTTTTCGTGGATGAGTGCGCGGTCGAATTCGTAGAATTCCTGCATGAGCTTCTCCTGTTCCGCCGCCGTGAAGTAGCTCATTGTGGGGTAGAAGAATTCCTTGTCCTCTTTCACGATGTGTTTCGGGTAGAAGTCTATTAGTCTATGCAGTATGGCTTCGATTTCTTCCAGCGATTCCGCAGCGCCCTGGCTGAATGCACCTTTGGCGTCTTCGAGTTCGCCAACAGTCTTCCTTGCATACTCGTGTTCCTGCACGAGCTCCCGCATGACCCGCGCGTGCTCCTTCGACAGCGCCTTCTTTGCGAGTTCCCTGAACAGGATGTTCTCCTCTTTGCCATGGTGGCATCGGTCCGCGTAGGTTCGGAAGAAGTCTATGGCGGTTTCCAGGAACGGGAAGTTCACAGTCTTCTGCTCCTTCTCCCTGTCGAGTTCCAGTCGGACGCCTGAAACCATTTCCTCGATGAGCCTGTGCTCCTTCATCAAAAGACCAATCGGCAACAAGTAGAATCCCTCAAGAAGAAAAACGGAAGCGTGCGCAATTATACTTTTTGGTCGGCGTCTCAAAAGGGCTAACGTTTTTTACACCCGCCCAACCAGATTCCCTCAGGTTACGCATGAGCTTCGAAACCAAAGAGAAAGACCTCCTCGCCCGAATCGGCAAACTCAAAACCAAAAGCGGCACGCTTGAGACTCCGCTGCTCTTCCCCGTAGTGAACCCCAGCGTCCAGCCCGTGCCCACCCGACGGTTAAAGGAGGAGTTCGGCTTCGAAGCCGTCATCACGAACGCCTACATACTCAAAAAACGCTACGGCAGCAGAGTCGTTGACCAGGGACTCCGCAGATTCCTCGACTACGAAGGCGCGGTCATGACGGATTCAGGCGCCTACCAAATCCTCGTCTACGGCGGCGTCGAGGTCAACCAAGCGGAAATCGTGAACTACCAGGAATGCATCGGCAGCGACATCGCCACCATACTCGACATCCCCACAGGCTGGCACGTCCGCAAGGAACGCGCCCAGGAAACGGTGGCTGAAACCCTCAAACGCGCCAAAGCCTTCTTCAAGCTGAAAACCCGCGAAGACATCCTCTGGGTCGGACCTGTCCAGGGCGGAAAACACCTGGACCTAGTCGAAAAGTCTGCTGTTGCCATGGGTAAGTTGCCGTTCCAAATCCATGCGTTGGGCAGCCCGACCGAGGTCATGGAGGGCTACCGCTTCGACACCCTTGTCGACATGATAGTCACAGCCAAGATGAACCTGCCCGTCGAGCGACCGCTGCACCTCTTCGGCGCTGGGCACCCCGCCATGTTCGCATTGGCCGTGGCGCTGGGCTGCGACCTGTTCGACTCGGCAGCGTACGCGCTATACGCCCGAGACGGACGGTACATGACGGAGAACGGCACTTGGCGGCTGGGCGAACTGGACTACTTCCCTTGCCAATGCCCCCGATGCTCAGGCAACACCCCCAAGGCTGTGCAGGAAATGCCTAAGCAGGAACGCGAGGTTTTCTTGGCGGAGCACAACCTGCACGTCTGCGCCGCTGAGCTTCGGCGGATAAAGCAGGCTATCCGAGACGGAAGGCTCTGGGAGCACCTTGAAATGCGAGCCCACGCCCACCCAGCGTTGCTGGCGGCGCTGAAGAAAGCCAGCAACTACAAGGACTTACTCGAGAAGTTCAGTCCCGCCGTAAAGCCGAGCGGGCTCTTCTTCTTCGACGCCGTTGGGGTCTCGCGTCCAGAAGTGACGCGCCATCGCAAGCGCATGCTGGAACGTTATTGCCCGCCCGAAAACGCAGAGACGCTACTGCTCGTGCCTCAGACTCGCACAAAGCCTTTCCACAGGGCAGAAGAATTCAAGACCGTTAACCGCGCCCTAAGAGGCTTGGGCGAGGAAGAGACGAATCGCGTGCACATATGCTTCTACGCTGCGCCTTTCGGCGTGGTTCCGCTGGAGCTGGATGAGGTTTATCCGTTAAGCCAGCACGAGACCACTTTGCCTCTGGACCAGGAAGCCGTCGACTACGTCGCCAAGCAAGCTGCTGAGTACATTGCACGCGTAGCCTACGACGCAGTTGTACTCCTGCATGATGCGGAAACCTGGGGCAACACAGTCAGGAGCCAGTGCGGGAAGGCATGCGCCAAAAAAGGCATCAGATTCAGCTGGCTGCCACTCCGCGGGAAGCCGAGCAAAGAGATTTTAACTCGTTTGGAGAACATTCTGAGGAAAACCCCGAGCGAAGAACCTTGATTCGAGCCGACTTGCATATTCATACCACGTTTTCCGACGACTCCGAAACCTCGCCCAAAGCCCTCGTCGAGCAGCTTGTTGCGCACCCGTTCATCAAGGTGGCGGCGGTGACAGACCACGATTCTGTCAGGGGCATCGACGCGGTTAGGCAACTCGCGAAGGCCTATCCCGACGTCCTCATCGTTCCAGGCGTGGAGATAAGCACACCCGAAGGCGACATAGTCATACTAGGCGCCGAAGAACTGCCGCCCAAACCCTGGACCGTGGAGAACGTGGTTGACTTCGCCAGAGCCCATGCCTACGTATCGGTCGCGGCGCATCCGTTCCGTGAATGGGGCTTGGGCGAACGGGCACGAACCAGCGGCGTCGACGCCATCGAGGTCTTGAACGGCGGCTCCCAAGCCGAAGCCAACAGGCAGGCGCGTGAACTCGCCGCCGAGTTGAACCTGCCAGGGGTAGCGGGTAGCGACAGCCACAAGCCTTCGGAGCTTTATTCGGTGTACACGGAGGTTCAGGCTTCATTGGATGTGGATGAGATTCTGAAAGCTGTAAAGCGCGGTTGGGTGTCCGTTTCGCCGTCGGACAGGTCAATACGTTTTTAAAACAGCGGTTCTTCTTCAATATGCGTTAGCCTCGACTCAAAAGGATTGGTCCTGATTGCAGCTTGGATTTTTGGGCGGAGCACGCGAAGTAGGCAGAATAGGCATATCCGTCAAGTCCGAAAACACGCAGTATTTGCTGGACTACGGCGTCATGCTCGACCGGCAACCGGGCTTTCCCATGCACGTGCCACCGAAGGATGTCAGCGCCATGATTCTTACGCATAGTCACTTGGACCACTCGGGCGCCGTGCCCATTTTCTACATCGACGGCAAGCGACCTCTCTACACGAACAGGCTAAACTTGGAGTTGACGCAACTGCTCATCCAAGACTTCATCCACCTGTCGGGCTACTACCTGCCGTTCGAATACCTCGAGCTTAGGACGATGATGCGCAGCAACAAACACATGGACTACGGCGTCAAGGAGAAAGTCGGTAACATGGAATTCCAGCTTCTGAACGCGGGACACACGCCAGGAAGCGCCTCTGTTCTTGTTGAGGGTGAGGGCAAACGGGTGCTGTACACGGGCGACTTCAACCTCGAAGAGAGCAAACTCCTCCCCGGTGCATCCATGGACTATGGAGACTTGGACGCCGTTGTGATGGAGAGCACGTACGCGAACGAGGACCACACGCCCAGACCCGAACTGGAGAAGCGGTTCGTGGAAGCGTGCACTGATGTGGTAGAGAAGGGCGGAACCGTTCTCGTACCAGCTTTCGGTGTAGGAAGAGCGCAGGAAATTGCTACGGTGTTGGCAGCGTACCACTTCGAGTTCCCAGTAATTCTCGACGGCATGGCGAGAGAAGCCAGCCGGGTGATACTTAACGACAAGGAGTTCCTCCGCGACCCAAAGCTGTTCACTGACGCGATGCACTCGGTCGAGTGGGTGGAAGGATGGAGAGACCGCCGAAGAGCCCTGAAAAGTCCCTGCGTCATAGTCTCGCCTGCGGGCATGCTGAAGGGCGGACCCGCCATGTTCTACGTGTCTAAAATCGGCAAGAAAGCCGGCAACGCCGTGTTCCTCGTCAGCTACCAGATTCCGGGCACGCCGGGCAAGGAGCTGATGGAGAAGGGCATCTGCACCATCGACGGCAAGGTGCGAAAAATCAAAGCCAAGGTTCAGCACTTCGACTTCAGCAGCCACTGCGGGGCCACTCAGCTTAAGGAGACTCTGAGGAGACTCGGCGGCAAACCCAAGGTCTTCGTCGTCCACGGCGCCGAGGGCAACTGCGAGCTGTTCGCTAACTGGGCTAAGACAGAGCTCGGGCTGGAGGCTGTGGCGCCCCGAACTGGGGAAACGTTCGAGGTTTAACCGAGGCATGAAGCTGGGGCTCTTGCGCGTGGGCCAAGTGCCCGATGTGGTTGTGGAGAGTGTTCGAGCCGAGTTAACTCATGTTTTTCCAGAGGCAACCTGCGCAGTCATCGAGGAATTCTTGCCACTTTCGCCTGAGGCTTTGGATGAAAGCCGCGGTCAATACCGTTCAGACACGATTCTGTTAGGCATCCAACTGTACGCCGAGAAGCACCACGAGTTCGACTGCATCCTGGGCGTCGTAGACGTGGACATGTACGTAGCGGGACTGAACTTCGTGTTCGGCGAAGCATCTTTTCCTGGAAGAGCAGCGGTGATTTCTCTTTGGAGACTCAGGCCCGAGTTCTACCGTGCGCCTCCAGATGCGGAGCTGCTTCTGGAGAGGGCGGCGAAGGAGGCTGTCCACGAGGTTGGGCACACGTTTGGCTTGAGGCACTGCGCACGCTCGTCCTGCGTCATGTACTTCTCGAACTCAATCATTGACACGGACCATAAGCGCAGCCTGTTCTGCGAACGATGTTACAATAGAGTCGCGGCACGCTCGAAGAGTTAAACCGGACTCGCTAGCGGAGTGCATCCCGTGTATCTTTGGGGTGAGAATGGGGCATATCCATAAATAGCAAACTCCAGTCTATAACGTGCCATGAACGAGAAAGTCCGAACCGTCGACATCCTGCCCGTCATCGCAATGGGAGGATTGATTGTCTTGGTCAACTGTCTAGCGCTGGCGGTAGCCGGACCGTTCGAAGCCGCGGGCGAAGTGGCGTTCATTAACCCGAGTGACCCGTGGAACCTCGTGTTCTTCTTCGTGGTTCTGGTCGTTTTCACCGCGGTCATCCTGCTCATAGCCAAGTACGGGAAGAAGGAGTGGATTCAAGCCATCTTCATAGGTGCCACAGGCATCTTCGACTTGTACGTGTTCTATCCCTTGTTTAACTTGGCTATTCCAGATGTTTGGGTCTGCATCGGCTTGTCCATAGCCTTGACGGCTGTCATAGTTGCCCTTCTGTACAAGTATCCCGAGTGGTATGTCGTAGACATCAGCGCTGCCCTCACCGGTGTTGGCGCCATCGCCATCTTAGGCATATCCTTGACTGTCCTGATGGTGATTATCCTGCTCATTGTCATGGCGCTCTACGACGCCATATCCGTCTACAAAACAAAGCACATGATCGACCTCGCCGACACCCTGGTGGACCTGAAACTGCCCGTGCTGTTCGTCATCCCCAAGAAGAGAGGCTACTCGCTTCTGGAGGAGAAGAAACGGCTGAAGCAGAAACTCGATGAGGGCGAAAAGCGGGAAGCGTTCTTTATGGGTACGGGCGACATCGTCATACCAGGCATCCTAGCCGCAGCGGTCTTCCATAGCCTGCCCAGCGACGGTCTCCTCGTTGCTCTTTCAGTCGTTGCAGGCGGGCTCGTCGGGTTCGCCGTGCTCATGATATTCGTGTTCAAGGGGAAGCCGCAGGCGGGTTTGCCGTTCCTCGTTCCGGGCGTCATACTGGGCTATGTGGTTTCGAGTTTTCTGTTGTTCGGTGGACTGGAAGGTTTAGGCGCCATCCTCTGAAGCAGCACTCCTATTTTGTTGTCAGGCAAGTGAAGCAAAAGCGGTTATGGCAAACGGCGCAATCAACGATAGCACGAGCCCGTTTGAGAACGCGGTGATAAGCGTGTCCTTACCACAGTACCTGACAATTAACGGTAGCGTCGTGTCCATCGTCGTGCCGCCTCCGGAAGCGATGGGTGCGTACTTGTCCAGCTTGACCATCAGCGGAATCGACACTATTGTCAGGAGTTCGCGGAAGAAGTTTGCTGTGAACGCTAGGGTTCCCCACTGGACACCGAGCATGTCCTTCATCACGGGTCCCGCGAGCGTGTACCAGCCGATACCTGAGCCAATCGCCGTGGTGCCGGCAACGTTGATTTGGAGGATGAAGCCCGCAACCAAACCGCCTGCGATGCTGCCCAACGCCACCAAGACAGGAAAGACCACAATTCGGGCGCCCGTTTTCCGCATCTTCTGGATGGACTCGCTGTCCATGCCGAACATGAACCCGAAGACAAACAGCATGACTATGAGCGTAGCGAGGAAAAGCTGGTCCGAAACCAACCCGTTAGGCACCGCGTCCAGGAAGTTGTTGTTCAAGTAGCCGAACAGGACGCCCAGCACAAGCGCCAACACGACGTACTTTATCACTCTGCCTTCATCAGCCTCCTGCCAATCAGGACGAAGGCGATGCTGAACGACACCGCTAAGACACAGATGACCAGCGCCTGCAACCCCACCGTGGGCATAGCCGCCAGCAGCTCGTTGCTCGAGCCGATGCCGAAGCCAATGCAGAAAATCAGCACCAGAACGATGGGCACCGAAGCCTTGGCGAGCTTAAGCTGTTTCCGGTTCCTTAGGACGTAGCCGGCGACTATGCCGGCGACAAGGGGAATCATGAGGTAGAGCGCGGTTAACTGGTCGGACACGACGTTTCGCCACTTGAAGTATGCAGATAGAGGGGATTCTGCTTTTAAGCGTGTCCGCCCGCTATTGCCTGTTTGAACCATTTCTCGAAGACGCTTGGGATTTTCTGGGGGCTGTCGAGCACGGTTACGCCGTCCATGCGCTCCAGCTTCCGAGTGTTCTCAGCGTCCTCCCTGCGGATTCTCAGCTTCATCTCCTTGCCGCTTGGCAGCGTGGTGACGACGGTTTTCTCCTCGAAGTCGCTGGGCACGACGTAGACGGGCACGAAAGCCTTGAGGCTCATGCTCGCCGCGTTCGTCAGCATCGTATCCCCAATCCCATAAGCGATTTTAGCCACCGTGTTCGAGGAGGCTGGAGCGATGAGTAGGAACTCGTACTTGTGCATCTGCATCCACGCCGCGAGGAACGGTGAGTTCGAATTAACCTCCACCGTGACTTTCGCGAAGTTCTGCTTCAGCTCGCCTTCCAGTCCATAGTACTTGAGCACGGTTTCCGCCGCTTTGGAGACGAAGACGTGTATCTCCACTGTGGCGCCGTAGTCCTTCTTGATTTGCTTCATTACTTCGACGTACTCGGCGATTCGGTCGCCCGCGCCCGTGATTCCCCAGGCTACTCTTCGCTTCTTGGGTTTGGCTTGTTCTTCAGTCATGCTTCCCTTTCTCTCCGTGATTGCTCTGGTAAGTGTTCAGGAACTCAGCGAACCGCTTCACCGTCTTCCGCAGGCTTCGGAAACCCTCTGCATCCTCCTTCGCGCCGTCCAGCGTGTCTTTGGTCCAGAACGTGGCGCCCAGATTCGCGCCGAAGAACCCGCCGCTGACGGGCACGGCGCCGTTTAAGATGAAGAACATGTGAATCTGCATGAGCGCCGCCTCCTGTCCGCCCGCGCGGTCGCCGCCCGCCGCGAGGCCCATGCCGACTTTGCCCCTGAAGAAGTCTTTGTCTGCTGCTACGACGGCGCGGCATCGGTCCATCACCGTCTTGGTCTGGGCGCTGACTCCGCCGTTGTAGACTGGCGTGGCGAAGACTATGCCCTGCGCCTCCCTGAGCAGGGCGTAGAGTTCTTGCATGTCGTCTTTTACGGAGCATTCCTTGTTCTTGAGGCAGTAGTCGCAGTGGGTGCAGAAGCCGAGGCGTTTGCCGCGGACGGTCCAGAACCGCGTCTCGAACCCTTTCTCCGCGAGCATGCGCAGCGCTTCCTTGAGGACGTGCTCGGTGGCTTGCTGCCTCGGGCTACCGCAGATGCCGACAACAATCATAAAGATTCATCCAAACCTCTGTACTGGTTCGCTGGGCATTAAGGCTTTCCTCAAACTGCTAGTAGGGGAAGTCTTCGGACGTGTATGCCTCTATCGGCAGTCTGTGACCGCCAAGCTTCTCAACGAATTCCTTGTCCAGCGAAACCAGTATGGCGTGGTTTCTCAGGGCTACGTGCAGATAGAGTGCGTCCACGGCGTAGATGTTGTATTCTGCGCAGAGGGCGAAGGCTGAAACGCAGGTTTTTCTGTCGCAGGTTGTGAGCATCTTGGGTTCGATGATTTGGTCCAGCTGTTTCCTTGCCTTGTTTGCCGTTTCTAGACTGACTCTTCTGGCGAGTGTGCCGCAGACTTCTTGGTAAACGATGCTGGGTTCTGCCAAGACGAATTCCTCTGATGCCTTGGCAAGTATCTCCACACACCTTTCGCTCGTGGGTTCCTTGGTCCTCAGCGCCGAGACCACTACGTTTGAATCAACGGTCAACAGCGGGTTATGCGGTTTCGTGGCGTCTGGACCTCCGAATTTCCTCGAGAACCGTGGGCGGCTCCTTCCACTTGCTGGTGACTTCTGCTCGGAGCTTGAGCAGCCCCTCGACTCCGCTTTTCATTCGGCGCCTTTTCTCTTCGGTCACCAGCGGCACTTCGCATGAGGCTGCGAGCTGAGCTAGCAGTTCCGCCCAGGTTTTGCAGCCGAGGTCCACCTTAAGTTTTTTAAGTTCTTTCAAGACATCTTCGGGCACGTTCTTGATTAGTATCGTCGCCAAATTGGATTACCTAGATTATCTGGATAATCTCGAAATTTAAGTGTTACTGCCATAGGTCGCGTCTTTCGAGTAATCTTGGGCGGAACCTGTCCATCAAATCCGCTTTAGCATCCGATTAGTTTAAAAGTAACTCCTCATTTTTAGGGGCAAAAACAAACCTTAAAAGGCAAAACTCGTCCTTACACGAGGATTAGACGCTGAGGATATGAATGTGCCATCAAAATCGGCCAGCACAAACAACCAACATAGAACCAGTCATTTCAGCAGTACTGTCACTTTCTCGTCAATGCGCTAGAGGTCCCTAACGCAGGATTCTGAGGTTTTGGCGGAATAAGTTTGGAAAAAGCTGCTTCTATGCCTGTCAACGAGGTCTTTGAAAACCTGAACGCCTCTCCCAACGGGTTGACCAGCGAAGAAGCTAAAACTCGGCTGAAGAAGTACGGGTTGAACATGCTTTTCGAGAAGAGGCAGACGCCGTTTCTCTACAAGTTCATCAAGCACTTCCGGGACTTGTTTGGCATCCTGCTGCTTTTTGCCAGCGCCCTCTCGTTCATCGCCGGAGAAGTTGACCTAAGCCTCATCATCCTCGCGGTCGTGTTCGTAAACATCTTCCTCAGCCTGTTCCAGGAAGCTCGCGCCGAGAAAGCCATGGCAACGCTCAAGAGCTGGATGCCTGAAAACGCCAAAGTCATTCGAGACGGAGAACTCCAGCGCATTCCCGTGAAAGAAATCGTTCCAGGTGACATCATATTCCTGGAAGAAGGCGACCGAGTGCCCGCCGACGCAAGGCTCATTGATGCATTCGACTTATGGACCAACAACGTCCCCTTAACGGGCGAATCGGAACCTCAGCCGAGGGTAGCGGAAACCGTCCAAACCGTGGAGAAAGCGTATCTTTACGCGCCCAACTTGGTTTTCATGAGTACGAGCGTTGCGAAGGGGCAGGGCAAAGCTGTCGTGTACGCTACTGGAATGAACACGCAGTTCGGACAAATCGCCAACTTGACACAGGCGATTCACGAAGAAGACAGCCCTCTCCAGAAGGAGATTGCGCTGACCGCAAAGTATGACTTTATCATAGCCATCGCCGTCGGCGCCGTCTTCTTCGTGGCGAGTCTCCTGTGGCTGCACGTGGACTTCTACAAGAGTATCCTGTTCATGATCGGTGTCATGGTGGCTTGCGTTCCCGAAGGCTTGCAGGTCACCGTCTCCAGCGCTTTAGCCATCAACGTCTTGAAGATGGTGAAGCAGAACGTGCTCGTCAAGCGGCTCTCAGCAGTCCAAACGCTGGGCAGCGTCACTGTGATTTGCACGGACAAGACGGGTACGATAACGAAGGGCGAAATGACCGTCAACAAGCTGTGGGTTAAAGACCGTGTAGTGGAAGTCTCCGGGCTTGGTTACAGCCCCGTGGGCGACTTCACTATCAACGGCAGACCGCTACAGGCAGAAGAGACTTCCTCTCTGGAGAGGCTGCTGGAAATTGCCGCGCTGTGCAATGGCGCCAAGCTCGACGCGCCTTCAGACAGAAACCGGTGCTGGAGCGTAATCGGAGACCCAACCGACGGCGCACTGCTCGTTGCCGCCCTGAAGTACGGCATGAACATTCAGGATGCGCAGGCGGAGAAGCCAACGTTGGATATTTTGCCCTTCAGTTTCGAGCGCAAACGAATGACCACCGTGCACAAACTCAACGGCGACGTCTACATCTACACGAAAGGCGCCCCCAGGAGTATCTTGGATATCTGCACGAGGGTTCTCGTCGACGGCAAAGTGGAGAAACTCAACGAAGACAACCTAATGTGGATTGAAGCACGAATCCGCGAATTCGCCAACGAAGGTCTACGTGTCATAGCTGTAGCTTACAAGCAGCTGCCCAAGTTCGAGTACACAAAGGGCGAGGAAGTCGAGAAAGACATGATTTTCGTAGGCTTAGCTGCCATGCGTGACCCTCCAAGGCTCGAAGTTAGGGACGCGGTGAAGAAGGCAAAGGAAGCAGGCATCAAAACCATCATAATCACAGGCGACTACGGTCCGACAGCACAGGCAATCGCGCAAGAGGTGGGCATAGTGGACGCGCAGTGCTGCCAAATCGTACGCGGCGTAGACTTGGAGAACTTAAGTGACCAAGCCATCGTGAGTGAAGTCAAGAAGGGGAACGTGCTTTTCGCCCGTGTCTCGCCAGAGCAGAAGCTCCGTATCGTAAAAGTCCTGAGAGACAGCGGCGAGGTCGTTGCAGTCACGGGCGACGGCGCGAATGACGCGCCTTCGCTGAAGGAAGCCGACATAGGCGTGGCCATGGGCGTTTCGGGCACGGATGTTGCCCGCGAAGCCGCGGACATCGTGCTGCTTGACGACAGTTTCGAGTCGATTGTGAAGGCGGTGGAGTCTGGCAGAGCCATCTACGAGAACATTAGGAAGTTCATAGTCTACGTCTTCAGCCACAACTGGGCTGAACTCGTTCCGTACGTACTGTATGCTGTGCTGGGCATTCCCCTGCCACTGCTCGTCGTGCAAGTCTTGGCCATAGACTTAGCGATCGACGTCATCCCGTCGCTGGCCTTGAGCCGTGAGCCTCCTGAGGCTGGAATCATGCAGGAACCGCCCCGAAGCATCAAGGAGAGGCTGTTCACGGGCAGAGTCTTCTTCCGCTCGCTGTACGTTGGAGTGATAATCGCCGCGGGAGCCATGATAGGCTGCTTTGGCGCTTGGACCGCAGGAGGTTGGCGCCTCGGCATGCCCCTAGCTGAGAACAGCCAAGTCTATCTGAAGGGCGTCACGATGACTTTTGCCGGCATAGTCGTGGCGCAGGTGGGCAATGTGCTGGCTTGCAGAACCACCAAGGTCTCCCTCTTCAAGTCCAACCTCAAGCACAACAAGTGGATAGTCTTGGGCATCGTGGCGCAACTGTCGATTCTCGCGTTCCTGGTTTACGTGCCGCTGATGCAGCAGTTTTTCGGAACCACAGCGCTGGGCGTATGGGACTGGGTTTTCCTCCTGTCGCTCGCGGTGGTCGTGGTGGTGGCTGAGGAAATCAGGAAATTCTTCAGCCGAAGATTTTTCAGAACACGCGAGAACTAACAACTTCTTCCTCGAACCAATTTCCCCTGAGGTTGACAGCCGAGTCGTTCTGCAACGGCAGGGAAAAGAACATTGATTCTTGAGCAATCACTCCTCAGCGGACAGCCTTATGCGACAAAGGCAGAATGCAGGACATGCCACGCTCAGTACATGTTAAGGGCATAAATAGAGGGGGCTACAGTCTGCTCCAAGCGCAACACTACCGTTTGCACCCTGCAAACCAACCGTTTCCACCTTCAAGCAAACTCCAAAACCGATGCCATAAGGTTAATAGGATACAGTCTCACTTTCCATGTAGCTTACCCCTTTCCAGAGAGATTTGGAAATGCTTTCACCCGTAAAAACCCAAACCTCACAGGTTAAACCCGATTCACACCGAATGGAGAATGCTTAGTTATGGCACGTTATAGGCAAACGGAAGAAATCGTCAAGCTGATGAACAACCCAGAAATCATCCGAAACACCAGCATCATCGCGCATGTTGACCACGGAAAAACCACCCTGTCAGACAGCTTGCTCGCCGCAGCAGGCATCATCAGCACCCAAACCGCAGGCCAAAAACTCTTCCTCGACAGCTGGGACCTCGAACAAAAACGCCAAATGACAGTGTTCGCCAGCAACGTCAGCCTCGTCCACACCTACAAGAACCAGGACTACCTTATCAACCTCATCGACACCCCAGGACACATCGACTTCAGCGGCGCAGTCACACGCAGTTTACGCGCAGTTGACGGCGCCCTCGTCGTGGTTGACGCTGTCGAAGGACCCATGACACAGACAGAAACTGTCCTCATGCAGGCACTTCGCGAGAGAGTAAAACCCATCTTGTTCATCAACAAAGTCGACCGACTCATCAAAGAAATCAAACTCACACCTCAAGAGATTCAGCGGAAATTCGCCAAAATCCTCCTCCGCGTAAACAACCTCATCGAAAAGTACGCGCCAGCCGAGCACAAGCAGGACTGGCAAGTCAAAATCGAAGACAGCCGAGTAGCCTTCGGCAGCGCACTCCACAAATGGGGCTTAAACCTCACACACATGAAAGCAAAAAAAGTCACGTTCCAAGACATCATCGACGCATACACCGGCGACCCACAGGAAGTCGGCAGAAAAGTCGACGAACTCAGCAAACGAGCCCCGCTGCCTGAGCCGATTCTGGACATGTTCTGCGAGCACCTGCCTAACCCGCTGATTGCGCAGCCGTACAGGCAGACGCAGATTTGGCCAGGTGACCCCGAAAGCTCAACGGGTCAAGGCATGGCGAAAGTCGACCCGAACGCGCCGCTGCTCATGTGCATATCCACGATTGAGGTGGACCCGCACAGCGGCACGGTCGCCATTGGCAGGATTTTCAGCGGTGCAATCACCAAGGGCAAAGTCGTCCAACTCGTGAGCAGCAACCAGAAAGGCACGATTCAGCAGGTCTTCATGAGCATGGCAACCGACAGAGTCATCATCGACCGTGTTCCAGCAGGCAACATCGGCGCCATTTCAGGCTTGCCCAGCATCCACGTGGGCGAAACCATCGCTGAGGACGGCGTGGAAACCCACAGCTTCGAGGGCTTGCGCTACGTTTCGGACCCTGTGGTCACCGTTGCCGTGGAGCCTGAAGATGTGAAGGACTTGCCGTTGTTCGACAAGGTTATGCACAAGCTTACGACCGAAGACCCGAATTTGCACTTTAAGATGAACAAGGAGAGCGGCGAGTTCCTCCTTAGCGGCATGGGTGAGCTGCACTTGGAAATCACGGCTTACCGGATGCAGGAAGCTGGTTTGAAGGTTAAGCTGAGCAAGCCGATTGTGATTTACCGGGAAACCATAAGCCACGACTATCGCGGTCCAGCGGTGATGGGTAAGAGCCCGAACAAGCACAACAAGCTGTGGATAACAATCGAGAAACTGCCCGAGAACATCATCGAGGCACTGAAGGAAGAGAAAATCAGCGAGATGCAGAGCAAAGACGAGCGCGTCAAAACCCTGCGCGACATGGGCTGGACACCCGACGACGCCAAAGGCGTAGTCGCCATCGAAGAGAACAACATCTTAGTCAACCGCATCAAAGGCAGGCAGTACGTGGACGAAATCATCGACCACATCAAGGGTGGATTCCGCGAGGCAGTTCACGCTTCACCCCTAGCGAAAGAGCCCGCATACGGGTTGAAGGTGAACCTCGAAGACGTCACGGTGCATGAAGACCCTGTGCATCGTGGTCCAGCGCAGATTCTGCCTATGACTTGGCGCCCGATTTTCTGCGCCATCCTGATGAGTGATCCGAAGTTGCTTGAGCCGCTGCTGAGTTTCGAGTGCAAGGTGCCGAGCGAGTTCGTGAGTCCCGTAATCACGCTGGTGAACAAGCGCAGAGGCAAAATTCTGGACATGCCGACTGAAGAGGATATGATCATCGTCAAGGCGGAGATGCCCGTTTCTGAGAGCTTCGGCATCGCCGACGAGCTGCGCAGCAGCACGCAGGGCAGGGCTTTCTGGGCTACACAGTTCAGCCGTTGGGCGCCTGTGCCGGAGCAGATGCAGCTGCCGACGATAACTCAGATTCGCGAGCGCAGAGGTTTGCCGCCTGTTCCGCCGAAAGCGGAAGAGTTCTACGAGGCAGAATAGCCTCAGTTTCTTTCCATTTTCTCGGGGAATTCTTCCCGTTCCTTTTTTTGTCGTTTCTATGTTAGCTTTGCGTCATGGTTCTTGGTGCTCGGCGATTGTGCCAATGCACCTTTGATTGGAGTTGCTTGAGGTGACTGGGCTGCTCTGGGGTCGGTGCAGTCCATAGCCCCCTATTTACAACGTGAAGTGTTGGTTGAATTTGGTTCTCTGCTTTCAAAATGTGTGCTGCGTGGTGGGATGCGTACTTGTCAGATTGTTACCAGTGCGACTCCAAGTACGGTGACTGCTATGCTTGCCAGCAGCCTAGCCGAAACCTGTTCCAGTTCTCTGAGATAGAGGTAAGCGAAGAGCGCCACGAACAAAGGCTCCACCGAAAGCAGCGGAGTCGTTATGGAAACTTGCTCGTAGCTGAGCGCGTAGAATGCCAGCATCCAAGAGACCGCTTGTCCCACGCCTGCCACCCAGAACCAGCGGAAATCCCGCTTCAAAGATAGGTTTTTTCGCGTGGGAACCGACCCGATTAGCATCAGGGCGTAGGGCAGCAGCGAGAAGCAGTAGGCTACGGCAACGCCCAACACAGGCGTGTCTGAAAGGTCTATGGCGTATTTTCTGAGGATGCTGGACACGCCCAGCGTTACGCCGCCGAGCACGGGGAACAGGAAGCTTCTCCACGTGGTTTTTTCCTGCCCGTTGTTTCCGTTCGTGCTTATCTCCAAGAAAACGACGCCGAAGAGAATCGCCAGAATCCCCAACGCATTCCAGATGGACAGGATTTCGCTGAGCAGGACTATGGCGAGGAGCGCGCTGTACAGCGGGTAGATCGCGAATACGCCCGAGTTCACCGATGCGCCCAGCGTTTTCAAGCCTTTGTAGTAGAAGAGGCGCACGATTCCCGGAGAGAGCAAGCCGCTGACCGCGAAGAAGAGAAAACTCTCAACGCTCAGCGTCTCCGAGCCTGGTAAGAGTATGGCGAGGGGCCAGAGGACAGCCATGCCCACAGCCGTGATGACCAAGCTCATGTTGAAGACGCTTGATCCTGCGGAGTGTTTCCTGACGAGGACGACGGACAAGCCTGAGGCGGCTGCGGAAAGCAAGGCTAAGACGACGCCGAGCATGAGTTGTCATGTTGAGGCAGGCGATATTAAAATAAATCCTTCAAAACCGCCCCTTGTATACGTATAATGCAGGTTGTTGAGCTTCAAGATTTATCTGCTTAAACCTCCAATCTTCAACAGGGAGCGTTTCCCGATGCCGGAGCCGCCGCAGCTCGTAAGCCAGATAGTCGACACATGCCTAAACGTTAAGGCTGGCGAGAACGTCTGGGTGCAAACGTGGGACCACACGGTCGACCTTGCCTCCGAGATTGCGCTTGCATGCAGGCAACGAGGAGCACATCCAACCGTCACGCTCACGTCGGAGGATTTCTGGCTTCGTTCACTCACCGAGACTCCCAAGGAGCAACTTGAGACTCTTCCGTCAAGTCAATCTGCCATGCTGGGCCAGACAGACGCGTTTGTTTTCATGCTTGGTCCGAAAACACCAGTGGACTGGTCGAAGATTCCTCGGGAGAAGCAGGAACTCGCCGATGTCTGGTACTTGGGGTCCAACAGGTACATGGACCAGTGGCGAAAAAAAGCAAAGGAACGTTCTGTTCGCACGCTAGGCATCGAATATTGCCTGGTTACTCAGGAGCGAGCGCAAGCTTTGGGGTTGAACTGGCAAGACTGGAAAGCCGCGATGCTTGCTGGTTGCTTGGTCAATCAGCGTGAAATCGCGGCGAACTGCGAGAGATTCGCCCGTAGGTTCCGCGAAGGCCACGAAGTGAGCGTTCGGACTTCGTTCGGCACACGCTTAGACTTCAATTTGGCTGGGCGAGACGCTGTCGAGGGCGACAGCATAGTCAGCAGACAAGATGCTGCACAGGGTGTTGTGAAGTTTTTGCCCTCGGGATTCGTGGAAGTCGCCCCAGACGAAGGCAGCCTTGAGGGCACAGCAGTCTTCGATGCGCCCATCCTAATCAAGGGACGCGAAAGGATTGAAGGTTTAGTCTTGGAGTTCAAGCATGGCAAGGTTACGGAACACAGTGCGGAGAGGGGAATCGAAGCGTTCAAAGATTACCTGAAGTCGAGCCAAGGCGACCTGGACAAGTTTGCTTTCTTCGGCGTAGGTCTGAACCCTGGTCTGAGGCATGGTTTCACTCAGGACGACAAAGTGCTGGGCGGTGTAACCATCGGCGTCGGGGGCAATGAAGACAAAGGTGGCAAGAACAGGACGCTGAACAATAGGCATTGGTGGGCCTCCATGACCAAGGCGACCGTTCAGGTTGACGGCGCGTTGTTATTTCGTGATGGCTGCGTGATTAACCCGTAAGCAACGCTGTCCAGTTAAGACCCTGTCTCTCAGCCGTTTGCTAGGGATGGCTTATTCTTCCGTCTCGTCCGAGCTTCGGCGTCTCCGAATTATGAAAACAGCCACCACAACGGCAACCACCGCTACCACAACTATTGCTATGATAGTAGTCAGTGAGAGGAAAGAGGCTTTGGCGAGGCTGACGCTGATGCTTGCCATCTGTCCGGCGACGAATTGAACCGTCTCCTCCTTTGTGTTGTATCCTTCCTTGGATATCTGGAACGTGTACGAGCCGCCGAGGACGTTGGGGAAAGCCACGAAACCTGTTGCGTTCGTCACTCCGTTCAGCGTGTTTTCTCCCGTCGGCTGTGCGCTTGATGACACGCTTGCGTCGCCAACTGGGCTGCCGTTGTCCTCAACGACCTGCACCTGTATGGTTCCTGTGACACCCGAGGTCGAGTTGGGGTTCACGGACACTTGTGCTCTGTTGACGGTGCCGTTGTAGCCTACTTTCGTGGCGTTAACCGTGATGGTGTAGACCGTGTTCTTGAAGACTTTCGGAGCCGTAAACACCGATGCGTAGTAGCCTGCGCCTTCATCCTTCGCGGCGGAGCAGTTTGCACCCTTGTCCGACGTGAACTTGACCGTGGCGCCTGAGGCTGGGCCGGTGTTGTTGTACGTGAGGTACGCCTTTATCGTCGCTTGGCTGCCTGGAGGAACCGTCTCGGGGCTGACGGTGACCGACATGGTCAGGGTGAACTGGTCGATGAGGTAAGTCGTGATTTTCGTCTGCCCGGGGTCGTAGCCTGAGGTCTGGGCAGTCACGGTGGTGGAGTTCGCTGCGCAGGTAGCAAAGAATGTTCCGTCAGCGTGCGTCGCGCCGAATGGAATCGTCAGCGTGGAGCTTACGTTGCCAGCGTTGGGGTTGGATGAGAACAGGTAGACGGTGATATCGCCTACCGGGTCCTTCGCTGGTCTGCCTTTCGAGTCCTGAAGCTGCACCTTGATGGATTCGTAGGATTTGCCGTCCGCGGGCAGGACTGAGGGAACGCAGTACACAGCCAGCTTCGAGGGGATGGGGCCAACCGTTGTCAACGCGGCTTGGCTGCTGACGCGGTCAGTAGCTGCGGCGGTTATCGTCGATGTGCCCGAACTGTAGGTTGAGCTGAAGTCGGCAAGCGCATACGATGCACCAACTGGGATGAGGATCTGTTCCTGAACCGCGCCGACGAGGGTGTTGGACGAAGACAGCGTGACTTCAACCGTAGCGTTCGCCTTGGCTATTTTTCCCTTGGCGTCCTGCAGTTCAACCGCTACCTGCTTGAAGGTTTCTCCGTCAGCGGGAACTTTCGGCGGAGCTACGTAGACCTTGAGGTTTGTCGGCTGCGCCCCAATAATTTGAGTGGTGAACGCTGCTTGCCCAGAGGTGTAACCCGACGCGATGGCCGTGACCACCGCCGTGCCCGTGGCGTTCACCGTTGTCCTGAAGGTAGTTACAGCGTGAGTGCTTCCGCCTCTGATGATTATCGAAGGGGGCACGGCACCTATAGTTTCGTTCGATGACGAAAGCGTCACCTCTACGTCGCCTATCGGAGCCTTCGCCGGAGTGCCGGCAGAATCCTGCAGCTGCACAATCACGGCGTCGTACTGGTTGCCGTCAGCTGGCAGGAGGGGCGGGAACCCATAAACGGCGAGTGTCGAGGGGATGGGTCCAACCGTCGTTATGGTCGCTTGCACTGTCATGAAACCCGACGCCGCGGCCGTTATCGTGGTCGAACCAGGCGTGTAAGTGGAGTGGAAGCTTGCAGGAGCGTCGACCGAACCCTTTGGTATAGTTATCGTCGAATCCACAATGCCTACGTTCGTCAGAGAAGACGACAGACGCACCGTCGTATCCTCTTTGGCGCGGATGGGGATACTTTTGGAGTCTAGGAGCTGCACGATGATTACGTTGTAGGCGTTGTTGTCGGCGGGCACACTCGTCGGTCCGACGTAGATTTTGAGTTGCGAGGGCGCAGACTCCGCTGAAACGGGGAGGCTGACCAGACTCTGGAGAGAAACTAACGTAATCAGGACAAGCGCGGTTAAGACAACTGTTTTTCTCGACATGATTTTCACTCGCTGGGCTAGCACGTGCATTTAGTGGGTCCTGCTATCGAGTAAGTAGGCATGCGTATTAAAGTAATGTGTAGCAATACTCAATATTCAACATTCATCGACACCGTTGCATCTTATCTGACATGCGATGCCAATCTACCACGTAAACACAAGGTTCCCATAACGTGGCAAAGTTCTCAATACTACGTAAATGCAGCCCCCAGATTTACGTAGTAAACCTCAGCATCCGGAAAGCTTTGGCGAGACGCCACCGAACCGAAGCTCAGCTCAAACCCTTCCGCAAGCTGCGCCGAGACAGGTAAAACGCTATGCTCACAAGCAGCAGCGTCACTGCAATGGGCGCGTACGCCGTGAGCTCTAGCCCAAAGCTCTCCACCACCATGAAAAGCCCCAAGAAACCGATGGATGTCAAAGCGCCGTTCTTGAGGTACTTGTACTTCGCCACGCGCTCAATCCCTTTAATCGTCAACTCCCGAACGACCATGGCGCCAATGCCTATGCCTACCAAGATTAGTATGAGGTTGATGGTGAACGCAAACGCGCCTATCACACCGTCGAAGCTGAAAGTAGCGTCCAGAACCTCCAGGTACAGGAACTTGGAGGCGTCGCTCAGGTTTCTCCCAGCGGTTTTTTCTCGCTCTTCAGCCTCAGCCGTCTCCCGCAGACCGTAGAGTATAAAGAAAGCGGCGCTTCCAATGGCGGCAGCAAGCATCATCAACGGATTAGCTCGCGCGAAGTACATGACGACCACCAGAATGACGGCGGCGAAAGCGAAGAACCAAACGCCGTGCTTCTCCTTCAAGAACCGCTCCACGAACAGCGGGTTCTTCTTCTCCAGGAACAGCCAGTGGAAGTACAGATACAGCAGAAAGACGCCGCCGAACATCAGAATCAGCGGCTTCTGCAAGTCTATGGCTGATGCGGCAACGCTGCTGTCACCCGTGAAAGCCAACAGAATCTCGGGCAAACTCATCGTCGGCACTGATAACCACAGGATGACCAGCGGCAGCAGAAACCTGACCAGAAAAACCGAGGTCAGAATACCGATGAAAAGAAACCGCTTTCGCCAGACGGTGCTCATGGTTTTCAGCACCGAAGCGTTGACTATGGCGTTGTCTACGCTGTTCACGATTTCGAAAACCATCAAGCCAACGACTATGGCGATATCCTCGAACCACAGCACACCAGTGCTAGAAAAGTTATAGCTATAAAACCGTTTTCCCAAAGGCAGCACGGTGCAACAGGACTCGGGAACAATTCTGGAAAAGCGTTAAATATTCGCTTTTGACCATCCCCCTCATGCGTCAACGGGAAACAACGTCTGAGATAGATTCCTCATCGTGTTGACTGCAAATCGGGAAGGTTAATAATTTGGAAAAAACCAACAAACCCACAAAACCCCTCTTCGCCCTAATCCTCATTGCACTGGTCGCTATCAGCCTGGTCGCCGGCGGACTCATCGGCTACCTAATGGGCTACAACCCCAACTCAGGCAGCACTGCGGAACTGCAGAACCAGCTTTCCACATTGCAGCAGCAGACTTCGACGCTGCAAAGCCAGCTGGCTACAGTTCAGACGCAGGTCAACAGCATTCAGCCCTCAACCAACGTTTCCACCGTGACCCGCCAAGACCTAGCCGACGCGGTCGCCAACCTGCAGGGTCAACTCCAGGACCTGCAAACCCAAATCCTCAACCTCCAAACCAGCCAAAGCCAACTGGCGGCTTCACAGAACACGACTTCGCTTCAGAGCGATGTCCGCAGCCTCCAGAGCCAAATCACAAGCCTTCAGACGCAGCTTTCCGCCGTGCAGTCGCAGGTTGATAGGCTCCAGCAGGTGCCCGGCGTCACCTACGAGAACATCACGTACGTCGTGGGTGAGAACGTCTCCCTCAGCCAACTGTTCGACCAAGTCAAAGCCTCAGTCGTGGTAATTCAGGGCTTAGTTCGACAGGTTGACTTCTTCGGACGCGTCTTTTATTCCCAAGTGCAAGGCTCAGGCTTCGTCTACAGCCACGGAGGGCGCCCGGTGGTGCTCACAAACAACCATGTCATCAGCGGCGCCGTAAACATCACCGTCACGTTCACGACGGGCGCAGTCTACCCTGCCACGGTCATAGGCGCAACCCCGAGCAACGATTTCGCCGTGTTGAACACCACAGCGCCGCAGAGCGTGTACCAGCCTCTCGCCATAGTTAGCTCCTCCACGCTCAAAGTAGGCGACCCAGTCATCGTTGTCGGCACGCCTTACGGGCTGGCAGGGTCAATGAGCAGCGGCATAGTCAGCGCCCTTAACCGCACGTTGACTGGAGACTCGACCACGATAAGCAACATCATCCAAACAACCGCGCCACTGAACCCAGGCAACTCGGGCGGGCCAGTCATGAACTACCAAGGGCAGGTGGTGGGCATAGCCACGGCGATTGTTCAGGAGTCGCAGGGCATAGGCTTCGCCATCCCATCTGATACGGTTCTGGCCGAGATAGCGCGGATAATGTCCTGACCTCGCGGTTTGTGCTTGCCGCACAAGATTTATAGGACTGTTATAATTAGCTACCAGTCCAACGCGGTGCACACAGATGAACACGAAGACCATTCTCGACCTCATCGGCAACACCCCCCTCGTCGAAGTGAGACGCCTGAACCTCAACCCAGCGGTCAAGATGTACCTTAAGCTGGAGAAAAGCAACGCAGGCGGCTCAGTCAAAGACCGAATTGCCAAATACATGATCGAGCAGGCTGAGAAATCGGGGCAGCTGACGGCGGGCAAGACGGTCATTGAACCCACGAGCGGGAACACGGGCATCGGCTTGGCGTTGGTCTGCCGCGCCAAAGGCTACGACCTCGTTCTGGTCATGCCCGAAACCATGACCCTGGAGCGGCGGCAGATCCTCATCTCCTTGGGCGCAAAGATTCTGCTGAGCGACGGAGCCAAGAGTATGGACGGAGCCGAAGACCTGGCGCACGAAATCGTCAACCGCAACCCTGACAAGTACTTTATGCCCAACCAATTCGCGAACGAAGCCAACGTCTTGGCGCACTACGAGACAACTGGCAAGGAAATCTGGCGCGACACCGACGGCCAGGTGACGCATTTCGTGGCGGGCATCGGAACCACGGGCACAATCGTCGGCGTGTCGAAGCGGCTGAAAGAACACAATCCAGCTGTCAAAGTCATAGGCGTCCAGCCCGAGCCAGGAACAGCCATTCAAGGCTTGAAAGACCTGAAGAGCCAATACGTCCCAGCCATCTGGAAACCCAAGCTCGTGGACGAGGTCCGCTACGTGAACCCCAAAGACGCGGAAGAAGCAGCGCGGCTGCTTGCCCTGCAAGAAGGCATATTCGTCGGACCCAGCTCAGGCGCCATATTCCACGTCGCCGCGGCGAAAGCCAAAGAAATCAGCGCGGGCGTCATCGTGGCGATTGCGCCGGACGGAGGCGAGAAATATCTGAGCACGACGCTCTGCGACCCTGTTCTGTGCTTGGCGTGCGTCAAGAAGTACGGCATCAAATGCTCATACACGGACGGCAGCCCCATCATGCGGGGAGACAGGTCAGTCGTGGAGTCGATTTCCCCGTAGATTCGCTGTTGACGGCTAGCGAGAGCAATTTGCTCAAGTCGAGGCGCACCCACAGCATCGGCGCACTTCGTTTCTTCGCCGCTCCTTCCCCTTTCTTATTCTCTAAGTGCAGGTGCGGGATGGATGAGACATAATGAGTAGCTATCCTAGCGTCCGAGCTTACTCATGCAAAACAACGATAGGTCTTATGGGAAATCCTCGGTGACGCTGAAATTTCGGAACTGTTGGAGACAGAAGTATGCTTATTACCTGGCTGCAGCCTCTTGAAGTCGATGAACGAGTATTCTCTTCATTCAGAAATCAAGACTCTATACTCGCTTCCCAGCGACCAGTTCGAGGCTAAAATAGGCAACTACATTGTTGACATCTTGAGGGGAAACTTGGTCATCGAAGTTCAGACCAAGAATTTTTCAGCTCTCAAAGAAAAACTTCAAGCGCTCACTGAAAAACACAAGGTGAGAGTGGTGTATCCTTTGCCGGAAAGGAAATGGATAACCTATGTTAACAACAACAACGCTGTCCTCAGGGGGCGCAAGTCTCCAAGAAAGGGAAGGTTAACCGACGTCTTTCGCGAGTTGGTAATGATTCCAGATATGATTGGAAAAGAGAACTTCTCGCTGGAAGTCCTATTCATCGATGAAGAAGAAGTGCGATGCACTGATGGAAGAGGAAGCTGGAGAAGAAGAGGTGTTAGCGTCAGAGAAAGGAGACTGCTGCACGTGAACAGCCAAGTGCTCTTCCAAGACAAGGCTGACTACCTCAGAGTATTGCCTGACAGCCTAAATGGAGTTTTCACAAACGGCGAACTTGCGAAATCAGCCAACATTCCAGTGAGGACCGCACGGCAGATTACCTATTGTCTTAGGAAGAGTGGCGTTCTCCGAATCGCTGAAAAGAGAGGGAGAGCGCTGGTATTTCAGAAGCTTGCCAACTCATAGAATTCGGCTTCGAATTCGTCTGCGGTTTCTCCGGTAACGAGAACCTGCAGAAACGCAGAGATTTCGGCACTGAATTGGCCAACAAATGTATGGGAGCAGCTATGCTGAGTGGGTAGGATTTGAACCCTTAACCCCAACTCAGGAGGCTGAGGCTGGCGTTCCATCTGAGCGATTGCCAGTGTCATCTCCGGCTTCGGCTTGATAGTAAAAAAAGGACGTTTAAATTTACCGTGCGGCTGCTACAAAACAGCATGATGGCTGAGGCTGGTCCAGCGCGGTCAAGTCCGCCATAAGCAACTTGACATCAAGAGCCTCGGCAAAGCTTCAGCGCTGGGGACTCTAGAGTCACGATCATTACTCGTTGCTTCGCGTCAACTGAAATTGCCGGTCATTGACCCTATCGTTCACCATTTGCCAAAGGTCAGCCTCGTCGATTGGTTGAAAGTCGGGACGGAAACGTTCCTTGGCAATGTCGTAGATCACTTGGTTAATTGGCATTGGAACGCCTACCTTGCGGGCTAACGTGAGCATGTAACCGTTCAAGGATTCGAGTTCTGTGGTCGATTTTCCTCCGAAGATATCCTGCGTCATGCTCCACGGTCCTGCGCCGTTGACAATCGCAGCGTAAAATGGATTCTTTAACGATTCTGGCATGCTCATTGCGACTTGAACATCTTTCCAGGAAGGCAGTGTACCCAGTTCGTGCTCCTTGATACCTGCCGCCTGGAGTACTTGAATGCCTTCCCAGAGGATTCGGGTTGCTATGTGTATGAGGGTTTTGTAGGATTTGATTTCACGTTTTCGAAGACCAACCAAAGCCAATAGTGCGTTTATGAGATTGAGTGCTAGTTTGCAATGAGCCGCATCCCGCAAGCGGTCAGTAATGGTGCAGGTTAACCCTAGTGATAGCACGTCTTTGACGATTTGAAGTTCTGGTTGTAGGTTGTTTCTGGGAGTCCCGATGATTATGTGTCCTCTTTTTGCGTATTCGACAACTCCTACACCGTTTCGCCATGCGTTGTAACAGATTACACCGTACACTACTCTCGAGAAATACTTTGGAAGAATCTGCTGATTTTCCACGCCATTCTGAACTGCAACAACAATGGGCTGAAGGCTCCCAAGTTGACTTTTGAGTGTTTGAGCTGTCCGGTCAAGGTCATAGTTCTTCACAGTTATTACCATCACGTCAGGAGGCGGAGCCTCATCTAAAGATTCGATAACTTTGAGTGGCATGGGACTGTTTTTCGATTCGTGACCTTTCTGATAAGCCCGTAACCCGCTGCTTCTGATTACAGAGACGCTCTCTCCTCGCGCCAAAAGATGCAAGTTTGCGCAATGCGGAAAAATCCAGCCTGCTACGCTTAAGCCGATTGCACCTGCCCCCACGACTATAACGTGGGGATTTGTTTCGGGAGGACTCATTTTGGTTGGCACTTCTCCTAGTTTTCTTGCGTTCTGTGCCCAATATGATTTACTGTGGAAGAATCAAAAAACAAGTGCGTTCAGCTCTAATCCTGGAAAACCAGGTGAAAGCAAAATTAAGCAGGAAATGCGGCGGGGGGATTTGAGCCCTCGACCCCCAACTTAGGAGGCTGGTGCTTGGACAAATGGAGCATCGGCGTGATCGTTTCTCTCGTTTGGGGCAGAGTTTACCCAAGAATACTAGGCATTCTTCCATTGTTGTCAATCAGGATTAAGTTTAATAAAGAACATGTGCGATACTTGGAAAATGGATGAGAATAAGCATGATTGCCAAGAAAGAAGGGTGTATTCTTTGCTTCCCCACAGACAAAATCAAAGGTATATTGAGGGGTTATGAATATAACGAACAAAGCCAGCAACCCTATGTTTTTGTTCCTCGTGAACCTGAGGCATTTGGACACTGCATTGTTGCTGCAGGAAAGCATTATACGGACATGTCGGATGAACGCATATCCCGCGACACGAAACAACTGACTGAAATGATTAGTATAATAAACAATATTTGTGTTAAGATGAAAAAGCACTTGAAATCTAACGGGAAAGCCTGTGAAAAGGTTTATGTTTCTACACTGTGCGAGACACCAGAAATGCATCTTCATTTTCATCTAATCCCTCGATTTGAAGGCGATAGAAAAGGGTTTAGAGGTCTACTTGAAAAGGAATTAGATGGAACTCGGTGGATGATTAAAGAATCTATCAAAGAAAACAAAATTCGCGAAGGGTACTATGCTGTGTCGGATTCAGAAGCCATAGTGAGTTTTAACAAGTTTCTGTTTTCTTCAGGTGCATGGTTGAAATCTAATGAAGAAAGGGAAGCAGAAGTAAAAAGAATCAAAGAGACGCTTGAAAAGATAATAGAATTCGGTCAATCCACATAAAAGCAACTAATCAAGATAGCCCAAGGTCGCTACAGACTAATTTGATAGCGTGGGTCACTTAACTTAACAGTATCCTCATTTGGGTATGTTTATATGTTTCAGATGATTTGTTTGTATGTGCAGAGAGTATGTGCAGAGGTAGGTGTGCGTGACCAACATCACGATAAGAATTCCTGAAGAACTAAAAAGCCGCATGGAACAATGCAAATCAATCAACTGGAGCGACGTTGCCAGAAAAGCCTTCGAAGAAGCCACAAGAAGAGAAGAGATGCAATGCGCTGCAGCGGCAATCGACAAGCTAAGGGTTGAAAGCAAGATAAAGTGGGACGGCACGAAGGAGATACGCAAATGGAGAAATGCCGCGAAGTAGTTCTTGACTCTTCAGTTGTAGTTAAGTGGTTCAGCGCAGAAGTGAAAACTGACGCGGCTTTAAAACTCAGGGACTCATACGTGCAGGGTTCTATGCAATTAACCATCTCAGAAGTATTAGTCGCTGAAGTTGCCAACGCCTTAAGATACAAACCTGATTATGATACGGAAAAACTGAGAAAAGCTCTTGCCGGCTTGTTGGGTCTCCACCTAAATGTTGTACATTTGAACGAAGGTATTGTGGCGAGAACGGTTGAAATAGCCTACGAAGGAAAAGTAACCTTCTATGACGCCTTGCCCGTCGCAATCGCAGAACGCCGAAAAACCGTCTGTGTAACGGCAGATGAAGAAACTCAATTCAGGAAACTGCAGCCAAAAGGCCACGCTATAGAACTTCTTTAGAGGGTGGCGGGCGGGGAGGGATTTGAACCCTCGACCCCCAACTTAGGAGGCTGGTGCTCTAT
>JBHGBG010000060.1:0-14592 GCA_041946875.1 Bathyarchaeia archaeon
GTCTAGGCTTGTAGACTTGGGCTCTATAGACCCCGGTTCAAATCCGGGCAGCCCCACCACGATAACCCGATCTTTGTGCTTGAACTCTTCTAACCTAATAGTCGAAGATGGCAGAAAACTTATTATCGTGGCTAATCCCATACGATTATGGTGAAATATTTGGAAAGTGGTGTCGAAATAAAAAAAGTGGATTCACAGGGACGACTCATCCTGCCTGCTGACTGGCGCGAAGCTGAACTAAGCGAAAGCAAAGAACTTTTCGTCATCAAGCGGAAAGGATACCTGAAGCTAGTTCCCAAGCGACGCATAGACTTGACAGAATGCTTTGACAAAGTGGATTTGGGTGTGGACTCCATCGGAAGTTGGAATCAGTTCGAAAAGAAGTTCTACGAGGCCGGAAAATGAGGTTTCTCGACGCCAACGTGTTCATCTACGCTTACTACAAACCCAAGAAACAACTAACCCAAAAAGAAAAACAGATGAAAGAATACGCCAAAACCATAGTCACGAACATCTCTCAAGGCAAAGAGCAAGTAATCACGAGCGTGGTCCACTTGTCAGAGATGGCTAACATTCTCAAACACGGCATGCCTCCAGACAACCTCACAAACACCATACGCGGGCTCTTCACCCTCAGCAACGTGACGATACAAGGAGTGACCCGAGAGGCATACCTAGCAGCGACCGAACTTGGAGACGACCTAAAGCTTGAAGTCAACGACGCCTTAGCCGTCGACATCATGAAAACGAACAACATCAGCGAAATTTACTCTTTCGATGAGCACTTCGACCAAGTTGAAGGCATAACGAGACTTCCGTCGACGTAAAGGCAAAACTCGCAAAATGCTGCTGCCCCACAATATCTAACAAGTATTCAATAGAGAGACACCAAGACAAATCCTAGGCGTTCATTGCCGTTCCAGCCCACGATACATTCCATCATCCTGCTTGGATGTTTATATATGAAGAACGCGTAATGAATCCCCACGGCACAAGCGAGGGGAGAGGGGAAGAAACGTGAAAAAAATCATTGTAGGACTCCTTCTGATTTCTCTATGCAGCCTGAGCATCATAGGCACACCTCAGGCTTATGGAGAAGGAACCGACACTTACAAACTAGTCAAAGTATACCTAAATAACATCGGGCAATACGCCGAGATAGCCACCACAGGCTTCGACGTAATCAAAGCGACAACCGAGTACCTTGAAGTGTTCGCCTCACAAGAACAGATTTCCTGGCTAACCCAAAACAACTTTAAAACCGAGGAAATGGACCTGGCCGAAGTCGTTGACCAGACTGCCGCTGGAAAAGCGGACGTTGGCCTTTACCACACCTACGCCGAAGCTCAGTCAGAACTGTACCAGATCGAGCAGGCGCACGGCAGCATCGCAAAAGTGTACGTCATAGGCAAAAGCTTGGAGAACAGAGACATCATGGCTATCAAGATCTCCGACAACCCTCAGCTCATGGAACCCAGCGAACCCGCCGTGTTATACATGGGATGCCACCACGCCAGAGAATGGATATCGGTCGAAATGCCCATGAACCTCGCACACTACCTGGTGGACAACTACGGCACGGACGCGAACGTGACCAAGCTGGTTAACGAGAGAGAAACCTGGATAGTTCCCATCGTCAACCCTGACGGCCTCGTGTACTCCCAGACGTCGTACACCATGTGGAGGAAAAACAAACGAGACAACAACGGCAACGGCATCTTCGACCGGTACTACGACGGCGTCGACGTGAACAGGAACTACGGCTACAAATGGGGATACGACGACGTAGGTTCCAGCTGGTACCCCGGAGACGAAACCTACAGGGGAGCATCAGCCTTCTCCGAGCCAGAAACCCAAGCCATCAGAGCACTGGCTCTTCAATACAACTTTGTGCTTTCGGTTTCTTTCCACAGCTACGGCGAAACCATGATTTTTCCGTGGGGCTACGCTAACCTAGACACGCCCGACGACGCACTGTTCAACGCCATCGGAGCAAAAATGGCCGTCTACAACGGCTACGTTTACGGCAACGCAAAAGACGGCGTAATCTACAACACCAACGGAGACTCCGACGACTGGCTCTACGGCGAAAGAGGCACCTTAGCCTACACCTTCGAGGTTGCCACCCAGTTCATCCCGCCCGAGAACCAGATTGAACCGATCTGGCAAGAAAACAAGAACGCCTCGCTGTACCTGCTGGAGATAGCCGACAACCCACGGCAGATCTTCCCCTCCTTCAGGATTTACACGGACAAGACGAACTACAACGTAGGAGAACCGATGCAGGTACACGTCCGCGTCAAAAACCTCGCCGCAGCTGCTCCAGCCAGAGCCACCATAAAGCTTGTGCTGCCCGACGGCAGCCAGTACGGTCCACTGCTCGACATGACCGTCACGATTCCCGCAGGCTACGACTCAGGCGAGTACCTGTGGAACCAGTTCACCATTCCTAGCGTGCCCTCGGGCAACTATCAGTGGGTTGCAGAACTAAGAAACCCCTCCACCGGAACGCTAATAAGTCAAAGCATATGGCGTTGGCAACTGTTGCCTTCTTAATTGCTTAACTCAGGGCAGCTTTGGACCCTGCGAAACACAAATCAGCTATGCTTGATAGTTTTTGGCATTTCCCACAGTGGACAATAAGCTGCGCCTTGTTCCTCGTAGCTAGAATTCGGGCATCACTTCTTTCGCGAACAGTCGGAGAGCTTTTTCTTCGTTGGGGAAATCGAAGTTAAGCATGACGTACTGGATGCCCACATCGAGGAGCTGCTGAATCTTGGCGATGACCTGCTCTGGTGTGCCGTAGATGGTTGAATCCTCGTACTGCTCATCCGTCTGCCCAGGTTTCTGGTCTCTCCTGACGTTGGCGGCAACTTCCTCAGGCGTGGCTCCGATGACCAGGTGCCCCAAGCTGGATTTCAGTATCTCGTCGTAGTTGCGACCGACGGCCTTGCAGTGTTTCCTCAGCGCCTCAAGCTTCGCCCTGACCGTCTTTGCCCCGCCAAACAGGTTGCAGGCGTCGGCGTACCTCGCCACCATCCTCAGTGTGAGGTGTTCGCCGCTTCCTCCCATCAGGATGGGAGGGTGAGGTTTCTGCATGGGCGCGGGAACGCACAGCGCGTCCTTCACTTGGTAGTACTTGCCTTGGAAGCTGAAGCCTTTGCTGGTCCACATGCCGCGTATGATTTGGACCGCCTCTCCCAGCCGCTTGATGCGTTCGGGCACAGTGTAGAAGGGGATGCCGAAGGCTTTGGCTTCGGTTTCGAACCATCCTGCGCCGATGCCCATGAACAGCCTGCCTTTGCTCATGCAATCCACGTTTGCCGCCATCTTCGCCAGAAGGCAGGGGTTGCGATAGACGTTGCCTGTAACCATCGTGCCCAGCCTGATTTTGTCGGTGACTTGGCTGAGAGCTGAAATCGCAGTCCACGATTCCAGCATGGGCTCGTCAACTGATCCGACGTGGGGTATCTGGAAGAAGTGGTCCATGACCCAGAAGCTGTCGAAGCCGTTTTCCTCAGCGAACTTTGCCCGTTTCTTCACGGTTTCGAAAATCTCTGCGCCGTTTTTCCCGTCGTAGGTGAAGGAAGGGTGTTGAACGCCGAACTTTACCATACAATCGTGCCTCCAAAAAATCTCCAAGAACAGTGGGCATTCGGCTGGTATAGCCTTTGCGCTCGTCGCTCAACCATGTGGGGTTTTCTACGGCGAAACACCTATCTCTGCAGAAACCCAAGTTACGGTGGACCCAGCGATGACCGAAAAAACAGGAACAGACTCGCCTTCACCGCAGGAAATGAGCGAGGGACAGATGCGAGTCCGCACTTGGAGAGACTTCAAGCGACTCGTCGCCGAAAAGAAGCCCAGTTCCCTCGTCTACATCCTGGAGCAGAACGGGTTCGCGCCGGACAAGGAAATCACTATCCTCCGCGTCATCATGCTCCACGACCGCAAATACTACATATTCATAGACTCGCCAAGAGGCGAAGCCCTCAGAGAAACGGGGATTCCGCTGCACAAGGACAAGAGGGGCACACGATTCCTCGACGACGCCGAAGTCAAGGCATACCTGCAAGCCGAGTTCAAGGGAGAAAAGCTAGACATTTACTCGTTCTGGACCGTCTGAGCTGGTTTCTTTCGGGGAAAATGCTTCCGCGTGCGCAGTCCAAGCTTCACGAGCGAAAGCATAAGCGGCACCTCCATGAGCGGACCGATGACCGTGGCTAAGGCTGCGCCCGAGCTGATGCCGTAGAGCGTCGTTGCTACAGCTATGGCTACCTCGAAGTGGCTGCTGCTTCCGATAATCGTCGTGTCTATGGCGGTCTCGTACTTCCAGCCCAAGAAGTAGCCCAGCAAGTAGGTCCACGTAATCATGACGGCGTAGTGGATGAGGTTGGGCAGGGCAAGGTAGCCCACGAGCAGCGGGTCGTTCAGGATGGTCTGCCCCTCGAACGAGAACAGCACAATCAGCGTCAGGAGCAACGCCACGATGGAGATTTTACCCACCACAGGGTTGTAGCGGTCCTTGAACCACTCTTCGCCCTTTCTGCTGATGATGAGTCTGCGCGAGATGGCGCCCGCAGCCACTGGCAACGCTATGAAAGTCATCACGCTGACGGCTATCAGGTCCCACGGCACGGGAATGCTGCTGACGCCCAGGTAGAAGCCTGCCAGCGGCGCATACAATGCGAGCATCACTAGGGCGTTTATGGCGGTGTTGATTAAGCCCTGGGCCATGTCGCCTTTGGCGAGGAACATCCACCACATGACCATGGCGGTGCAGGGCGAAAGCCCCAGCAGGATGACGCCTGCGATGTACTGCGGGTTGCCAGCCAGAAACGTGTTCGCGAGCAGCGTCATGAGCGGCGGAGCAATCACCCAGTTGGCTATGATCGTGACGAGTAACGGCTTTGGGTTCTTCGCTGCGTTCTTTACGTCGCTGAAGCGTATGCCGACGACGGTGGGGTACATCATGAAGAAGAGCAGTATGCCTATGGGGATGGAGAGTTTGACGAACTTGAGCGAGTCCATGAGCTGTCCGAATTCAGGCACGAACTTGCCGAGCAGCAACCCTGCAACGATGCAGAGGACTATCCAGACCGTCAGGTACTTCTCCCAGAGTCCCAAGGACAGTTCCTTCTTCACGTGCTCTCTGCCTTCCAAAGCTGTCGTCTCCATTCAATGGCAGACCATGTGCTCAAAGATTTCTTTCGTCAGGACAGCCGCCAACTCTGAAGTGACGGCGTCGATGACGCTGTAGACGCGTGAGTCCGTCACGGAGTATAGCCGCTTATTGCCTTCTTTTCGGCAACGGACCAACCCAGTGTCTCTGAGAACTTTCAGATGCCGGGAAACTACGGGTTGGATGAGGTGCAGATGCGGGATGATGTCGCAGACGCACTTTTCTCCGTCCCGGAGAAACTCCATTATCTCAAGCCTGACTGGGTCTGAAAGCGCATCGAAAACGGTTGATTTTAGCCTGTTCAGGTTCTGGGTGTTTGCGGGGTTGGCGGACATGGATTACGATTAAAGTATATATCAATATTTAAATATTGCTATGTGCTCCATATTCAGGCAACGAACTCAAGGAGGACACACAGATTGACAGACAAACTCGAATGCCCTTACGGCATACCTGAAGACGAATGCTGCGGCAACGTCAACTGCCGCGTCTATCAGACCCGGGAATTCCTGAAACACGAACAGGAAGACAAAGCAGAATAGAGGTTCTCTTGCATACAAAACTGCGATGGAAGAAGGTGAAAGGATGTCAGAGGAAACTTGGCATGGAATCCCCCGAAGCAAGATACCGTGGTACCCGACCATAGACTATGAGAAGTGCATCAGCTGTGGAAAATGCGTAGACTACTGCAAGCTAGGCGTGTTCGAATTCGAGGAACACGAAGGCAAGAAGAAATCAGTCGTCAAGAATCCCAATTCCTGTGTAGTGCTCTGCACAGGATGTGATGGAATATGCCCAGCGGGCGCTATTAAACATCAATCCAAGAAAGAGACTCAACAAGCCATAAAAGCGCTAAGGAAGACCTATGCCTTGCAGGGACAGAAAAGAGTCAGGATAGGCGCGCATCACAAGTGAAGAAAATCCTTTTTGTCTGTGTAGAGAATGCAGGCAGGAGCCAAATGGCAGAAGCCTTGGCTAACAAGTACGGGAAAGGCAAACTGTACGCCTCCAGCGCTGGCAACAAACCAGCTGACAAAGTGCACCCATTGGTCGTCAAAGCTATGAAAGAAATCGGCATAGACATATCTGCAAACAAACCAAAACTGTTAACCTTCGAAATGGCGCAAGAGGCAGATTTGATAGTCACGATGGGCTGCAAGGACCAAGGCATCTGCCCTGGCCCATTCTTCAAGCCAACAATCGAGTGGAACGTGGAAGATCCCAAAGAAAAACCCCTTGAAGAGGTCCGCGCAATCAGAGACGATATTCAGCGACTAGTTCAAGAGCTAGTAGCCAGCGCATCGACCCGTAGCGGTTGCTGAGAGAGAAGCGACTGAGAACCGACTCTTGATTCACATGCAAGGCGAAAACTCGTATGAATGATGGTCATGTTAGACTTCGAAGCTGGGAAGAATTCAAACGCTTGGTCACTGAAAAGAAGCCGAGCTCAATTGTATTCGTCCTTGAACAAAACGGCTTTTCACCCCAAAAAGAACTTACAACGCTAAAACTCATAATGCTTCACGATCAACGATACTACATTTTTTTGGACTTCCCTCGGGGCGAGACGCTCAAAGAGACAGGGATTCCTCTTCGCAGAGACAAGAACGGAGTTCTTTATCTGGACGAGGACGAAGTCAAGAGTATCTTGAAAAAGCAGTTTGAGAAGGAGAAAGTGGAGGTTTATTCCTTCTGGACCGCATAGATCCCAGACAACCGCGAGAAAGTTTTCAGTGACTCGATGACGGTGATTAAGATGACGAACGTGAGTGGTCCTTGGTTTCCCACGGTGTTTTCAGACGAATGTGACGGCTGCGCCAAGACAGGGCATCCGCGCTGTGTTGAATTCTGCCCGAATGAAGTTTTTGAATTTCAAAACGGCAAATCAGTGGTAGCCCACCCATTAAACTGCGGAAGGAATTGCAGTGTGCCCAACTGCTCAGCGTGCGCACCGCTCTGCCACAAAAGAGCCATTCGCTTCCCTTCAAAGGACGCCGCTCTCTCGCAAGTCGTACACGACAACAAGGACTTGATTCGAAAAACCACGTGCAGCATCTGTGGAAAGGTTTTCTGGACTAACAGAGAAAAGGATGTCTGCTTTGGTTGCGAAAAATAAAGCCGCTCCAAGGGAAAATAGGCTTTGCTGCCTTCAGCCAAGAGACCCTTTTATAGCGTCTGCTCTTAGTCTCAGAGCATCCATGGCGTCTTCAAAATCCAAGCAGTAGCTGTCCCCCTTCTCAGGGTCTCTCAACGAGCAACGTCCTTCTTTCCATCGTACACACGTCCTCCTTTCACAAAAAGGCGACTCCAACGTAGCCCCTCTCCGACGATATGGAGACTGTCAATCAGGCTTTTTAGATTTCCTTTTCCAAATAATGGCCGCGACCGCAACAACCAAAACAGCAACTGTGGCAAGAACCGCGTAGAAGGCTTCCATCGGAAAAGACACAGAAGCCAGTGAGGTAGGCGAAGACGTCAACTCTTCTGAAGCCGAAGGGGAAATGCTCTGGGTTGGCGAAGCTACATCAGGGGGCGAAGGCGTCGCGACTGCAGGGTCCGTTCCGAAGGCGTACACATTCTTGTCCCAAGAGCCAACGTAAACCACGCCGTCAACTACAGCTGGAGAAGAGTTGACGTGACTTTCCGTGGCATAGCTCCATGCCAACGAACCATCCGCAGCATCAAGCGCGTAGAGACTTCCATCCCAAGACCCCACGAAGACGTAGCCTCCTGCGACAGCGGGAGAGGAATTCACGCCGCCCCGCGCCGTAAAGTTCCACATTTTGTCACCGGTCGACGCGCTGAGACAGTAGACATTGTTGTCTCCATCCCAAGAACCAAAGTAAACGTAGCCGTCTGCAACTGCGGGCGCGGAGTCAACCCACCCTTGAGTTAAGTAATTCCAAACCAGATCACCTGAAGTGGCGTTCAGACAGTACAGGTTGTTGTCCTCGGATCCTATGTAAACAAAGCCTCCAGCCACAGCCGGGGACGACTGCACGACGTTCCCAGTCTGATAGCTCCAGAGCCTCTCGCCAGTAGAAGCATCCAAGCAGTACACGCTTTTGTCAACCGAGCCGAAGTAGACTCTGCCGTTGACCACCGCTGGGGACGATTCAATGAGGCTACCCGTCGTGTAGTTCCAGATTTTTGTGCCGGTGTAGGCGTCAAGGCAGTACATGTTGCCGTCCCACGAGCCCACATACACGTAGCCACTATAAACCGCCGGAGAAGACTCGACGGTGTCCCCCGCCGCGAATGTCCAGACATTCTCGCCGTTTGAAGCGTTGAGACAGTAGACATTGCGGTCGTAAGAACCGGCGTAGACATAGCCGTAGGCAACCGCAGCCGAGGAGCCTAACGGTCCTCTGGTCTTGTAGCTCCACACCTTTGCGCCCGTTGAGGCGTCGAGACAGTATATGTTTTCGTCATCGGACGGGATGTACAGGTAGCCCTCCACCACGGCAGGCGAAGCCCAGATGACGTGTCCAGTTGTGTAGTTCCAGACCTTGATGATAGGGGCTGCTGGCGCTTTCGTGTCTGCAGAGCCTGAGCGGCCTATATCGTGGTGGAATGTTGGCCAGTCATCGAGCGTGGAGGCGGAGCACACAAACCTTCCTGCTGCAAGAACGCAGAATGAAACTGCGAGAACAGCGAGCAGAAAGACCGCTGATTCAGTTCGAAAAGTGTGGGTTTGGGACATGGTTTACCTTCTTTGCTCACGCCAATACTAAAGGATTGCTCTACGCCTGCATGGTGGCTAAACTGGTGGTGGGGGTCGGGTCCCCAGCGTCACACTGACCACTGTTTCTTGGTTGTCTCTGACGACGGTTACTCTGAGCAGGTCACCCGGCAGCGTCTTGTCCTCCAGATATGTTGCCAGATCATCGTTGTTCTTGATTGTGGTTCCGTTGAGGGCGATTATCACGTCGCCGCTCTGCAGCTTGCCGTCTGAGGGACCACCCGGAGCTGTGCTGTCGACGCGCCAGCCATACGTGACGCTTACGTTCATCTGCTTCGCCTGGTCTAGCGTCATGTCGTTGCCATAAATGCCCAAGTACGAGTGCGCTCGGTATGTTCCCGAGGTCACCAGGGCAGAGACTTCTTTGAGGATGGTGTTGGACGGGATGGCGAAGCCGAGGCCCTGCGAGTCGGAGACTATGGCGGTTGTTATGCCCACGACATCGCCGACCGCATTCAGGAGGGGTCCGCCACTATTACCCGGGTTAATCGGCGTGCTCATCTGGATAACGTTGGCTATGGAAAAGTTCGCCGTGTAATCCGACTCTTGGAGCGTTCTGCCCAAGGCGCTGACGATGCCCGTGGTCAAGGAGCCGACGAGCCCGTAGGGGTTGCCGATTGCTATGACCTGCTGCCCCACACGCAGGCTGGACGAGCTGACCATGTTGACTGGGTTGAACGCGTCACTTGGAGCGTCGGAGACTTCGACAACAGCAAGGTCGGAATAGGGGTCGGTGCCGAGAACTTTGGCGTCGTAGCCGCGTCCGTCGGAGAAGGTTACGCTAAGGCTGGTGGTTTCGTAGACGACGTGGAAGTTGGTTATGACCACCATCTTGCCTGAGTACGTGTAGACGAAGCCTGATCCTTGGACGTCGCCCGTGCTTGTGCCGCCTTGAACGAGCACGACTGAGTCGCGCACCTGTTCGTAGATGTCCGCGAGTTCGGTGGCGTTCTGGTAGACGATGATGGTCTCGTTCCGGACGGTGACGCTCCCAGAGGTGCTTATCTGCGAGAGCTGGCCCTGCAACGCTGAGACTTCGTCGCTCAAGCTTTGAACCTGGGCGTTCAGGTTGTTGACCTGCCGGTAGTTGACGTAGAAGGTTGCCAAAGCGCCGACAAGCAAGCCTATGGCAAACAGTAAAGCCAGAAGGCTCGCCGCCGCCTTGGAGTTACGTTTGAATTGGGACATCCTTGCGACCTCAGGTTCATTCCTTAGACTGGGTAGATAAAAGTATTCCCGTAGCAGACCCAAATGTCTCCCAAATCCTCGGGCGAGCTACTTCCGTCTATCCACGACGTCCAGGGCTTCGGGTCCGGTGCCTATGAGCGTGACGGGGACGCCTGTGCGGGTTTCGATTTCACGGATGAAGTCCTTAGCCTCCTTGGGCAGGTCGCCGAAGGCGCGTTTGCCTCTACAATCGGGGAAAACGCTGTCGAGCTTCGTGACAGCAGCACTTGTAGCGCCGTTTATCTTGGCTGTCTTGCGTGCGAGGTCGAAGTCGAATGGGGCGCTGCGCCTGTCGCGTCCTGTGCCCGCGGCGGTTTCGAACCACCCGCGTTTCTGTGCCTCTTCCTTCGATAATTCGCCGGGCAAGGGTCCTGCGCCGACGCGGGTGATGAAGCTCTTGTAAACGATGAGCACATCGTCGACTCTCGTAGGACCCACGCCCGCTTCGGAAGCGATGGCGGACGCCCCTGTGTCTCTGCCTGTGACGTAGGGGTAGGTGCCGAAGTAGAGCGACAGCAAGAAACCCTGCGTTCCCTCAAGGAGCACATTTTTGCCCTGGTCTATGCCGTCGTTGACCTCCATGACCGTGTCCTTGACGTAGGCCTGCAATTCGGGGATGTCTTTAGCGAGTTTGGCGGTGCGTCTAACGCGTTCTTCGATGGCGGGTCCGACTCCCCAGCCTGTGGTGCCGATGCCTCGGTTGACTGCGCTCGCCTTATCCTGGGCGGAATGCTTTTCCTCAATTATGGAGGCGTTCTGATCTATGGCGATGCGGCTGTGGACTTTGGTTAGTTCAACCTCTTCGAGGAACTTGGCGACGTGAACGTTGGCTCCGGCAGCGATGCGGAGGAGGCATTTGTCGTAGACGAAGCCTGCTGGAACCATGTGGAGAGCGTATTTTTTGCCGTCAATCCAGACGGTGTGGGCGGCGTTCACTGAGCCTGTGCGGACGCAGAAGTCCAGCCTATCTTTGAGGGCGAGGTAGCTGATGATTTTGCCTTTGCCTTCGTCTCCCCAGAAGGCGCCAACGATAGCGGTGCAGGGCATGCAAATTCACCGCTATGAGGGTTTGTTGTGGGTTATTTAAGACTGTTGGCAACGTACGTGTCTAAGATTGTGCAAGTCTCTCTCCATGCGCAGTATAAGTCGTTTGTCGGCGGAATTTCGCCTAATCTCACGATTTCTTTTGCCAAACCCAGAAAAAACGGTGAGAAACAGCGCACAGGCACAGGTTGACTCCACACTTCAGCCTAAATAAGGGGGCTATAGTCTGCTCCGAGCATCAGAGCATTAGCCCGCGTTGGCAAGCATCGGCAAATCCCCATTTCCAACGCCAGTGCTTCCAAATGTGCCGTGAGTCACGCTGAACACCGAACGCCTCAATGGAAGCATCGTCCGCTGGAAAGCCACGAACGAAACCCCCATCTTGAACCAGAAAGAGGCAACACCCGCCAGCAGACTCGAAGCCGCCGCAAGCAAAGGCGTAATCCCCAGCACCGTGTAGATTGAACTTGAAACCCACTGAGCTAAGCCGAAAAGCGCCACACCCTGCGTCTGCAAACCGACCACTATCGTGTTTGTAATCACGACTTTGTCTGGGCTCACGATATAACCCAGAGCGGCAAAAACCATGAACAAGGCCAACACGTCGAACACGCAGGAAAGCGTCTGGAAAAACGCAGGACGCAACAGATTCTTCGGATTAGTCCGCATAGTCAAAATTCCATCGTGAAACTCCTCAAGCTGACCCTGCAGCTTCTGCTCAAACCCAGACCGCTCAGAAGCGCTGTACTCTTTCCGCCGAACGAACGCGGAAACACGCTTGACACCTTTGATCAGACGCTTTGTTGTGCCAAGGTGCAGACTCAAACCGATTGTCACCAGCAACGGCAAAGCCAGGAGAAATAGAATCGAACCTACACTCAAGAGTACGTCACCCTCTAGCGCGTAGTTCACGGCCAACAGAACGATCCCCAGAATCAGCGCGCCCAAGGTCACCAGCAACTCCAAGATGTTCTTCAAGACCATCGGAACAGTTGTCTTCGCAGCGTCAACCTTCATGTCCTTCGACAGCTTGTACGCCTTGAAAATGTCCCCAGACCAACCCCCAGGGATCAAAGCATCGATGAAAATCCCCAACCAGCTCAGAGTGAAAACCCTCTGAAAACCCACTCTGATCGACTGGTCCCGTAGCAGACTCTGCCAACTCAGCGTGTTGCAAACCACCGAACCTAAAACGCAGCCCAACGCCAAAACGAAGAAAACCCAGTTAGCACCGCCCAGCACGGAACCCAGCAAGCCTAAATCAAGGTTGGAAGCATACAACAGTAGAAAAACCAAACCTACCGGTACGATAACCACAGCCCAGCGCTTTAGAGCAGGCTTCGACTCAGACATGACACCCAGACTCCCTGCTAATACTTTCATTTCAAATGCTACAACTAGCCCCTGAGGGCAACCGTCCACGCAGCCCTCGATAGGCCGAGAAATCAGCGTCCATTCGCCGAACGCTCACTTCTCAACATATCTTACGTCTCCCGTTACTTAAACGAATGTGACATCAACAGACAACAACATGCCCAAATGTGTATCCACGTGTTACAACAACTCAACCTTTGTCCAAGAGACAAGAGAAACACAAGTACTTAAAAGCAGACAAGCCATGACCAAAGGCAAATCTCCGACACTAAAAGCCTAACCCGAAACCCAAGCTCAACTCGACCCACAAAACCACCGAAGCAACTGCCACCTCCACAACCGACAGCACTGCACCAACCTTCAAGTACTCTTTGAGGCTTATGTTCACGCCTTTCCTGCGCATCGTCTCGAGCCACATCAGAATCGCCAACGAACCCAGTGGAAAGAAATGCGGACCAAGATTGTTCCCGATGACGTTGCTGAAAATCAACCCAGTCAACGCCTGACCGCCCACTGCAACGTGTCTTATGCTCAGCAACCCAAGAATCGTCATTGGCCAATTGTTCATAAAGCTCGCACCCACTGTCACCACCATACTCGGAGCAAAAACGCCCAGCGCAGAAGGCAAAGTACTCGCCTGCACCAACACCGAACCCAAGAAATCCGTCACGCCCGCATTTCTCAACCCTTGCACCACAAGGAATATGCTCGCCATAAACAGAACTATACCCCAGTTGACTTCCCCAGCCAAACGCCTCAAACCCTTTCTCTCCCCGTTGACAGGAAACCTTTTGCTCAGCGTTGCCCAGTAAACCACCAACAGAAAAACCGCACCCACACAAATCACCAGCGAAACGTAAACCCTGCTCAAAGACGCCAAAACATAACCAACGTCAATCGCTACCAACGTCGCCACGGAAACCTTCAACAGCCTAGGCGAAATGGGCTGCGAACCCGACACCAAAACGTCAACCGTAGCCGAGTCGTAAGCCTTCGGAATCTTCTTCCTAAAGAAAGCGTAAACCAACACCAGACTGCTAGCAATTGTGGCAACGGCAATCGGCGCCATGAAAATCAAATGATCCACAAAAGTATATCCAAAGAAATCTGCACTCAGAATATTTATCGGATTACTCGTAATCAACGGCATCGCCGCTGTGTCCGCAATAAGCCCAGCGGAAAACAGGTATGCAAGCCTGCCCTTGGCATCTATATTGAGCTCAGCCACAATCTCCAGAACAATCGGCGTCAGAATCAGCACGGCGCTGTCGTTGGCAAAAAGTATGCTCACAGCCGCAGTCAACAACCCCACATAGAAGTAGAGCCGAACCCCGCTCCCACGCGCAAGCTTCACCACGCGGAGCGCAGCCCACTTGAAAAAACCCATAGCGTCCAGCGTCACCGAAAGCACGATTATGCCTAAGAAAGCGAGCGCGGCATCCCAAATATCCAGAAATGCCTGCCCAGCCTCAGCCAACGTGACGGTGCCGAGCAGCAATGAAGCCAAGGCGCCGATGCCTGCGGCGTATCCCAAGTTCAAGCCTTTTGGGCGTTTTATCATGAGGAAAAGCGTGAACGCGAAGACGGTGAGTGCTGCCGCAGCTGTGAATTCCATGCTTGAGCCTTTTATCCTTCTCTTGCAGGGCTGTTCACGTATAAAAGGCTAACCCGATGATAAAGTGGAAAATTGTTGAAAACGGGTGAGAATAGAAAAGAGAATGAAGGAAGGCAGCCGCTTATTTTGCCGGCTTAGGCTTCTGCGGTCTTAGCGAGCGTACGGTTGCGCCTGCACGCCACATTTCGCTCTCGCCCATCGCCTTCAGCTCGTCTGCAAGCTTTTGCCTGTAATCCGGGGCTTTGCTCTTCTCTAGGACGATTCGGGTTTCTTCGCCTGTAGCCACAAGGTCGTACAGTGAGTCGAAGAGCGGTTTGGTTCCGTCGCGGAAGCGTTCCCGCCATCGGAGCGCGCCGATGCGTGCGGTTTCGCTGCAGTTGCAGTACATCCAGTCCATGCCGTTCTCGT
>JBHGBG010000061.1:0-14348 GCA_041946875.1 Bathyarchaeia archaeon
GCCTGTTGCCGCCTGGAGCGTGAAGGCGAAGAGGCTGGCAGCTCCGAGGGTGTACCACCACCCCACCCCCAGCGGCACCTTTCGGGCGAAAAGCGCGCGCCAGACATCTCCGATGGCGGCGCGCTCGTCAACCCACAGGGCAAGACAGGCATCAAAACGGGATGGAGCTTCGCGCTTTTCGGCGAACCCGGCACAGGCAAAAGCTTCTCCACCAGAGACCTCATCCTCGGCATCCCTGGAGGAAAAATGCACGCCCACGGCGTGCCCGGCAGAAACCGCTACTGCGGAGGAATCACGCCCGCGCGCTTCATACGCATCGGGCAGGTTTACGTGGGAAAAACCTTCAACTTCATCGTGCCAGAATTCAACGACTGGTTCCGCTACAGCGGCATGGTGGATGTGCTCAAAATCGCCATGGAACGCGGAGAAATCAAGCACGAACTGCACAGAGAAATCATCGGACCCTACAGGTTCGACTCGTTCTTCAGCGTCAACTACAACACCGCGGTCATGGGCAAAGGCTACGAAGTCACCATCGCAGACCCCAACTTCAACGCCATCGAGGACCGCATGATCTGCCGCCTCCATCGACTCACGAAGGAACGCTACGTGGAAATCGCCAAGAGCCAGATGCGTCTAGCACTGGGCGAAGTCAGCGTGGACAAGGGCGCAAGCCAGATCCGCGACCACGTCACCCTCGTCTACGCCATAGAAACCCAGCACCCATTCGTGAAGGCAAAATTCCCCAAAAAACCCGTTATGATAACGCCCAAAACCTACGAAGCCATCAGTAAAGCCAGGTCAGCCATCCTGAAGCGCATCCCAGGAAGCATGAAGTTCTCAGCGCGACTGGAGCACAACATGGTGAAGTTCGCCTGCGCAGCCTCGCTCCTCAGCTACTTCAACGACAACCTAGATTATATTCCAGTCAACGAGGATGTGCTCGACCGCACAGTAAAGCTGTACGTGGAAGAAGCCTCAGTCCGGTCAAAAGAAGAGTTCAAACCCGAAGACGTGCTGAAGGAACTGTTCAGGTAGTCTACGCTGCTTCACGCAGTCGTCGCAGAACTGATTATGCTCTTCTTTCGTAAATGTTATTAGGAACTTCAGCGAAAGTAAAAAGTTTGCGCCCTAAGCGCAAGTCAATAGAAAGGAGAGCAAAAAAATGAGCGTTCTTCGCAAAACAGTAGCCCTATTGTTGTTTCTTCTGATATGCGCAAACTTGTTCACTGTTATCGCAGAAGTGAAACCCTCAACAGTCACAACAGAACCCGAAGATTCCGGCTCACCGTTGCTAGACGACACAATAGTGTATAATCCTATTATCCCACCCGAACCACGCACGGTCGCAGAAGCAGAAAATCACATCGAAATGGCAGGCTTTAACGTCTTAACAGGAGAGGAGGTTGTCGTTCCAAGCACAGACCCTTCGCAGAGTCCTGTCGCGGTAGGCGTAACCACCACTCCTCCCTACGAAGGTCTTTCGCCGGTAGTGATGCCAGAAACCGTTTTTCCGCCTGACGACCGTTCACTGGTGTCCTACTCTACTACAGTCTCCTATCCTTGGAGAACCATATGCAAGTTGTACATCACTGCGGCAGATGGCACGGGATGGATAGGATCTGGAAGCATAGTAGGACCAGGCCAGGGAGGGCATGGGTATCATCTCTTGACTGCGGGTCACTGTGTTTACATGCATGACCATGGTGGTTGGATAAGTTCCATGCAAGTGATTCCTGGCTACGACGGAGCCCAAGATCAGGCGTTCGAGCAGACGCCTTACTACTCCGCGTGGGTCACCTACATGCGTACATATACTGGCTGGACTGACTACGCGGATCACAGGCATGACTGGGCTGTGTGCACGTTGGACCGCTGTGTTGGTGACTACACTGGCTGGATGGGACGAATCACCGCAGATCCATCAAATTCGATTTACACAGGAATTCTGAACACAGCCGGTTATCCAGGAGACAAGGACAGCGGTGAACGCATGTACTTTGATTCTGACTACGGACGCACCGCGAACGAGTATAACCATTGGTACTACATGGACACGTTTGGTGGTCAAAGCGGTTCTCCAGTGTGGTACTACGACGGCTCAAGTCGCTACACAGCCACAGTCCACGCCTACAGTGACGATGGCTCAGGTAGCAATCACGGCACTCGTCTGAATCAGGACAAGTTCGACCGTATCAGTACATGGCTTTCTTCAGATACGCCTCCCACAGATAAGGCTGATTTAACGGATGAGGGTCAATCATGGTCAGGTTTCAGTCCAACTACGGTTACTGCTGGCGCGACTTCATTCAATGTCTGGTCTGATGTCCGCAATTTCGGCACCGCATCCTCGGGCGGCTTCTACGTCGCGTACTATGCTTCTACGAACACCGTCATAAGTCCATCTGACTACTTGATCGGCACAGACTATGTCTCTTCGATTGCGCCTTTTGCGTATGCGGACTCCGATTGGACAGGTGTCTTTCCGTCGAGCGTACCAGCTGGAACCTATTGGGTCGGCTGGATCATCGACAGCACAGGCGCCGTCTCCGAGTTCGATGAAGGCAACAACATAGCTTACAAGAATTCCTATCAGCTAACTGTTAAGCCTAAGCGAACCATAACGTTTTACACTGATCCCACAACCATCGGCTCAATAACATTCGCTGGCACTACGTACACGAACGGGCAGACAGGGCAATATGCCGATGGGACATACAGCGTAACGGCAAATGCGCCTTCAGGCTGGACGTTCAGTAATTGGGTTACAACTGGTGGCGTCTCAGTGTCGGGTTCTACAGCTACAGTGACTGGCGCAGGTAGCATCAAAGCGGTGTTCACTCAAATCAAGTATACGATAACGTTCTACACTGACCCCACCAACGTTGGCTCCATAACGTTCTCAGGCACTGCGTATACTAATGGACAGACGGGGCAGTATGCGGCTGGGGCATACAGCGTTGCGGCAAATGCGCCCGCTGGCTGGGTCTTCAACAAATGGGTTACCACTGGCGGCGTATCGATATCAGGCTCTACGGCTACAGTGACCGGTGCAGGCACTATCAAGGCAGTATTCAAGAGCTATTTCGAAATCTGGACAGACAAAACCACGTATAAAATCGGAGATACAATGAAAGTGTACGTCCATGTCAGAAACCCCGGCGCAGCCCTTCCGGCGAGAGCTATAATAAAGCTTACACTGCCAGACGGAAGCCAGTACGGCCCGCTGCTTAACATGGTGGTTACGATTCCAGCAGGCTACGACTCAGGCGACGTTCTGTGGAATCAGTTTACTATTCCCAGCGTGCCATTGGGCACCTATGCATGGGTAGCCGAGTTGAGAAATCCAACCACGAATGCACTCATAAGCCAACGCATCTGGAACTGGGCATTGACAACATGAGTACTGGTGCTCACACCGCAAAAGAACTGAGTGGACCAGGACATCTCATCTCCCCCTTTTTCTGTTTAGTCTCCCGAGCATAATCTTCCCCCGTCAAAATGCCAGTTATTGCCATCGCCTCCACTCCAATCCAAACGTCCGTCAAGTCTGCGCTGCGCTGCCTCGCGGATAAACTGCTTCAACGACGACTCTAACCACGTACCACTAAGCGCAGCGCAGCGGCGCCTGACGGGCCGGTCAGATTGTATGTGGAATCGGCTTCGGACAGGCCACTTGAAGAATTCAAACCCGAAGAAGTTCTTCAATGCTTAAGAAGAAGCAACTCAGACTGCCTTCACGTAGCTGTTATCCAGTCGCTTTATCTTTCCTTTGGCCTCCAATGCCGCAAGCGCGCTGTCCACCGCAGACCGCTCCAAGCCAAACTGTTCGCTTACCACGCTATGAATTTCGGAAACGTTTGTCTTCTGCAGTTGCCGTATGAGCTGCATGAGGTTCAGCGCCTTCTGCCTTTCCCCGGGTGGAAGTGTCCAGGCACGCTCGATGATGAACAGCGTTATCATGCTTTTCTCGTCGTCTTTCTTCGACAGCGTCACGAGACTATTCGACGGCAGCTTCTTCCCAGTGGCCTCCAAGTAAGTCTTAACCGCAAAGTTTTCCCGTATCGCAGAAGGTACATCTTCGAGAGCGTTCAAGACTTCCCGACGCAGTCTGCCCTCTTGGTCGACGCGAGTCAGGGAAATCACATCGTAGTAAAGGTTCTCGTTGGCGGCACTTTTCTGGAAGAGCATGGTGGCGCCTTCAAGCTGCGAGAACAAGCGTCCTGGTGGGCACTTGATGGCTTTCACCATCGCTTTGGAGTTTTCCGCGTCGTCGCAGACTTTGAACAGCCACTGGCCAGTCTGCATGTCGTCAACCCTGTAGAAGCGGACTTCTCCCGCTCTCAGCTGCCTGAGGCTCAGGTCGAACCAAGCGTCTTCTTCTCTTTCTTCAAGCAGGGTGATTTTCATGTCTTTCAACGAGTTGCACCTCTGTTGATATTTTTCAGGGTGGAGCATTAGGTGTCGCCCTTTCCGTATAATACACTTTTGACCTTGTTTGTGTCAATCCGCAAGTGCGAAGCTTATGGCGGTGGGTGAGAAAATGCGGCTTTGGCTATAATGCTCCGGCGTTCAGAAGTGTAACTAACGAGGTTGGCTTAAAATAAAAAAGAAAGAAAGGAGGTTTTTGCCTCTGTGTTGAGGCTTTTAACCTGCGATTTTTCGGCGCATCAGTATGATGCATGCGATTGCAGCTAACGCAGCTATCAGGGCGAACACTATTGCTACGTACAGCAGTGGTGGCAGTCCGGCGGTGTTGTTGTTTGTGTTGGTCACATCAGTCTGCAGGTTGCTGACGCTTGTCTGCAGAGTGCCAACAGAGGTCTGGATCGTCGCAACTCCGTTGTTTACTGACGTGATTGAACCCTGAAGCGTGCCGACATCCGTCTTGATGGTGGCAATATCTCCCTGGATGCTCGTCAATGTCGGGTTGATGTTTGACAGCGAGGTCGTGACTGTTCCGAGGCTGGTTGACAGCGTAGCTACGTTGCCCGAGACACCTGTCAGTTTGGTGTCGAGGTTGCTGAGGCTGGTCGTTATCGTCCCGATGCTGGAGGTCACTGTGGCTAAGCCGTTGCTGACAGCTGTAGATACACTGCTGCTGATCGATGAGGGCAGGCTGCTCACTGAGGTCTGCACTGTTCCGATGCTCGTGCCCAGCGTGACTACTTGACCGTTAACGGCTAAGAGTGTGGCGTTGAGCCCAGCAATCTGGGAGGCAACTGAGTCGAGTTTCGTGCTTATTGCAGTCAACGAAGCTCCAGCGGCAACCGTGAAGAGGCCTGTGGCTCTGGTTACAGTGGCTGTGCTCTGTGGAGTATAGTCGACTGTCCAGTTCCAGCTGCCAGTGGTTGGCGCGTCAGCGGGCAGTTGTAGGTGCTGACCGTTGATTAGCTGGTCTTGGTACAAGACGCTCTTGCTGCCGTCTGCAGCTGCTGTCAGTGGCCATATACCTGCGCCTGTGGTCCACCATATCTGGCCGCTTCCATCTCTGACTGTGACTGTTGGTCCAGCGGTGAAGGTGTCGGTTGTGAAGATGTTGAAGCTCAGCGCGTCTCCTCGGGCATAGGTAGTTCCTCTGAGCGCTATCGTTGTTGCGGGGGCTGCAAGGATCGTGAAGACTGTCGTTGCTTGTGCACCGTACTGGTCTGTTACCACGACTGTGTAGGCTCCAGGCGTCAGGCTTGGAACGGTGAACTGCGCCGTGAACGTGCCCGCATTGTTGGTTGGGCCGAAGCGGCTGTCCGTTGCGGTGCTGTTTACGACCGTCGTACCGAACGCAAGGGTAGCATTAGCCGAGCCGCTGAAGTACTGGCCAGTCACGACAACAACTGTGCCAGCCACACTTGCGGTAACAGGCACTCCGCCTATCGTCAACGCTATTACCGGTGCATTCGTGTTCACCGTGAACGTTGCGGTGCGGGTGAGCTGGGCGCCGACTGGACCGAAAGTCGCCGTGATGGTGTAGGCAGTGCCCAGGATAATCGGACCGGTCAGGGCGTACGTTCCGCTGAAGCGACCGTTAGCGTCTGAAGTGGTTGTGAAAGCCACCGCAGAGCCGAAGTTCACTGTGACGGAAGTTGCCGCTGTGATTCGGCCGGATATCGTCAGGGTGATGCCTGGTGGTCCACTGGTTGGGGACACGGAGACGTAGTAGTCAACGATGACGCTCGCAGAGGCTGCGACTGCTGAAGCGTCCGTGGCGGTCACGGTGTATGTGCCATACTGTGCGGGGAGTATGCTTGGTGGAACGGTTATGACTGCCGAGAACGAACCCGTCGCGTTCGTCGTTATCGCAGGAGCCGTGAGAGTGGTGGCGCCGAAGGTCACGGTAACCGCGCTGTTCGCGCTGAAGCCGTGGCCAGTCAGGGTGATGGAGTCACCTGGCAAGGCTCTAACTGGGGATCTGCCAGCAGAGAGGCTTGCGACCACTGTGAATTGTGCAGGGGCGGTGGTTCCTGCAAGGGCATCTTGAGCTACGATGTAGTGTACGCCGTTTACGGCTGAGGGTATTGTTACGTTGACGGCGTAGACGCCTGCGTTGTTGGCATTTGTCGTGCCAATCAAGGCGGCTGCGCTGATAGCGTCCCAGTACACGTTGACTCCACCGAAGGCGGTAGAGCCAGTTCCGTTGACCAGGATTTTGTCGCCGACGTTACCGGAGATTACTGGTCCGGTTATCGATGTGGCGCCGACTTTGTAGAAGGTTGGCGTGTCTATTGCCAGTGCTGGTGCCGCGAAAGCAAGCATCGAGAGTAGCAAAAGTGCGGTTATAGCTGTGGTTAATACTTTTTTGGATTGCATTTTATTTTTTTCTCCTTTGTATTTTTTCTGGTAACCTCATACCACCGATGGGGTATTTATTACTTGTGTAGACATTCCCTAGCGTGCACTGGAAGTTGTACACATTTCAGCGCCTTGAACGGGCATTCTGAGGGAAAAGTTTATATATGGGAACCCTGTCGGGAACCCGAAGTTGTTTTCTTTTCATTTTTCCGGTTCGCGCCCCGCATTTGCTCATTTTCGCATCTCTAGAGCCACAATACCCTTCATGTAGTCGCGTTTTTCGATCCGAAAACCCATGCTGCTGACCGCCCCCTCGATGAACTTAACCAGCAGTTCGGTCTCTTCGCCTGATAGAACATTTGATATGCATCTCAGCCTGATAAGACCCGTCTTATCTCGGGTAATCTCGACCTCGTTCACGTCCCACCGCGTGACGGCGAGGAATTCTTTGAAGGCTTGAAGCGGGTCTTCGAATTTGTCCTTGAGGAATTTGCCGTACCAGACTCCGCTCTCCTGCCACTTGGCTTGGTACGTTTCCTTGTCTTCCGCGTAAGCCCTGCCCGTCAGGTAACGCAGGATCTCCGTGGGCACGAACGAGCCTCCCAGAACTCGGTTGGCCTGCATCACTTGGCAGAGCTGAAAAAAATCCGCGGGAGCGTATCCGAGCGACTTCATTTTGACGGCATCGTCTAACGCGTCGGTGACGAACTTACTCGTGGAAGTGTTCGATTTAATCGAAGCCTTGGCGACCTCGTCGAGCAGGTCGTCTGGAACGGAGATTAAGCTCTTGCTCTTGCTTCTGCCTGCTCCTCCGCTCAAGGGGGGCTGACCTCCTTGGCTGCGGTTAGACGTATGATTCCTTGTTTCATGTCGGTTGACGTGACCTTGTAGCCCAGAGCGGCTAGCGCACCTTCCAGAAAAGACTCAAACAAATAGGTGTAAGACTCGGTGAAGCGCGGGCTTGCCACTCGAACCAGCACTTCATTGTTTGTTCTTGCTATGCTGAGTTCGGGCGCGTTCCAAGTGAAGAAAGTCAAGTCTCGCTTGAACGCTTCAAGCGGATCGGCGAGTCCACCTGTGGAGTATCTCTTGCCGAACCATTCGCCTGCTTCGAACCAGCTTTTCATCGTTTGGCGTCTTTTCAGCTGGTACGCGGAGTCGGCCATCTCGTACCACAGGGATTCCATGGCCAGTATTAAGCCTGTTTTTCTGGCGAGTTCAGACACCTCTCTCTCTTCGACGAGCCTTCTGAGCGTCAAGCCGAGGTTGTCGGACATGATGGCTACGTCAAAAATCTCGTTGACTGTTTCGTATAGACTGTGACCTCGGCGTTTGGCGATTTCACTCAGTTGACCAATCAGGTCTTCCCTTGCCACGAATGTCTTTCGCCTTATAGACTTTTTTTCCGTCGTCTAGGTCACCTCGGACTCGCCAGCAACGCGCCTGCTGAAAACGTCTTCTCCAAGCCGCTGCTGGTTTTGTTTCAGGCTTTTGCCGTCGTTTTGCATAGGGGAACACTTCGTTCGCCGCGCATATAAGACTAACCTAACCGAGGAGAGACCGTTCTGGTATGCCGTTTGCTTCATCCTCCCGGTCAGCTGGCTGGTTCGTGCTGCCCAGCTTGCGCCGCGGTCGGGGCGGAGCTGCCGCGTCGGGTCTTCAGCAGCAGCAGGATTCCTTCGACCATGAATAACGCTGTGGCGGCGGCGGTTATGAGCGTCAGGTAGAAGAAGAAAACCTTGAACTCGTACGTCTCCACCGCATAGTGGATTGCCAGGACGACGATTTCGACTATCAGGACACCCATGAAGAAGAAAGAGTAGAAGAGCATGCGGGGAATGAGGCTTCGACCTATCCAGAGGTATCCGCGGATGTTCGCCTTTTCCTTAACGATGTACTCGCCGTACTCGTTCTTCTGGAGCAGCCCCATGGTCTCGAGCTTCTGCAGGTGCCTGTATGCCACACTCGGGCTGCTCAGGTTGGCTCCTCGCATCACGTCCCGTGTGCCCACGGGTCTGCCTTCTTTCACGACGTAGGAGTAAACCACGAAGGTGGTTCCTTCAAGCTCTTCACTCGTTGGGTTGGGCATTTGTGCGCTCCTCGCCTATCCTCTTGGCTGGACTGTGACTTCGAGCGAACCAGGGGGGTTCGTGGTCTGCTTCAGGAATTGAATGTCTGAAACAAGATGGTTATATATGTATTCATTCTCCGCGTGCTCCAGATGAACGCGGGACAGGCTGTACGCCATGAGACGAGTGTTTTCAGCGGTGCAAGAAACCTCGCCTAGAATTGGGAGCGAACCGCTGCTCAGTAACTCCAAGACATCGTCGGGAATCTGGCGGATGCCTGACAGCCCAATCAGCCGTGACCTATCTTGCTCCAGCCAGAAAGGAGAAGCGGTTTCGACGCCGACTCCGCAGGCTCGGATGTCTTCAACAAGGGAACTCTGGGTTTCCACGCTGTAGTCGCCTGAGGATGCCGACTCTATGGCGATGTCGCTCGCAACTGTCACTTTCACGGTGCCCACCTGGGCTGGTTTGCTGAATTGGTTGGTAATGTTGAGCACTATGAAGTAGGACATGCTGCGGTACGCCGCTGTTTTGAGCAGGGGGTCGCTGCTCGCCCTGAAGGGCTGGATGTTGAAGCAGGCATACACAACTTCCACGCTTATTCGGGATTCAGGACCCATTATGGTTTGGCGTTGAGGTGCCGTCAGAAAGAGGGGAACCGCAAAGGATACGCCTATCAGGAGCGCAAGAACGCTTAGTGTAACCAGCTGGACGCCGAACCTGACTGCGGTGGCACCCCCTCTGCGCGCTTGTTATTCGGATTTGGCTTTATAGCTCTGCTTGGGGAACACCGCTGTTCTGGTTGCAGAACACCTGTACCAGCTCTTAGAACAGGCAGTCAACCTATGGTACGGGACGGCGAATACGGATAACCTCAAAATGTTTTCAGGCTACAGGCCGCTAAATCCTGCAAAACCAGGTCCCCAAAAGTAAGAGCAAATGACCGAGACGCGACCCCAACCGCTTTTCCGCCTGAGGCAGACCTTGAACGGATAACCCAGAAGGTCACAGCTGAATTCCAAGTGAAAGAAGCATCGTTGGAGCAAAGTTCGCCGACGTACTACTTGAGGTGGCTCAGGAGACGAAGCAGCCGTTTCTGCGGTTGCTGAGGAGCCTGGAAGAAATGAACCTCATCGCTTTTCTCCGCAGAGAGAACGGCCGCATCGTCCTCAGAGTAGCATCCAAACCAGCCGCCAAGCGCAGCAACCCGAGGACCTTCTGGATTCTGCTGTTGGCGACTGTTGCGATGACGTTCGTCGCGGGCTACTTCCTGCTTCCACCCGAAGTTGGGTTTAACCCGTGGATTAGTGGCGCCATCTTTTCAGCGTCCATCATAACGGTTCTCGGCGTGCACGAGATGGGGCACAAGTTGATGGCGAACCGGAAGAAGATTGAGGCGACATCGCCCTACCTTATCCCTGGACCGCCACCGCTCGGCACGCTTGGCGCCGTGATAATGCAGAAGTCTCTGCCGCCCAACCGCGACGCACTCTTCGACGTGGGAGCGAACGGTTAGGTCGCTGGGTTTATAGCGGTGGTGGTTTTCAGCGCGGTCGGCTTGATGCTGCTGATTCCGACGACAATTCCGGCGGGTTCTGACGCGCTGAGTCTGATTCCTTCAAGCTGGATTCTTCTAGAGCGAGCGTTCGCCAGCCTGAACCTGATTCCGGCTTTGGTTGCGCCTCAGAACGGCTGGTTCCTGCACCCCGTGGCCTACGCGGGCTGGGCGGGGATTATTGTGACTTTAGCCTCCACGAGCGCTTTAAGCTGAGCTTCCTCTTCCGCCGTCCACGGGTAACCTTTAGGCAAACCTTTTCCTCCCAACCGATTACATCAGAGAGGGAGAAGCCGATGCTTTTCAATTTTCCCGCGTTTCAAAAAGCCTTATTGTCTAACCCTTTTCGGAATGTTCCGTCGACTAGCTCATCCCCAAACTCGCAACCCCCGAGATGCCAGCCCTCTGTTGGCGTTTGAGCGATATCTGGTGAACTTGCAGGTTGTGTGGTGTCAAAGACCACTACGTGTTGGAAACGCAAAAAAAGTTCTTGTTTTTCAGGGAATACCAGCTTCCTGTGATTTCGTATGGACATCGGACTTGTTCTTGACCACCATGTCGTCTACGCTTGGCGGCGACCGCGAACCTGCTCAGCGTCGCAGGCTACACCACAAAAACCATCCACGACTGATCCAAGGATACGGCTGCAAGCACCTGACAGACTACTTCTAACTCGGCAGCGAAAACGGCAAGCGGTCAGCGGCATCTCACATCTGTTGCGGCGAATCGCAAAACCCATAAATATCCGCTTAACCGACAACTTGTCACCGCAACCGAAGCCGTGGGCCGGTCGTCTAGCCTGGTTAGGACATCTGCTTGACGTGCAGAAGGTCGCCGGTTCGAATCCGGTCCGGCCCACCAAGAACGTTTCTCGCGAATTTCTTCAGAGATTTGCAAACTCAAATCGGTAGTCCCTTTCCATGCGCAAACAAACTGCCAGGAAAGTAACGACACAGTCAAACATGATAGCATGAAAGAGTCATGGACTTACAGAACAGTCAGCATCTCAAAACCGGGGGGATTTCGGTGCAGGCAACTGTCTGCGGGACCTCCTCTTCAAGCAGTGTCCATATGCGAAAAAGTCACCCTCGACGCAGGCGTTCTTGGTGAGGTGGTCCGTATGGATTAGCTTGACGCAATTTAGAAAAGGCACCAAAGTCCGTAGAAACCTAAAGCTTGCCGTTTTCTACTCAGTTCATGGTTCTCGGCTGGCGCTAAACCTTTAATACAGAAGCTTGGGTCTTATACCTCGATCACAGGATTGAACCTACCCGATGGATCAGCCGTTGCTTCGGTGGTTGCTGCTGTCTTGCTCTCAGCACCGCCTCTGTCGCTGGTGAGAATTTCGTCGGCAAAGACTGGTTTCCTGCTCGCAGAGACCGGTCGCTTCAATCTCGATTGTCAACTTGCCCATAGAGGTGGAATCCTAGAATCATTATGAGGCGTGATTGGAATGGAGCAAGTTGAACTCTCCATTGTGGTTCCAGCCTTCAACGAGGGGAACTCCATCGAATCTGCCCTCAACAACCTGGATGATGTATTTAAGCATGAAAAACGAAGTTACGAAATTCTAGTTGTTGACGACGGCAGCAGAGACAACACTCTGCTGAAAGCGTTGCTTTATGCCGGAAAGAATGGTCATCTAAGGGTAATTAGCTACGATGAGAATAATGGCAAAGGCTATGCTGTGAAAACAGGTTTCATGAAAAGCGTTGGCGACGTGGTGATTTTTGCTGACAGCGATCTAGAAATAGACATGGGTGCTGTTTCAAAGTACATCGAGGCATTAAATCATGGCGACATCGTCATCGCCTCTAAATGGCATTCTGAGTCTCACGTGGAGATATCGATGTTAAGGAGATTTCTCAGTCATTGTTTCAATGTTCTGGTCAAGATGTTGATTGGCGTAAATATTAGAGACACGCAGGTTGGACTCAAGGCGATCAGGAAGAGTTCTTTTGAGCGAATTATTCCTAAGTTAATGGTCAAGCGATTTGCGTTTGATGTTGAATTGCTTGCCGTTGCAAGCCTCTATGGATTGAAGATTGTTGAGATGCCAGTACGGCTTAGGTTAAACGCCTCCCCCAAGGTTAAAGAAGTTCTCAAAATGTTCGTTGACCTCCTTGGAATAACCTATAGAGTAAGAATACTTCGGATATATGGAAAACCTGTTTCCCGTTTCAACTATGAGCGCGCTCAAAGACAAGCCAAGGTTCTTGCCCAATGAAAATCCTGGTTTTTAATTGGCGTTGTTGGCTTAATCCCGAGATGGGAGGGGCGGAGGTTTTCACTCATGAGGCTACGAGACGATGGGCTGATGTTGGACACGAAGTAACTTTGTTTACTTCCACATTTCCTGGATGTGAGAAGGAAGAAACTCTGGACGGAGTGAGAGTAGTTAGGTCTGGAAGCCGCTTCTCAGTCTATTGGGAGGCCAAAAAGTTCTATTCAAAACGCTTCAAGTCTGAATGCTTTGATCTTATAGTTGATGAAATAAACACTAGACCTTTTTTTGCGCATAGTTTTATCGAGAATGGCGAGCACGTGGTGGCGTTGATTCATCAGCTAGCCAGAGAGTACTGGTTTTACGAAGCAAGTTTCCCTCTGAATGTCTTAGGCTACTACTACTTCGAGAACAAGTGGTTGCGGAAATATGCTAACGTACCCACAGTCACTGTGTCAAACAGCACCCGCGAAGATTTGGCTGCTCTAGGCTTTAAGCAGGTATTCGTTATACCTGAAGGGTTGGATTTTGAGCCCTTGGCTAAGTTGTCTCCCAAGAAAAATCATCCTGTTATAGTATATGCTGGGCGACTGAAGAAAGCAAAGAGACCAATCCATGCTATAAGGGCGTTTGAGAAGGTGAAGGAAAAGCTACCTGACGCAGAGTTATGGATAATTGGTGACGGCCCAGTCAGGCGTAAGCTGGAGGGTATGTCTGTCCAAGGCACAAGATTCTATGGGCGATTAGACGATTCCGAACGCCGGAGACTAATAGAGCAAAGTTGGGTATTGGTTAATCCTGGCGTCCGAGAAGGTTGGGGTCTGAACACTATCGAGGCAAACGCTTTGGGCGTGCCTTGCGTAGCATATTCCGTGCCTGGGCTGAAAGACTCAGTTCAAGACTACAGGACTGGCTTTCTGGTGAAAAACGGCGATGTTCAAGCCCTTGCAGATGGGCTGTTGACTTTGCTTACGGATGAGGAATTACGGGTCCGTTTTTCTAGGAACGCGCTGGAGTACTCGTGCAACTTTTCTTGGGATGTTACTGCCTGCGAATTCCTGCGAATCGCGATGAGCACAACTCATAAATGACGTCCAAATGCACATTAGGCTTGAAACAACGTCAAACGTGGAAGCTGAAAAAGGCGAGGGGACAGGCGACAAATGTTCGAGTCTACCAAGAAGCATGTCGTTTTGCTAGCCATCTTCGCTTTCGCGTTTGCTTACCGTATGACTCTGTTGCTTTGGCAAACGTACCCGCCGGGCGCTGATATCGGCTTTCACGCAGGTGTCATAAACTCAATCACACAGTCAGGCAACACAAATTTTCTGTGGAATTTCTATCAGATGGGTGGAGGCGTGGAACTTGAATTTCCGGGATATCACATCTTCGCCTCAGCAGTAATGGCAATGACGGGCATGCCCAACTATCTAGCGCAGGCTACTGTTGTGGCTTTTTTCTCATCGCTTATCGTGTTGGCTGCTTTCTTAGTGACTCGAAGAGTGTGGAAAGAATCGGCGGCTTTCATTGCAGCGTTTTTTGTGGCCGTCTCACGGTTTGACATCGAAATCCTCTGTTGGGGGGGTCAACCTAACATAATCGCGTTGTTTCTGATTCCTCTAACCTTTTACTTGTTTCTTGAAAGAGACAGACAACAGACAACAAGAGTAAAGGGATTCGATACCTTTTGTGCCGTGGGCCCGGCTATTGTGAC
>JBHGBG010000062.1:0-14114 GCA_041946875.1 Bathyarchaeia archaeon
CGGTCAACTGCAAAATTGAAAACAAACGGCAGGTTTCTGCCTTCAGATGACAAGTAATGAATGGACCCATTGGTTTCGACGCGCCTTAGTAAAATATTGTCAAAAGCAACATTTGTTCCGGGCACAGTGATTCTAATTGGAGGGGCTATTTTTGGCAATGGCGTTATGACTATTTTTGCTTTTCCGCCTTTTTCAGGGATAACAGTTTTTCCTCCTAATGTAAACTTCTTAAGTTCAGGCTGTTCAATTGTAAAGGACCTTAGAGTTCTGTTTGCTTCTTTCATTTTTTCTATGAAAGTCGGTTTTCCACTCGCGGTTTCTGTCGTTATCGAAAATCGTGTACCGCCTTGTGCCTGGTTCGATGACTTGAAAGAGATTAACACCTTCGGCTTTTCAAGATAGCAATCACTGAAACCTTCAGACAAGCCCTTAAGTACCCCGCGTAGAGCTTCTCCAAGCGAACTATTTTGCATTTCGTTCTTTATCTGCTGACTAAGGTCTGGCTTAAATGCGTATAGTTTGGTCTCAAGCCGTTGTCTGTTTTCAGGTTTTCCGAATATATCCTCAAACAAATTCACGTTGTGTTGATTAATCAGATTGAAGAATGATTCCCTATGATAGTCTGACAGTTTTCCCTTAAACACTATTATGAAGTGCTGCCATGGTTTTGGGATTGTTCCTGTGGATGGTCCATAAATCTTGCTGGAATTGCAGAACATTGAGCGGTTGTCTCTTGTCTCAACCTCAAAAACCACAAGCGGCGGTTGTTCTTCCTTGAGTTTCCAAGCTACATCGAGAATGCACTCTCTCCCACGCATGGGATATTCTGTTGCGGTCAGGAAGCCAAAAGATTCGCCTTTGTTTTTGAGCCATTCAATGAAAGCTAGCGTATCTGGATCCCTATGCTTACCCATAAGATGCAGTTAATCCTGATTTGATATAAAAATTGCTCCATTTTCAATTGTGAATTTTATCTATCGTCCTTTTTCCAGCGACTGCAGTCTGTCCGACGCTCTCTTCAGCTTTTCCACAAATTCTGTTTCGTCTTGAACGAGGCGCTTTTTCAGTTCTCGCCAGGTTTCGGAGCAGTCCTTGCCGTCTGTGCCCACGATGTCTTGGATGACTTGGTCGAGTTGTTTCCTGTTTTCCTTGGTGACGGCTATTCCCGCCTTGTCGAAGACCGCGTTCAGATGCCTGAAGTAACAAGTCATGGTTAGCCCTCAGGTAACTTTGGGCGAATGCACATGTAAGCGTTGCTATGATAAAACGTGTAAAGCCCGAATCAATGTGAAGAACAGCATTAAATAGGTCATTATTATGTGACCCATCACGAGCAAAAAAGTGACAATCCTCAGCTGTCTTTTGGCTATCAGAACAGATGAGCCGAGTCGAGAAGATTAAGCTCATAGAATTTCTGCAATAAATCTAGTTCCCAGCTGTTTGAGATAGGTCGGGTCTTTCATTGAATCCAAGAAACAACGGACATGATAACAATTATCTACCAGTTTACCGCCGGTCGTTATCAGTCTCACCCAAACTTTTTCAATTGTTTTTGTGTCACTATGCGAATCTATATCACTATTGCAATAATCACATTTCACCAGTTTTTTCACCACCATTACATCCATGCTTAATTAATAGTTGTTTCAAATATAAAAATATTCATTCAGTTCCTTAGAATCTTGGAAACGGCACAGAGACCGAGAGACAAGAAAGCGTTGGTCATGCGACAAACGAGACTCCAGTGAAATCCAAGAAAACCCATGAGAGCATCATAGAAGACCATGTGGTGAAGCCTTGCTTGGCTAAGCAAGCACAAACATTTTAAAATGCACTTGTTATGTTTTGCCTTTTCCATTTAGTAATCTCATGAGCTTCGGCATCAGGTCGTACCCGCGCTCCACGACGCCCAAGCTGCCCTTCCCGCATTCGCGTTCGCAGAACTTAGAAATCGCCTCGTCCTGAACCGACCCGCCTGAGATGAGCAGCGCGACGGGCGTGTCGCTGTGCACCTTCAAGCCGCAGGGCGTCGCGTGGTCCGACGTAACGCAGAAAAGCGTCTCCTTCAAGTCCACTTTGGGCAGGAGCTCGCCGAAGAAGTACTCGTCGATGGCTGAGATGACGTCGGTTTTCTTTCGGCAGTTGCCGTCGTGTCCCGGCTCGTCCGGACCCTTCAGGTGCATGTAGAAGCAGTCGTGCTTCGGCAAAGCGTTCAGCAGCGCTTTCACGCGGGTTTCACAGTCCTTCTTCAGGTTGCCCGTCGGCGCCGGAAGCAGAGACGCCTGCATTCCCGCCAGCTTGGCGATGCCGAGTTCGCCGTGCATGTCGGCGAGACAGGCGAAGTCGACGCCATACCGCTCGTTAATGTTGAAGAACCTTGGCAGTCGGCTTCCCGCGTCTCTTGAGAGCACGGCGTTGGCTTTCAGTTTGCCTTCTGCCGCGCGCTTCCTGTTGACGGGGTGGCTGTCCCAGAGTCTGTGGGATTTCTCGGTGAATTCGTTCACCAAGTCAGCTGAAATCTGTGCTTCCTCGGAGTCGTCGGTCGGCTGGCAGGTCTTGAGGACCATTTCGACGTTGGTTTCTGCCACGCCCAGCCCGTTGACGATGGAGTAGGCTGGGTCCGTGTTCGTGATGTTGCTTGAGAGCGGTTTCTGCTTGTGCTTTATGACGAGGACTGCCCGGTGGCCGAGCGTGTTCTCGAACTCGAACTTGGCGGGATGCGATTCCAGCTTAATCTCGCTGTTCACAGCCCTGCGCAGCTCGACCGCTTCCTTCGTGCTGAGGCTTCTTGCCACGCGGCGGTCGAGGATTTGTCTGTCCTTGCCCAAGGTGGCAAAGTTGCATCGCAGCGCCAAGTCGCCGTCCTTCAGGCGTATGCCTGCGCCGACGGCTTCGATGACGCCGCGTCCCGTGCTGTACTTGAATGGGTCGTAGCCCAGAAGCGAGATTACTGCCACGTCACTTTCAGGGGCGACGCCTCTCTTGACCGAGTACAACAAGCCCGTCTTGCCTTTCTGGGCGAGCGCGTCCAAATTGGGCGTCTTGGCGGCTTCCAGAGGGGTTTTTCCCGCGAGTTCTTTGATGGGTAGGTCGCCCATGCCGTCGATGACTATGTAGAGTAGCTTCAAGGCTGAGGTTACCTCTATTCCACTGTGAGCTACGGAGCCATAGCGCGGTTAGGCTATATTTCTTTTGTGCAGTTTCACTTCTTCAAGCCCAGAACCCGCCTTATCTGATCCTGCGTCTCCTGCGGCGTTCCCGTCGTGTTCACCAAGTACACTCTGGTTTGGTCGAAGTACCTGCGGAAGAATTCCTTCCTCAGCGCGGTCTTGCGTTCGTCTCGGACAAGCTGGTGCGGATTGCAGAAGTCACGCGCCAAGAGGTGCCGCAAACCTTCTTCAGCGTTCATAGGCGTGACTATGTTCTTGTCGGCGTAGTCTCGTTTGAGCAGGACGACAGTCTTCATCGTTGTCATCGGAATCACGCCGCCGGCACCCACGATCCAGCGGACGTTCACGACTGCCCTACCCTTCTGGTCGAACGTTGCCTTGTCCACTAGCCGCTCGTAGTCTTTCCAGATCTTGCCGATGTCCGCTTCGATGTAGCAGTTCTTCTCCGAGCCGAAGGCGAGAGGTTCGCGGCTGGAGAGCCTCACGAAGTACCAGTCGTCAGAAACCAAACGCGCCTCGGGCAGACGCAGCAGCCCCCAGGAGTGCGTGGTCTTGCCTGTGCCGGACGGCGCGATTATGGAGACGCCTGTGCATCCGACATCTATGGCTGCGCCGTGGACGCCGAAAATCCTGTGCTCATCCTCGAGGACGTCGCTTGCCACGGCTAGCGCTATACTCTTTATCCATCCGTAGTAATCGACGTTCGTGAGAAACGCGGTTTTCGTGTAGGGGTCATACTTGACGCTCAGCGGCTTGCCCGGTTCCTCCATGACGATGAGTCTGCCGTGGCTGCGGGTGTTTTCGCTCATGGTGTAGAAGTTGTCTTCCCACTCGTTCTGCACGCGCTCCACTTCGGTGAGGAGTTTTATGCAGCAGCCGTAGACTTCTGCCTTGTTCGTGTACAGAAAGCGCGGCTCAAGCGCCTGGTACAGTGTGTCCTTTTCTTCCGGGCTGATGAGTTGGACAGAATACGTGCTCTTGCTCATGGCTTAAACCTCGAGAAATCAACAGTAGCCTGATGGGGTTGCGGAAAAATAAGGATTGCTGAGCCAAAAGCGTTACAGACTGGCTGCGAATCCCCGCGAGACTTCCCTAATGGACTGAATCAGCGGATGCTTTATCCGCACAGGCTCCTCCAGCTTCTCCAGCCGGTCTACTCGGAAGTAAATGGGCGGATGCGAATCCAGCCCCACCCATTCCTGGATGCGGAACGAGGGCGTGCGTTCAAACAGCAGCCGCTGGAATCCGATTTTTTCCAGTGCTCCCGCCAAGACCTTCGGCTGACCAATCATTATGGCGGACATGAGGTCGGCTCGGGCTTCGAAGAACTTGGCTATGAAGAAAATCACTGTCATGACCGCCCAGAAGTATAAGAAGAACAGGAAAGACAGGAAAATCACCGGAAACAGCGTGAAAAGCACGTAGAACCTGAACAGAAACTCGGCGCTCGTCAACCCGTACAGAATCAGCGGGTCCCTGCCCTTCAGATGTCCAAACTCATGCCCTAGGACACTCTCCACCTCGGGTTCCTCAAGCTGAACCAGCAGACCCGTGGTTATGAGGACTATGCCACGGCTCGGGCTTGGACCCGAAGCAGCAGCGTTGGGCACCATCGTGTTTGACACGACGACCTTGGGCACTTTGTAGCCGAACCTGTCGGCGACTTGCTTCACGAGTTCGTACACGTTGATCTTCTTGGCAAGCAGGCTCTCTTTCTGGCAGGGCACATCGTACTTGCTGAAGACCTTGTGCGCCTCTTGGCAGTCGATGGAGCCTTGCTTTGCGATGATTTCCTCGTACACTTCCTTCTTAATGGCTGCCAACTGCTCAGGCGGCGTCTGCTTCAGGTCTTCCAGCGCCGCCAAATCCTTGACCGGCAGATGGTACTCAAGGAAGTGTATGGTGGGGTTTTCTTTCGTGATGGTCCAGTCTCCGGTTCGGGAGATGATTTTGTTCGAGTAGAAGACGAAGAAGAACTGGACGAGGATGAGGGTGAGCGGGGCAATCCAGAACCAGTCGGGGAAGTAGACGCTCATGACGATGAAGAGCCCCATGCCTAGGACGATGAACACGGTGAACAGCAGAATCTGTGTTTCAAGGAACAGGCGGTTGAAACTCTTCTCCTTCGTGCTGACCTTCTCGGGGACGATTTCTTCGCCCTCGCGCCACGCGAAGTACCATGTGGCCTTTCGGGCTTTTTCCTCGAACATCTGCGTGGCGATGATGGCGTCCTGCTTGGCTTCCTCCACCTGCGCGTCGGTGACCTGCGGGTCCAGCGGCGTTATCGTCACTTCCACGGTTTCGGCGGCTGTTATCTCGACGTGCAGAACCTGCTTACCCTGCTCGTCAAGCACGGCGTAGGACAAGCGGACGTGCTCTTTTGTGGTTTCCCTGGAGATGTCTGCGAACCGCTGCTTTTGCGGCACCAGGTACTGTCGGTACGCGAAGTCCAGTAACTTGTCGAAGTAGGTGGAAGGAACTTCGGTGTCAATCTTGTAAGAAACAGTAGCCACTGCCATGGCGCGTCAAAACCCCGAGAATCTGCAATTACACTTCTGTTAAGCGCGTTTAATATCTCTATGGGTCATCCAAACCGCACAAACCCAGACTATCGGGACTTCGCATCCTGAGACTAAACGTGCGCTGAGATAAATTATAAATAGCCTTCACAGCAACAGGAATGCAGAACCCAGGGTGACCATTTTGAGAATCGGCTTCTTCGTCTGGGAATACCCACCAGCGCTCGTGGGAGGACTGGGCACGTACGCAGAGTACGTCACGCAGGAGTACGTCGACATTGGACACGACGTCTCCGTCTTCACGCTCAACCCCGGCAACCTGAAAACCAGAGAAATCCTTCGCGGCGTCGAAGTCCACCGCCCCCTCATCGCCAACGCCAGCAACGTCTTTCCGTTCTTCGTCGTGGACGACCTCAAGAAGTGGGGCACGAACATCAAGCTGTTCAGTGACATCTTCATCTACAACATCCTGAGCGCCACCAAGTTCATCAATGGCTTGCTCAAGAAGGAACAGTACCACTTCGACGTCGTCTGCGTACACGACTGGCTGAGCAGCATCTCGGGCCTCGTCGTGAAGAACGAATCCAAGATTCCTGTAGTTTTCCACGCCCACAGCACTGAGTGGGGCAGAAGCGGCGGCCAAGGCTCCGAAGTCGTGAGCCACTTCGAGAACGCCATGGCACAGGGCGCCGACAGAATAGTAACAGTAAGCTACGCCATGCAGAACGACCTTATACAGCACGGCTGGCCGCAATCCAAGATCAGCGTTGTTTGGAACGGAGTGAACGCTGACCGCTACGACCCGAGCAAAGTCAAGAAAGAAGATGTCTTGAACATACGGGCAAGGTACGGCATTCCCAAGGACTGGAACGTAATTCTCTTCGTGGGCAGACTCACGTGGGTTAAGGGAGTCCGCAACCTCCTCCAAGCCATGCCCACCGTCCTGAGGGAATTCCCGAACACCAAGCTGGTCATCTTGGGCAAGGGCGAGCAGCAGAGAGACATTGAAGAAACCGCCGACCGCCTGAACATCAAGAACAACATCGTCTACCGCTTCGACTTCGTCCCTGAACAGGAACGCATCCTGCACTACGCCGCGGCTGATGTCTGCGTTTTTCCGTCAACCTACGAACCCTTCGGCATCGTCAGCCTAGAAGCGATGGCTATGGAAAAACCCGTGGTCGTTGGCGCCCGGGGCGTCGTCGGCTTCAGGGAACAGGTCATAACCAGTGGCACGGACCAGTGCGGCATACACATCAACGGCGAAGACCCAGCGGATATCGCGTGGGGCATAAAGGAAGTCCTGCGGAACCCAGAGAAAGCACGCAACTGGGGCGAGAACGGACGCAGACGAGTGCTGGAGTTTTTCACGTGGCGAAAGGTGGCTGACGAAACGCTGAAAATCTACGAGTCACTCCTGCCCTGAGCCAGTTTACGTTGCCAGTAGGTCCGAAAGCTTCAGCAAACTCATGTCTATGGGCTTGTCTTTAGTGCACGACTCTTCCAGGTCCACGCTAGTGATGACACCGTTCTGCAGTCCAACCACCCTGTTGCCCTGGTTCTGAACCAGCAGGTTCACCGCTTTCTCGGCGAACAGACTAGCCAGAAGTCGGCTTCGCGCCGTAGGGCTTCCGCCTCTCTGCACATAGCCGAGCATGGTGAGTCTGACTTCTGAACCCGTCTTTCCCTCTATATCCTTGGCTATCTCGCTAACCTTGCCGCAGCCTTCGGCGGCTACGATGATGCCTGCCTTCTTGCCTTTCTTGGAGTTTTCGATGAGCACATTCACCACTTGGTCCAATTCACATTGCTGCTCAGGAACTATAATGACTTCGGCGCCGACCGTAATGCCGACTGTCAGGGCGATGAAGCCTCGTTTTCTGCCCATGACTTCGACAATGAATATTCGCTCGTGGGAGATGGCGGTGTCGCGGATTTTGTCGATTTCGTCTACTGCGGTGTTGACCGCGGTGTCGAAGCCTATGGTCTCGTCCGACCCGTAGACGTCGTTGTCTATCGTTGCGGGGATTCCGACCATGCGCGTGGGGGACAGCTTGCTGAGCTCCAGAGCTCCGCGGAAGGAGCCGTCGCCGCCTATGACCACCAAGCCGTCTACGTGGTGTGCGTTCAGGGTTTCAGCGGCTTTCTTGAGGCTTTGCGGGGCCTTGAACTCGGGACATCGAGCGGTGTGCAGTATGGTTCCGCCTAGTTGTATAATGCCGCCGACGCTGCGGGGCGTCAAGTGCCTGAAGGTGTCCGTGATTAAGCCTTCCCAGCCGCGTTCAAACCCGATGACTTGGAGGTTTTTCGAGTGCGCCACACGCGTGACGGCTCGGATGGCTGCGTTCATGCCTGGGGCGTCGCCGCCCGTGGTGACTACGCCGATGGTTTTCATTGCCAGCGCTCCTGTTGCCGTTTTGAGAATACAAAGTGACTATTGGAGGGTTCAGAAGATAAAGTTGACGTTCCCGTTGACGACTCTCAGGCAAGACCTTTTAGCTAAAACTGTCCTACAGAATAGTAAGATTTGTCTCGAAGGTGAGGGATTGAGCAACTCATATGTCATCCTTCTCGTCACAACCAGCAGCAAGCAAGAAGCAGAAACCATAGCACAAGAACTGCTCGAAGCCAAGCTCATCGCATGCGCCAACATACTGGGTCCCGTCACATCTCATTTTCACTGGGTGGGAAAAATCGAGAAAACAGAGGAGTACTTGGTGCTGATGAAGTCACGTGAAGACCTGTTCGACCAAGTGGCTGAGCGGGTGAGGGCTCTGCACAGCTACGACGTGCCGGAGATTCTGGCACTGCCCGTCGTTAAGGGTTCCAGAACGTACCTTGACTGGCTAGGCAGCGTCCTGAAGTGAAGCGGTTTTACACGTACACTTATGTACTGACAAGCCTTAAATAAGACAACCGCGTCTGCTTCAGAACTATAGGAGCACTGCGAAAATGGGGTATCGCCTTTGGCTACGAACAGCCAACCACGCAAACATCCGCTAAACTAGTAACTCCTCTGAGATTTAAGAAAATCAACCTCCCGCAGACGCCCCTCGACCTGTTTTCCAGATTGAACCAGAAGTACGAAACCGCCTATCTGCTCGAATCCATTGAGGGACCCAAGAAACTCGCCCAGTTTTCGTTTATAGGCTTCGACCCCCGGATAACGGTCCGCGCCAAGAGCGGAACAACAGTGACCCGCGACGAGAGAAACGGCGAAGAACAAACCGAGCACACCAGCGACCCACTCGAAGCCGTCAAACGCGCCGTAGCAGGCAGGTCAACAGCCAACAAGGAGTTCAGGTTCGCAGGCGGCGCCGTAGGCTACGTGTCATTCGACGCGGTCCGATACTGGGAAAGGCTTCCAGAGAAAACTCGCGACGACCTGCAATTTCCCGACGTTGAGGTGGGTGTCTTCGACGATGGCGTCGTCTTCGACCACAGACAAAAACGCGTCTATTACTTCTACTACGACGAAAACCGCCTCTGCGAGATTGAAGAACTCGCCAGAGAACCCGCTGACCCCGTGGCTGAGACTTTCGAGCAGCCCAGCGTGAACACTTCTCAAGAGCACTTCATGAGCGCGGTGGAGAAAGCGAAGGAGTACATTACAAAGGGCGACATCTTCCAGGTTGTCCTCTCGAAGCGCTTCGACTTCCGCTTCCAGGGCGACCTGACAGGATTCTACCGAGCGCTGCGGATGATTAACCCGTCGCCGTACATGTACTTCTTCAAGGCGAGAAAAAGGCAGATAGTCGGCTCCAGCCCCGAGATGCTCGTCCGCGTAGACAACCGCACCGTCGAAACCTACCCGATTGCGGGCACTCGACCCTGCACGAAGGACCCTGCGGAGAACAGGCGGCTCGCGAGGGAACTGCTTGCTGACCCGAAGGAGCGAGCGGAGCACGTGATGCTTGTCGACTTGGCGAGGAACGATGTGGGGCGAATCGCCAAGTTCGGCAGCGTTCGCGTCCCCGAGTTCATGCAGGTCCACCGCTACAGCCACGTCCAGCACATTGTTTCCCGCGTAGTCGGCGACCTTCGAGATGAATTCGAAAGCTACGATGCCCTTCGAGCCGTCTTCCCCGCGGGCACGGTCTCCGGTGCACCCAAGGTCCGGGCCATGGAAATCATCGAAGAACTCGAACCCAGCCGCCGTGGTCCTTACGCGGGCGCCGTGGGCTATTTCAGTTACAACGGGAACGCCGACTTCGCCATAACCATCCGCACGCTGTTCGCTGAGGGCAACGAGGCGCACATTCAGGCGGGCGCGGGCATCGTGGCAGACTCCGTCCCCGAACGGGAGTGGTTCGAAACCGAGCATAAAGCAAGCGCACTCATGAAAGCCCTGCAAGTGTCAGGAGGAACCCCAGCTTGAAGGTGCTCGTTGTCGACAACTACGACTCGTTCGTCTACAACCTCGTGCAGTACATCGGCGAACTAGGACCCGAGATAGTCGTGTACAGGAACGACCAGGTCACCCTGCAGCAGGTGCAGAACCTCAAGCCCGACCGCATCGTGCTCTCGCCCGGTCCAGGCAACCCGGAAGACGAGCACTACTTTGGCGTGTGTAGGCAAATCCTGACGCAAGTCAGCCCGAGGGTTCCTACGCTGGGCGTCTGCCTTGGCCACCAGGGCATAGTCAGCACGTTCGGCGGCAGAGTCGTCCCAGCGAGGAGGCTTATGCACGGTAAGACTAGTAGCATAAGGCACGACGGTGAAGGCGTCTTCAGGGAAGTGCAGAACCCGTTCACCGCCACGCGCTACCACTCGCTCGCGGGACACAAGCCCACCATTCCCCCCTGCCTCAAGGTGACGGCTGTGGCTGAGGACGACGGCGAAGTGATGGGCGTCCGCCACGTAAACTACCCCATCGAGGGCGTGCAGTTTCACCCCGAATCCATCCTTTGCGAAGACGGCAAACTCATAATCAAAAACTTTTTGGAGGGCTAGACCGCGATAAAGGAAAGCATACAGAAACTCGTCGAAGGCACAAACCTGACCCGTGTTGAAGCGCGGGAAGCCATGAAAGAAATCATGGCAGGTGCTGCAACTCAGGCGCAGACAGCCGCGTTCCTGACCGCGCTCCGAATGAAGGGCGAAACGGTGGAGGAAATCGTGGCTTTCGCCGAGGTCATGCGGGAAAACTGCCTGCAGATTCACCCGCGCGTTGCGGGGCGCCTTGTCGACACCTGCGGTACAGGAGGCGACCGAGTGAAAACGTTCAACGTAAGCACGGCAGCAGCCTTCGTCGCGGCTGGAGCGGGCGTGTCCATAGCGAAGCACGGGAACCGTTCGTTCACAAGCCAGAGCGGCAGCGCCGACGTGCTGGAGAAGCTGGGCGTCAACCTCAATGTGGAGCCCGCAGCTGTCGCGTGTGTCATCGAGCAAGTCGGGATTGGATTCATGTTTGCACCCGCTTTCCACCCTGCGATGAAGCACGCCGCTCAGCCGAGGAAGGAACTGGGCATAAGGACCGTTTTCAACCTGCTAGGCCCGCTGACAAACCCAGCGCGGGCAAACGCACAGGTCATCGGCGTGCACGACCAAGCCTTGACCACGAAGCTTGCCTACGCATTAAAGAGCCTCGGTTGCGAGGAAGCCATGGTGGTCCACGGTTTGGATGGACTCGACGAGATATCTACGACGGGGAAGACGGCGATTGCGTGGCTGCGCGAGGGCGAAGTGGCCACTCTGGAAGCGTCGCCGCAGGACTTCGGAGTGGCGCCAGCGCAGCCTGCGGAACTGAAGGGAGGGACGCCCCAGGAGAACGCAGAGATGCTGTTCCATATTCTTCGAGACAGGACCTCAGCGCGAGACGCAAAGAAAGACTTAGTTCTCGTCAACGCTGCCGCCGGCATAATCGTGGGCGGAGCAGCCGAAGACTTCGGCTACGCCATGAACGTTGCCTGCAAATCAGTTGACAGTGGAGCTGCCTACGAGAAACTGAAAAACCTTATAAAAGCGTCGGGCGGCGATTTGTCAAGACTCGAGGAGTTGGAGAACAAGTATGCGTGACTTCCTGGACGCGTTGGCGCATAGCGCCGTCGAAACCATCAACAAAGCCTATTACGACGACTGCCCCACAGCCGAACCTGTTCCAGCAAGTCTGAAAAGAGCCATCCAAGAATCCGCGGTAGCGCCCATCATAGCCGAGGTCAAGGGAGCGTCGCCGTCAAAGGGCACCATAAGAGCGGATTTCGAGCCAGAAGCCGTGGCAGAAGCCATGTCACGAGGAGGTGCCGTCGGCATCTCCGTCCTCACCGAGCCGAAACACTTCCGCGGCTCCTTGAGCTACCTTGCCAGAATCCGAAATGACGTGAGGCTTCCGCTCCTGATGAAAGACATTATCGTCAGTCCAACTCAGCTTGACGCGGGCTCCCGTGCAGGCGCTAACGCCGTCCTGCTCATTCAGGCACTCTTCAACAGGTGCTACTGCGAGTGCAGCGTCTACGAGATGATAAACCAGGCACACAGAGCCAACCTCGAAGTTCTGCTGGAAGTACACAACAGCGACGAGTTCCAACGCGCCCTCAAAACCGAAGCTGACCTCATCGGCATCAACAACCGCGACCTCGGAACGCTTGAGGTTGACCTGAACGTGACCCGACGCATCTTGGAGAGGACCGAATTCGACAGCAGCATAATCATCGTCGCCGAGAGCGGAATCAACACTCCAGCAGATGTGCGTTTCCTCCGTAGGTGCGGCGCTAAAGCCTTCCTCGTCGGCTCAGCCATCATGGAAGCGGACGACATGGAAGCCAAGGTAAGCGAACTCGTGAAGGCCTGACCATGACTGGAAAGACAAACATGAAGAAACTAAGCGAGTATCCCGTGGGCGGCAAGTTTGGAAAGTATGGCGGACGCTTCGTCCCCGAAGTGCTCATGACCGCCATAACCGAGCTTGAACAAGCCTACGAACAAGCCAGAAAAGACCGAGCCTTCCAAAAGGAACTCGCGTTCTACCTGAGCGAGTACGCCGGAAGACCCACTCCGCTGTACCTTGCTGAGAACCTCACGCGGAGGGCGGGCGGAGCCAGAATCTACCTGAAACGCGAAGACCTCGCCCACGGCGGCGCCCACAAGATAAACAACACCATCGGGCAGGCGTTGCTGGCGAAGCGCATGGGCAAAACACGCGTCATTGCCGAGACGGGCGCGGGGCAGCACGGCGTCGCCACAGCCATGGCATGCGCAGCCTTGGGGTTGAAGGCAGAGGTTTACATGGGCTCCGAGGACATGCACCGCCAGAGACCCAACGTCTTCCGCATGAAACTCCTCAATGCCGAAGTTCACCCGGTGGAGACGGGCAGCAAGACGCTGAAGGACGCCATTAACGAGGCGTTCAGGGATTGGGTCACCAACCTGGAAAGCACTTACTACCTCATTGGCTCAGTTGTCGGACCGCACCCGTACCCCATGATTGTCCGAGACTTCCAAAGCGTCATAGGCAACGAGCTGAAGAAGCAGTTCGCCCGCAAAGAAGGACGGCTGCCCGAAGCCCTCGTGGCGTGCGTCGGAGGAGGAAGCAACGCTCTCGGCACGTTCTATCCGTTCGAAGACGACGCTGGCGTAAGGTTCTACGGCGTCGAAGCGGCGGGCGAAGGCATAGCCACGGGCAAACACGCCGCCTCTCTGGGTGCAGGCGCAGAAGGCGTCTTTCACGGCATGCTCACCTACGTTCTCCAAGACAGCAACGGGCAGATTGAGAGCACGCACAGCATCTCCGCAGGCTTAGACTATCCAGGCGTCGGACCTGAGCATTCCTTCCTGAAAGCCATGCAACGCGCGGAGTACGTTTCCGCCACGGACAAAGAAGCCGTGGAGGCGTTCTTGACGCTGTCGCGGGAAGAGGGCATCCTGCCCGCCTTGGAGTCGGCGCATGCCGTGGCGTTCGCTATGAAGCTGGCGGGGCAGATGAAGCGGGACGAAGCCGTAGTTGTGACGCTGTCAGGTCGCGGAGACAAGGACGTCGAAACCGTCGCCGACTACCTGAAGGTGAAGATATGAGCACTATAGCCAAAGTCTTCCAAACGCTGCAGCAACGCGGAGACGGCGCCTTGATCGGTTACGTGACTGCGGGCGACCCCGAACCACGCGCCACGGTCGGGATAGCTGAAGCCCTAATCAAGGGCGGCGTAGACATCCTGGAATTGGGGCTCCCCTTCTCCGACCCCATCGCTGACGGGCCGACGATTCAGGCAGCCAGCGTGCGCGCTTTGAAGACTGGAACAACCCCGCGCACCGTGCTGGAGTTGGCGGCGGAAATCAGGAAAAAACACGACGTGCCGGTCGTCATCATGACCTACTACAATCCCGTCTTCAGGATGGGGCTTGAGCGGTTCTGCGGTTTGGCTGAAAGCTGCGGAGTTGACGGCCTCATAGTTCCCGACTTGCCCATGGAAGAGGCAGCCGACTACAAGGA
>JBHGBG010000063.1:0-13679 GCA_041946875.1 Bathyarchaeia archaeon
CAAGTAGGCATCTACGCTGTCATGACTGATTTGTCCGCGAAGAGCCGCAGCAAGACGCTGGAGAAACCAGCCAAAGACAAAGAAACCATCCATAACGTTGCCCGTGAACTTTTTGAAAAGTACCTTGCCGAGACAGACCTTGAAATCAGGCGGGTAGGCGTGCGAATCGGCAGTTTCGTGAAGGAAGAGCGGCAGCAAAAACAGTTGACCAGCTTCTTCAGGGGCTAGCAAACCTTATTTTTCTCGCATCACCTATAGGTAGAGGTTTCTGAATGTCTTCTAAGGCGCAGAGCGAGAAAAAACTGCCACCGGGTCAAACTGCCATCAAGCGGATTCTGCGTTGGGGAATAGACCACCCAGGCATAACGGCAGCTAACCCGAAAATCGACCTGAAAAAGTACACGCTGACCATAGACGGCGAAGTATCAAACCCAGTGAAGCTCAACTGGGATGAAGTCCTGCAGCTGCCCAAGACGGTTTCGGTGAGCGACTTTCACTGCGTAGAAGGCTGGAGCGTCCTCGACTGCCGCTGGGAAGGCGTACTCTTCAAAGACATAGAGAAACTCGTAAAGCCACCGCAGACCGCGTGCGCCGTGACTTTCGAATGCGCCGACGCCTACACTACATCGCTTTTTCGTGAGGAACTTTCAGGAAATGATGTCCTCCTGGCTTACGCCTTGAACGGGCAGCCGCTGGAAGAAGGCTACGGCTTCCCCCTGCGCCTCATCGTTCCAAGCAAGTACGCTTACAAAAGCGCCCTATGGGTCGTGCACGTGCGGTTCACGCTGGGGAAAGAGCTTGGGTTCTGGGAGCGCCGCGGCTACAGCGACTCCGCCGACATGTGGAAGAACGACCGCTTCATCAGATGAACCTACCACGCGTTTTTCGAGGCGAAATAGGGTTATTTGGGCTTTTAGAGCCGAGTTTCTGGACGTTTCTGCCTAAGGGTTCTACATTTGGTTCGAAAAGTTTATTAGGCACCTCGCATACCCCTTTTGCCCCTATATCCAAGGAGGATGGAAAAAGTGGTTTCGAAGTCTAAGTCAAGACTTGAAGTTTACGTTGGCGAGGAACACGCCGCTGTCACAGACAGCAAAGTGGAAAACCTGTCTCGTGCGAAGAGAAAAGAAGAAGCCGAGCAGCCGATTTACCTGAAACGAGTGTAAATTGAAGCACACAGCTATTGTCAGCCTGTGAAGCTTCAGTGCTGTCTTTGCCCTAACTCCTCTTGGAACTTTCTTCTGTATCCTTTTTATATTCCAGCAATGCCCTTCTAACTTCCAGAGGCTAGAAAATGCAGTTCACAGAAGCCAGACTCGGCAGAATTTTCATTCTGAGACTCCATGACAAAGACCGTCTGCCAGAGGTGCTGGAAAAGTTCGCTGAAGACCACAAAGTCGACAGCGCTCTCTGCTTCCTCGTAGGCGGGGCAAAGGAAAAAAGCCGCATCGTCGTCGGTCCAAAAGACGGAGACGCCTTCCCGCCGGAACCCATGACCACACTTCTCAAAGCTGTGCACGAGGTCTGCGGAGTCGGCACAATCTTCGCGGACGAGGCGGGCAAGCCGAAACTGCACATGCACGCCAGCTTTGGCAGAAACGAAAACACCGTCACCGGCTGCGTGCGCATGGGCGTGGACATTTGGCAGATAGGCGAAGTCGTCATCTTGGAGTTGACGGGCGCAGGGGCACAGAGGGCAAAAGACGCGAAGACGGGCTTCGAGTTTCTTGAAGTTGAGCCTCGCCGAGGAAAGTCAGGATAAAGATTCTGCGCGGCCAGACGCCGTAGGTCACGGTTTCGTTGTCTGACAGCTTGCTGAAGCTGGCTGAAGCGTAGAGCATCGTGTAGACCCCCATCAGGCTCAATGTCGTGTTGAAGTAGGGCACGTCGCCGCCGAATTCGTAGGTGAAGACGTACTTCACGTTCCGCTGCTTGCACAGGTCGATGAACTCGGTTATGTTGAAAACCGGCGTGTACGTGTCCACAGGCAACTCCGGGTACTGGAACACGGTGTTGTTCTTTCCCATCGCGTTCAGGTAGAACCTGACCATGTCTTGGCTGAACAGGTTCTGAGCGCAAACCACTACAATCGACTCGTTCGCCGACAGACGAGTGCCCGCAAACTCGGTTGCGTCTCGAATTGGGATGTAGACCTGGTCTTTTGCCGCCCAGATGTAGGCGTCGTTCACGCTGAACCCCACGCCAAGAACGGTGAGGGCTATGAGGAAGCCCGCCGAAAGCTGCGTGAAGCGCTTCTGGTTGAAGGTCAGCTGCCTGTTTCTCCACAGGTTCTGAGCCGTGTGAAAAGCGGACGTGAGGAGACTGGCGGCGGACACCGCGAGGACGGGGAATATCATGACGACGTAGCGCCACTGCTTGTTGGGTATGGCGGTAAAGAAGATGTAGATCACGAAGAACCAGAGGAGCAGGAACTTGTCTTCTACTTTTCGTCTCCAGGCAAAAAAGCCCAACCCAGCCAAGCCCAGCGCATAAAGGAAGAAGGAGATTGGATGCGTGTCGTGGTATGGCACCGTCAGCTCGAGCAAGTAGAAAATGGGCAACTGAATAAAGCTGGGAATCTGGAAGAACCAGTCGGGGAACCGGCTGAAGCCTGCGCTGTTAAGCCCAAAACTGTAGAGCAATTTGTCAGGGTTACCGATGTTCAAAGCGTAGAGCCATGTGTTCAGCATTCCAGACGCGTACAGTTGGTAAGAGACCACAATCCAAGGAGTGACCACCGCTACGACTGTCAGGATGAGGAGGGGGAAGCGCGCAAGCTTCTTCAAGTATCCTCTTCCCAGAAGCACCATGCTCGTAATCATTATGGCGCCCACGACGAGGAGTTGGTACTTCGTCAGGATGCCCAAACCCAAGGTCAAGCCGCTCAGAATCAGGAACTTGTTCTGGTTCGTGCGCAGCCAGCTGAAGAAGAACAAGGTGGAGACGGTGGCGAAGAAAATCAGCATCGTTTCAATCATGGCCATGCGGCTTAGCCAGATGTAGCCAGGCATCAACCCGAGAAAGAGGGCGGCAAGCAGAGCCGTTTTCGAGCCGTATGCTCTGCGAGCGAACTCGAACACCGCGTAGAGCGTGAGGAGCGAAAAAACCACGGACACCATCCGGTTCGTGACTACGCTTATGCCTCCGACGGCGAAGAAGCCCGCCGAGAAAATGTCGTACAGCGGCGGATAGAAGGCGTTGAAACTGAAGTACGCGTTGTAGTCGCCTCGCAACAGGAACACGCCCCCGTTCAGGTGCGTGACCTCGTCCCACTGGATGGGCATCAGCGGCAGAGACAACGCCAGAAAGGTCGCGTATATCACGATGAATGCGAGGAAGGCGAGTTGCCACTTGTCGTTGAGCGCGTTTTTGAAGGATGCGCGCAGCGAATCTAGCCCAATCTTCCCCCTCATAACCACAGTTAACCCACTGCATGCCTATTTTGCAGTTAATAGAAGAGGAATAAGATATAAAACCATCCTAAGAACCGCCCGTCACTCCGCAATCCAGTGATGGACCAGGAATCAGCCAGTTGGAGAATGACATGCCAGAAGCATGGTTTCTACGCGGGAACCGAGACCTTTTTCCTCGACAACATCGTTGCCACTGCGCCGATGAGCAAGATGGCTACTAGTAGGACGCCGAATACGGAAAGCACAGCCCTGAAGGCAGGGTCCGAGTGGTAGACCACATCCTTGGGAACGTCGCGCAACCCAAGTAGGTAAACCGAGAGGAATACGCTGACGAAAACGGCGCCTATGCCTTCAACGGCGAAAAGAAGCCAGTTCACTTGCTTGCCTGCCAAGCCCAACGCGGGTTCTCCTTACCGTCAAGTATTGAGAAGTGTGCTAATAAAACTACCCACCCCACGCGAGAGGTCAACCTTCTGGACCTACAGCAAACGTAATATACGCATTGCGAAGAGAACTGTTACCGACAGGCGGAGGGAGAGAGCAGAGTGACCCAGACAAATCCGAACATGTCATTGAGAGTCGGGGCGCTTCTGGTGACGTTGACGTGGTTCTTGTTCACGGGCTACCAGTTCATCAAGGGCGCGTTCAACATCGGCAGGTTCACGTTCTGGATTTCCCTCACCGACTCCGCCGGCACGTTCGGCTTAGGCTTCAGGACCATGGCTGCGCTCATAGCCTTGTTTACCGTCCTGTTCTTCGTCGCGAAGAGGGACCTGTCGAAACCCGAGTTGCTGATGTCGGTGAGGTGGATTCTGTTAGGCGAGGCGGTGGCGATGCTGGCTCTTTTTCCCTGCGTCATCTGGGGAGTCGGACTCCTCTTCTCGCCAGACTTGGGATTCGCGGGCATAGGCTCCTTCATAGAGAGCACGCTGCCTCTAATAATCGAGTCCATAGTCATCCCGATTGTTCTCGCTAAGCTGATTCTCGAACTGAACCCCAGCAAGCCTGCCCGAGGCGCCATAAAGTGGGCTCTCATCGCGGGTACGGTGTACGCGTTCATGTTCTGGCTGAACAACACCGGCAATTGGATAGACGCCATAACGCGAAAAGGCATAGAGTACCTCACTGGTTACGCAGACCATATCTTCAGCTTCGCCCTGACGACTGTGGGGCTGCTAGCGCTCGCCTTGTATACGGCCTACTTCGCAAAGAAAAACATGGGCACCGAATCTGTGGAGCAGTTGGACCTGAGGAAGGTAGGCGGCATCGTAACGGCGCTCGGCTTGTATTTCCTCGTGGTGTACGTGATGTGGCTGTTTCTCGGAACTGATGCAAAGTGGAGCACGTGGTACGCGTGGTTTCTGGGACATAACATGGACCTGTGGGCACTGTCGCTCCCGCTTGTGGGTCTGCCTCTGCTCTTCCAACATAAACCTGCAGAGGGGACGGCCAGAGACAAGCTGACCTAAGTCGGTTCTGCACTGCTGGTTTCCAACAGTGTTCCAACTTCATTCTGTGAATCTCGTGCACTGTCGTCTTTCTCTTCTTTCCGCGTGGCAGAGCGGCTTCTTGCATTCTTGCCTTGCTCGTTGTCCTGCATATTCCTTATGAAAGCTATGGCTTCTCGGAACTTCCGAGGCAAGTAGAGGTTGCCTATCCCTGGACTGCGAAGGGTGAAACCTGTCCTCGCCTGAAACGCAAAGATGGCGAGGGCGATTAGGAGTGGCATCATAGGCAACAGGTCGACGAACGCACGAGCAGCAACAGACTCCAAGAGCGCTTGAGGAATAATACTCTGAAATATCTCTGTTATTCGCGACACCAGCGTTCTCGAGAAAACTGGACCCATAAAAGGCAGCGCGAAGAGGAATGCTGAAAACGCTGCGCCCAGCAGTAGGGTCTTCCAAGAATACCGCCTCATGTATTCTATGGATGAGATGTTGGTGTAGGGAATCTCGGTGACTTTCCTCGAGAGAACACCGCGTTTGATGAACAGTCTTTTTCCCGTGGCTATCACACCCCAGCTTCCCGAAGACCAGCTTTTGAGAACATTCTCAGGCGCTGAGAGGGTTGAACGCGCTTCGCTCGGTATCTCGTTCAAGCCCCTTTCTTTCAGCAACTCCTTGTTTAGGGCTTTGTTGAGGTCAGCCGTGAGGTTGGATACGGCGAAGTCCATGGCTCTCTTCTTGGCGTTTTCAGAAAGTTCCGACCAAACTCCCTGGTTGTCTACCAACCTCTCGATTGCCGCTGCTGCGCCTTCCACGTCGCCTGGACCCTTCACGTGGATGCCTTCTACGCCGTGTCGTATGAGCCATTTCTGACCTCCGGTTGCTGAGGTAACTACTGGAACGCCTTGGTACATGAATTCCATCTGCGACAGCCCCAACGCTTCGAGCTGACTCAGGATGAGGTTTATGCGGGAAGCTTTTATGAGGAGTACTTTTTCCCTTTCGGTTATTTCGCCCAGATACGTCACGTTTGGCAGGGTTTGCGCTGTCTGTATGACTTTTTCTGCGTACGCAGAGTTGCCTTTGCCTGCGAGGAGGAAGTGGATGTCTTTTCTTTCCTGAAGTTTCTCAGCCACCCTCAGAAAACCTGCTGGGTTTTTGCGTTCTTCCAGACTTCCCAGAAAGGACACGATTTTGGCGTTTTCGCTTATGCCTAGTCCTTTGACGAAGCCTCGCACGTCGACGTTGGCGTAGCGCAAGAAGACTTCATCGTCCACTCCTCCGGGGAACAGGAAGCATTTCTCCGGGTTAGCTCCCATCTTGACTTTGGCTTCTTTCTCCAGCGGAGTGACGACTATGATGAGGTTGGCGGTTGAAAAAATCTGTGGCAGAGTCAGTCTGTTCCAAGCTGTGCGGAAGGACCGCTCCGTCAAGGAGTACCTTTTCGGCGTCGGTTCCTGGAAATGGGACATCTGGCAAAACACCAACGGGTCCTCGTAGCCGCCTATGTCTTTCATGTAGCGCCGCCACTCCACGAACTTGGCAACCTCTTCAGGACCATTCCACAGTGTACTGTGTGTTATGAGAACGTCAAGCTTGAATTCGTCTACTATTTTCTCGAGTGTAGAGATGAAGTCGCGGAACACTATGCGCCGCGGAGGCCACTTTGCGATGTAGCTTTCTACGCGGATTATTGGAATTTGCAGTTCAGCATCCTCAGCACAGATGTACCCGCCTCTTTTCGCCAAGTTCTCGGGAATGACAACTTTCTCTCCGTCGTGGAAAACGCTGGTTATCAAGTAGGCTTTGTGCCCAAGCTTGATGAACTCGCGGACCATCCGCTGTGCAACCAGTTCTTGTCCCTTGCTCTTGCTGGTTTGGTACATCAGAATGCCGATGTGTTTCCTCATCATTTCCGTCTGGCTCACTGAATTGGGAGTATCTCTATGTCTGAGGACTTAAAAGAATAGTGCATTTCCACGTTGAATCAGGAAAACCCCGCATTCTGCGGCGGAAAGACCGCACATCCTAACATAGCTACAGGCGCTTCTTCTCCCCTAGAAGGGAGTTGCGTTGCCCCTTCTCGGTTGAGACCATCGGCCACGTCGCATCAAAACAGAAATTACCCTTCAGCATGGCTTCGAGAAAAGCGTCCAGCTCTCTGGCTTTGACAAAGAAGTCGCAGGTGAGGTTGCTGGGGGTCTCCGGATGCACGATTCCCACGCTAATGTCCGCTTTATCGAAGGCTGCGTTGTCGGCAGCGGAGTCGCCAAGGTACAGTATTCCATCCTGCAAGCCCAACTTCTTTTTTAGGGTCATCAGGGCTGCGCCTTTGTCTGTTGGACAGGGGAAAACGTCAAAGAAAGGTTGCCCCTCATACGCGGTGACACTCAAGGGCAATGCCTTGCAGTGGGCAGTTATCTGGGCAACCTTAGCGCGTGCCTGAGCCTCATTCGCGGTCTTTCGCCAGTCGACGGAAAAAGCCACCGTTACCCCCTCGGAGTTCCGCTTCTCTTCAATCGTCAAGTCTTCACCCGCAACCTTTTTGGCGTAGTGCAAGGCATTCGTCACCTGACGAAGCCTCCGTTTTAGGCACGGAGCATCCGTGACTGCTCCACCCTCGATGATTTCCAAGCCGCCCAGCGTCGCCCAGGCGCGGGAAAAAGGAGTTCTTTTCGCTACAAACTCCAAGTCTTTGGTTGTTATGACGGCGATGGGTATGCGTCGGCTGATTTCGTGGAGGATAGCTAGGGTTTTTGGTGGCACGGCTGATTCGGAACGATTCACGTCTATGGGGCTTAGTGTGCCGTCGTAGTCTGTGAACAACGCCTTGACCCTTGTTCTCGACAATTTGTCGGGTCGTAAGTGCTCTCTTGTAACCTTGCGTGTTTTGGCGGGTCCAGTGGTAGCCATAGACTTGACCTCTGCACTACAATTATCCGTTTCTGAGATTTAGCGTTTCCACGCCTGCGTTTTCCAGTCGCAGGGCTTGCGACTAAGGCAGTTCCATCGTGCCCGCGACGCGGAGTTTTCCGCCTTCCAGATAAGTCAAAACCGCTTGGTCGCCTGGGCGATGGACAAGTTCTTTCTCCAGCGACAGGGCAAGCATGGGTTTGCGCCAGTCGCCCTCGTTGACGACGGTTTCGACTCTGCCGTTGAGGAACTGCATCCAATGCCCCACATGCAGAACCATGCCTTCCCTGAGCGGTATCGGCCAGTACTTCACAAGCGAAGCCTGCGTCTTCAGCAGCTTCGAAGCCTTCACCGAGGGGTCAGCTGTCAAAACTACGCCGCGGTCAACGTCCTCGACCTCCACGTTCTTCAACGCAAGCCCGACCCGGTCGCCCTCGCTGGCGGAGTCAAACTCGTCGTCGTGCTTCTGGATGGAACGGACCTGTGCAGTCTTTACACCTGGAAGAACGTTGACGGAGGCGTGTTTCTGGATGGAGCCTGAGGTGACGACGCCGAGGACGACGGTGCCGACGCCTTTCACGTTGAAGGCGTGGTCTATGGGTACGGTGCCTATTTGCGATTCTGCGGGTTTCTGCTGCGCCGCCTCGTTCATTAGCTCCTCTCTGAGGGTGTTGGGGTCGTCTGCGAGGAATTTGAAGTTCTCCAGAGCCGTGCCTTTGATGAGGGGTGCTACTTTCTCGGGTTGCAGGTAGTTTCTGAGGATGAAGTAGCCGCTGGTTATGCCGCAGCACTGGAGCATGACGAGGCTTTCGCCAAGCGCCGCGTTCAGCTCGTCGACGACGACTATGGCTTTTGTGGCTTCGGAGCAGGCAAAGAACAAGGGCGCCAAGCGCTCAGGATATCGCGTGGGCTCGATGAGGGTGACCGTGTCCTCACCCCGCTTCAGGTTGTAGAGCGTGATATCGGTGGATGTGCCTTTCTTGGCTAACGTGCTGCTGTAGCCTTGGGCTCCGAGAACGGCGACAACTAGGTTTCCCATGAGCATGTTACCTCGCGAATTACCGCACAATGACGTAGGCGGGAGATAAGGCTTATGGCGTGGGCAAAACGAAAACACGGTCACGAACTGTCTTGCGAACAAAAAAAGGAAGGAAAGTGAAGATTTCTTTTTCAGGTTTACTTGCGTCTTCTGAGGATGACAGCTGCTGCTACAACCACAACAACTATGACGACCAAAGCCACCGCCACGTACAATGCAGCGTCGGTGAACCCAGACTCAGGATGTTGCGGTTGAGGAGGCTGAGAAGGCGAGGCTGAGGTGGTTGATACAAGGATGCGGGTTTGTCCTTCTGAGGCGAAGTACGCTCCGGAACCATCGAACTTTGCAGAGATTGCGTAGACTCCTGGAACAGGTGGCGTCCACTGGATGGCGAAGTTGCCAGATGCGTCGCTTGTGACCGTGCCTATCGTCTGCGAGTTGCCGTTCGGGTCGACTGCTGTTACGGTCACGGGTACTCCTGTGGCGTCGGTTGGTTTCGGCTGCTGCATGTACAGGTACTGCATCCACGCGGTTTGGTCTTTGTCGGCTATAGCGGGCGTGCCTGCTGCGGGTATGCCAAGGCTGGTCTGGCCAGGGGACTGGTCTGTGACTGTGCCCTGTATCAGCACGCTTGCTCCAAGCGGTTGGGCGCTCGTTGGACCGGAGACCGTTGTTGCGCTTCGGCCCATGCCGTAGGCGTAGAGTTGGTTGTCGTAGGCGTTTGGTTCTATCAAGATGCCGTCTGCCAGAGCGCATGCAGGACCGTTCGTGATGGGGAAGTTGTACGCCTTCCACAGCACGTTGCCTGTGTTAGCGTCCAAGCACCACAGATTGCTGCCCGTGAACAGAGGCGGACTGTACACGTGTCCACCCATGACGTACAGCTTTCCATCCGCGACAGCATCGATGTGCAGCAACGGATACTCGCCGTAAGGTGTTTCTAGCCCAGCATCTCCTGTGTAGAAGGTCCACAGCAGACTGCCTGTTTTCTCATCGAGGGCGTGCACGTATCCACCTAAGTCACTTTGGAATATCTTGCCGTAGGCTGCGATGTTGCTTTGAGCGTAGTAGCCGTAAGTGTCATTCGTGTAGGATGGCGTTGGACCCCACAGCTGCTCTCCTGTGTAGAGGCTGAAGCCCTTCCATGACTGCGTCTCCAAAGTGAACTCGGTGAAAATGCCGTTAAAGCCAGTGGCACCTACCGACACTCTGCACCATGGCGTTAGTGTTCGGTTGAGGGGACCCCACAGACGATTTCCGTCGACTGCACTGTAGCCTGCTTGAACCATCCAACCCGGATTCCACGAGTAGCCGGCAACCATGGGCATGCTGGTCATGAGGATTACGTTGCTGCCAATCTTGGAAATGCCCAGAGTGGGAGTAACGTTGTAGGTGCTGCCATCGTTCGCAGTCATTGTCGTAGCTATAGGCGCTTTCCATTGAATTCCGCTGCTGAAAGGAACTGAAGCTCCTGTCGGAGGTCTCCAGAACCAAGCGTTCTCAGATGTGGCACCGTAGTATGCTGGCGCTTGATTTAACAGGATAGCCCTGGTTGAGTTCCACATGTTCAGCGTTCTCTCTGTGCCGTTGACGAAGTAGCCAATCAGGTTCCCCCTTTCATCCACGGTCATCTGCATCGGAACAGCGCTGGTGATGCTCAGTATGTAGTCTCCAGTCCATGCATCGTACATCGAATAGTACATCGAACCGGCGTAGCCAAACCCAGTCGCGTTCTGCGGGACCGCCCACAGATAAGGAATGGCTCCGTACTGGTTAGGCGACGTATAGCCAAGAATCTGCCCGCACCTCAAGAACTCAGTAGTCTTCTTTGTCCACAGCTCCTTTCCCGTGCGAATGTCCACAGCCACCCAGCCGTTCGGGTTCTGGATGCTGCCGGCGAAGACATTGTAGTAGAGCACGCCGTTGATGACTATAGGCGCGAACTTGGGTTCGTACTGCGAAGTCGACATAAAGTTCGAGCCGTACTCGGTTCCGCCGAATTCTCCTCCGATGATGCCACCGAACGAATAGAGTTTAGTCCAGATTACGTGTGCGGTGTTAGGCCCCAACGAGTATGGATTAAAGTTGCCAGTCACGTTGTACACACCGGTTGCGCCGAACGACACTGCTGAAAGCCCAAGCCAGTTCCCGCCAAGCGTGTACCAATTCAGGTTCATCGCGGGGACCGGACGCTGCCAGTACCCTGTTGGAAGCGGCACAGACGGAGGATTCTCCACCTGCTCAGTGGTCACGATGAGTGTCACTGGAGCGCTCGTGCTCGGTTCAAAGTAGTCTCCAACGTAGGGGAGACCTTGACCCGTCCCACTTGGATTCACGCCCATTATCGTCTGCCCCGGATAGCTGAACACGAAGGTGTAGCTGCCAACTTGAGTCGGCGTGTAGCTAGCCCATGAACCACCCACAGCGTCGGATGAAGAACGTGCACCCAGCGGCAGGTCCTGCACCGTTCCATCAGGCATCGTTACGGTCACTTTGAAGCCTTCGAATCTGTCACCGAACTGTGCGTTCGCTGTCGGCGGCACCTTGTCGAGGAAGAAGCTGAGATAGGCGGTTTGTCCTACACCAATCGGGTTAGGCGTAACCGTCAGGTATGCCCAAGTTGGAATGCTCCATGGTGGCGTGTGTCCCGTTGCGGTCGGCATGATTGCGATAGCTCCTGAAAGAGTCAGCATCAGAATCAACGCAGTTGTCAAGACTAACTTGTTTTTTCGGATTCTTGCTGTGTCTAAAGAATTTCTCTTTCCCATTGTTCTCTCTCCATGTTTCGGTGAGGCAATTGTATGCCCTGTAAATGCTTATATGATTTTGCACACTACGTGTAAGTGTGGATTTAAACTCAAGTTGACATGGCCTGATGGAAAGCAGTAAAGCGGTAATTCGCTCTTGCTTGAATCAAAAATCACGCCATTATGAACTGGGGTTTCTATTGTAAACCTGTATGCTTCGCTTCCATGGCGAGAAGGCTTTTCGCCCAGCGCTCACCTATTCTCTGCCCTTTGTGCCTGCTCCCGAACCGCCCTCGTTATGTCAACTAAGACATCCGAGAAGTCGGCTACGGTGGGTTTCACTCCTTTCTTGCTAACCTGCAAGATAGTGCTATACCCTTTTGCGGAAAGAGCTTTCTCCATGATTTTGAGCGTTCCGCCCTTGAAGACGGCGTAGGTGCAGAACAGGATAGCCTTCTTGCCCGAGCTCTGGGGCAAGCGGTTCAGAAAAGCCAAAACTTCGGGAGCAGGCTTCGAACCGGTGACGGGGGTGCCGAGTACTAACAGGTCGAAGTTGGCGACTTCGGAGACTGAAGCGGTTGCCAAATCGAAGAGCGGCACCTGGAGCGAGTCAGATATGGCTTCGGCGAGGCGTTTTGTGTTTCCTGTGTGGGATATGTAGACGACGCAGGTTTTCATAATCAGGATGGTGGCCCTTCGGGTTTAATACTCTTTGCCTGTAATCAGAGGGTTCTGGTCGGCCCCAAGGAGTCATTTGGTCATGCAGGAAGATGACAGAGGCTCAACTGTCTTTAAGAGAACCTGTGCACTTCACTTGAAGAGGATGTGCCATGAGCAAGGCTTTGGATGCGTTCTTGGCTCAGTACAGCCGTGAAGCCCGAGAGATAGCGCTGTGCCTGCGAGCACTTGTGCTGGAGGTTTTTCCAGACGCCCTCGAACAGATTGACCCAAAATCGGGCATAATCGCCTATGAATACAGCAAGACCCTTGAAGGGCTAGTCTGCGCTATTGCACCCCACATGAAGCACGTCAACCTGATGTTCAGCAAGGGCGCCCAGCTCTCCGACCCCTCCAGACTGCTGGAAGGCACAGGTAGACAGGCACGACACGTTAAACTCAGGTCCGAAGCCGAAACTCAGAACCCAGCGCTGAGGCAGCTCTTGGAAGAAGCCCTCAAATTGACCTGCACGTAACACTGCATGCTGCCCTCTGGACGAGAAAAGGGACTGTTAGGGCAGGTTCTGTTTGCGAGCCATCATCAGCTCTCTATACTTGTGCTCGGGAAAGTGGCTACTGTCGCAGAACGGTTTGATGGTGGATTTGCCGCAGCGGCAGAGCGTGACGCGGTTCCGAACCTCATAAACTCGCCCGCTCGCGGACTTGACGGGTATGCCGCCGCGCACCCAGATTGGCCCCTGACATCCTACCTGCGGGTCTTCAATCATGCCGAGTGACTTCTCGAAGACTGGCTCGATTTGCTTTCCAGTCACCTTGTCCCAGACGACGAGTCGACCCGAGGGGCAGTCCCCTGCCTCTTCGATGGCCGCCTGCCTTGCCCCCGCATCGCCTGACTTTGGAATGAGGTTCCAGATTTCGCCCGCCCGATGGCAGAAACGTGCTGAAGCGCACAGATCCTCCACATCAGTTAGCTTGAGGCTGGCTCCGTCTATGACCTTCGCCAGTTCCAGGTGAGGCTGCCAGCTGGCGGCTTCGGTACCGTCAAAACCCACTTTCAGGTGCGAGTTGTCGCAGAAAGGCTTGCTCTTCGACTGCCCGCAGCGGCACAAGCTGCATTTCTCTGTTGAAGGGTAGTTTTTTCCCGTTCGCCACTCCACGGGTACGCCCTCTTCGTTAACGATTATGATTTGGTCGGACATGGGAACCTTGCCTGAAACGATGTAGGGACCGCCCTTGCTGACTTCTATTTCAATACGTCTGCCCTCTTTTTCAATCTTGGAAGCCAAGCCAAAAACTCCAAGCACATTGAGTCTGGTACTCTCCTAGAACTGTGTCTTGCTATTAAGCATTAGACACATTCACCGCAGGAGGGGATTGTCGTGGTAGCCCGGGAGAGATTCGAACTCTCGTCGGCGGGTCCAAAGCCCGCTATGCTTGACCA
>JBHGBG010000064.1:0-13617 GCA_041946875.1 Bathyarchaeia archaeon
AGAGCGGCTGCCTCGTAAGCAGCAGGCCGCGGGAGCAAAGCCCGCTCGAGGCTCCACCCATCCAGAAAAAGCTACTCTTCCTCCGCCCCAGACTCATCTGCGCCGCTGGCCTTCGCTGAAGCCTTCGCCAAATTCACAATTCGGTACTTCCGCGCGTTCGAATCCAACACCTCAGCCTCAAACAGCTTCCGCAGAGACCGAAAAACCTTCTTGCCCGGCTGCCCGGACTTCTCGGCAATCTCCGCCAAAGTGAGTTCGGTGCCCACGGGCTGCAGCGCGGCTAAAACTGCCTCGTCTGTCTTGTTGAGCTTCATCCATACGTCCTCTGATTGGTTTGTCTGTGTCTTATTGCGGCAGGGTGTTTTTCTATTTTGCGGTAACCAAAATGGCGAAGTCGCGCAGATGCCGCAGCGGGTTTGGCATGCGCCACGCTCAAAAACAGGTCGACACACAGAGCTAGCTACGGAACTGGAACATCTTTTGCACCCGAAAATCTTATTTCCATCATCCTGAACTCACATGAGGAACAATCAGCGAGGCTATGTCCAGAATGAACCCAGTCGAAGTCACCAACCTCAAGAAACACTACGGCAACATCAAAGCCGTCGACGGCATATCCTTCACCGTCAACCAGGGTGAAGTCTTTGGACTTCTCGGCCCCAACGGCGCGGGAAAAACCACCGCCATTGAAATCCTCGAGGGCTTACGCAAGAGAGACGAGGGCAAAGTGAAAGTTCTTGGGTTGGACCCGTGGGAAAAGGGCGGGCAAGTCCACAAGAAAATCGGAGTCATTCCGCAGCAGTTCACGTTCTTCGAGAAAACTACCCCGCGGGAAGCCATAAAGTACTACGGCGACCTCTTCGGCGTCAAGGTGGACCCGGACGAAATCCTCCGCGAGGTCCTGCTCGAAGACATGGCGAAGGTCGTTTTCGAGAATCTTTCAGGCGGGCAGAAACAGAAGACGGGGCTTGCCCTCGCCTTGGTCGGCTCACCTGAACTTCTTTTCTTGGACGAGCCCACGACCGGGCTGGACCCCAACGCCCGCAGAGCCATATGGGAAGTCATCCGTGGGCTCAAGAAGAAGGGCAAAACCGTCATTCTGACAACGCACTATTTGGAGGAGGCTCAGCAGTTGTCCGACAGGGTCGCCATCATGGACCACGGGCACATAGTCGCCATGGGCACCTCGGACGAAATCATCGCGAAACACGGCTCGGGCGAACGGCTGGAGATTCGCGGCAGCCAGCAACTGGCTGACTACGTCAAGGCAAACACCGAGCTCAACGTGACTTACGTGGACGGTGAAATCTGCGTGGCGCTCAAAAACAAAATCGACGCCCTCGCCGCCCTCGCAGCGGTCGAGCAGTCGGGCATGGACTGGGGAGAAATCCACACCCGCCGCGACAGCTTGGAAGACGTGTTTGTGCATCTGGTCAGCGGAGAAGTAGACGAACATGGAGAAATCAAAGGGCAAGAGGCTCCAACCGTGTACGAAAAAGTCAAGAAACGGAGGTTCTAGGAAACGGCAAGTGGAAAAAGAATCTGGGCGGACCTGCGCGTCTTCGGGCGCGGGTACATCAGAAACGGCATAGGGCTGTTCTTCGGCATAATCTTCCCCGTCATACTCATCGTGCTGTTCGGCGCCATCTTCTCAAACAGCGGCAACGCAACCGTGACGGTCTACGTGCAGAACCAGGATACGGGACCGTTCTCTGCTTTTCAGCCGGACATAGCTTCGCATTTTGTGGAGGCACTCAACGGCACGTTCGATGGCGTGAAGTACAACGGTACTTGGCCGCTACAGCTGCAGAGTGTTGACGCATCGGAGAATTTCACGAAGTACCTTGCGGACCACGCATCTTCCGACGGAGTAATCATCCCAGCTAACTTCTCAGCCAACTACATTAGGGGAATACCCGTTGCTGTCACAATCTACGGTAATCCCACGGCGAGCAGCAGCGGCATCGTGTCGGGTACCGTCAACGGAGTCATAGATTCGTTCAACCTGAAGTATTACAATCCAAACGGGACCGCCATAATCACTACGACCTCTGCCACGGTAAACACGCAGCAGACTAAGTACATTGACTTCCTGATTCCTGGTCTCATAGGATTCAGCATACTCATCAGCCCCATGTTCGCCATGGTCAACATATCGTCGGAGTACAAGAAGGTCAAGCTGTTCAAGCAGTTGTCTCTGACGCCCATAACGAAGATGGAGTGGCTCGTCTCCAAAGTGCTCTGGTACGTATTTCTGTCGGTGGTTTCCTTCCTCGTCCTCGTGACCGTCGGTGTCTTGGGCTTCGGCGCCAGCATAACGCTTACGCTGTGGCTCATCCCCTTCCTCGTGTTGGGGCCCATGCTCTTTTGCTCGCTGGGTATGCTTGTTGGGACGCTGAGCAAGAGTGTGGAGACTGCCGGCGTGATCGGCAACGTCATAACGTTCCCCATGATGTTCCTGTCGGGCACGTTCTTCCCGCTGAGTATCATGCCTGAGTACCTGCGGACGTTTGCGCATGTGCTGCCGCTGTTCTACATAGTTGAAGGACTCAACAACGTGATGGTGTATGCGCCGACAACGGGCAATTACACGGGTGCCCTTATAGACATCGCCGTCGTCGCTGTGATAACCATTGTTATCTTTGTGGCTGCGGCGAAGCTGTTCAAGTGGCGAGAGGACTAGACGCAAGCCATCTCTGAAGAATCGGGGAACGCAGGTTCCCTCATCCATTTCTTTCCTTGAACGCTGCAAAGGTCTCTATCTGCGGGGTTTCTTCGCAGTCCAGCATTCCCTGCAGTACACTGAGCGGTTTTTGGCGGGTTTGAATGGCACTTCGCATTCTTTTCCGCAGTCCGTGCATTTTGCAGTATAAGTTCTTTTCACCTTGCCGCTTTGCTGGTCGGGTCTGAACATGCGGTAGCGGGCGAGTCTTGGCCAACCTGTCTTGGCGTACTTGAGCATGTTGGGGTGCTCTTTCAGCCAGCGCATCATGTGGAAGAAGTTCTTGGCGCGTTTTTCTTCGCGTTCAGCCAGAGGTTCGTAGCCGAGGTTTCGTATTTCGTCAACGTAGGCGATTTCCGTGAGCCTTTGGGGTTCGCCGACTACTCTGATTCGGCGTATGCGCTCTTCGCCGTAGACCTTGCGGAGTTCCTCCACAGCCTTGTCGAACATGTAGCCCTGGCATAGAAGTATTTCCTCTTCGGGCTTAGGGTGAAGCTTGTTGAGGAGCTCGGAGACGATTCTGGAGGTTTGTGTCAGGTACTCTTTTTTGCGGAAGTGTCCTGGCTGGAAGAACTTGACGTCTACGAGGTCATACTTGAATTCTTTGGTTTCGTCGCGGTAGGCTCCTATGACTACGCCGTGAAGTAGGTCTCCGCTGCCTGCGTCGTCGACGGTTATGGTCACGGGGCGTTGCTTCCTTTCCCTCTCTCATGCCTTTGCCTGTATAAAAACAGTCCGCAGTCTCGGAGCTGGTTGACCATGAGGGAAATGCGAAATTGAAGGCCTCTGGCATGATGCTGCTTTTGGTGGAGTTGGTTTTCTGAGCGTCGAGTCATGGTTCTCTGCATCTGGCTGTATTTGTAGTTGTGAAGTCACAGTCACACACTCTTATAAGCCCACGACGAGAGTGTAAACTACAGTATAATTCTACGGTTAGGAGAAATCGAATTTGAGTAGCAACTTTAAACGCGCAACTGCAATTGCCATGATTCTCTTGACAACCACAGTGTTGGCGGTGTTCAGCGTAGGCAGCGCATTAGCGCAGACAACCGACATGGCCACGGTTGTAATCCCACCCTCTCTGTGGGGCACCACAAACCCAGCACCGGGCACCTACACTTACGCCAATGGCACAAACATCGTACTCACAGCTATACCTGATGCTGGCTACGCTTTCCACTACTGGGTCGCTTCGGGCAACCTTACTCCTGGTCACGAATCAGGACAGCCTAGCTACATCATTGACCCAGACACTGGAGAGATTATTGGAAGCATACCGAGACCGCCAACTCCATCTGCCATAGATAACCTGGTCTTCACTAACAATCCGGCAACGATAACTTGCGGATACGGTTACACCTACACCTACCAAGCTGTGTTCACACCAATCGGTACCCCAGTTCCAGCAGGCCCAACCGAAGCTGTCGTAGTCATCTTGCCTACAGCGGGTGGAACCACAGACCCAGCGGCAGGAACCCACATCTACTCGAGCGGCACAAAAATCGAGTTGAAGGCAACACCCGCCGCAGGATACCAGTTCATGTATTGGGTCGTTTCAGGCAACGCCACGCCAGGCCATGAACCTGCACAGCCAAGCATAATCATAGACCCCGACACTGGACAGCAGATAGCCTCCATCCCGAGACCGCCAACCCCAACAGCCATCGACAGCCTCGTCTTCACCGCTAACCCCGCGGAAATAACGTGCGGCTACGGCTACACGTACAACTATCAAGCCGTCTTCGAACAGACCACACAGCCTACTTCACCGCCGGTTTCAACTCCGCCGCCAACGACACCGACACCGGTCTCAACGACGCCTCCAATAACGACGACTGCGCCACCCGCGACAACTCCGCCGCCAACTCCGAGTCCGACGCCAACGCCAGCCGGAGATTCAACGCTGCTTATTGTCGCCGTCGTGGTGATAGTGATCATCATCATTATCGTGATTGCAGCTGTCGCTATGCGAAGGAAGAAGTAAAAAATTTTTCCTTTTTTCTTTTTCTATCTTCCTGGAACAGAGAGAAGACTTCATTTTTTGTTCCCGCAACGGCGGCGTTTCCGTTTTTGGAAGAAAGCCTACTTTGTCCACGTTCTTTGCAGAACAGAATCCTGAACGTACACCGGCCGAAGTTGTTGGGAATTTAGGACGCGGTGCCCTCGATGATACGCCTACAGTCCCCTGAGGAAGTACATCAGCCGCAGGAACCACTTCGGCATCGCGCTGCGCTTCTTGTAAAGCGCATAAACCACGGGAACCATCAGCAGCACAATCAGCGGCCAATACTTAGAGAGAAAGACCGCGATTGCGTCTATTCCCACGACTTCTCCACCGACAGGAATCGAGGTTGGCGGCGGAGTTGAAGGGGGAGGCGACGAAGGTATTCCACTCTCTGTGGGTCCCGCCTTGAAGCTTAAGCCATCAACTTTCCTTTTCGCCATGTCGATCACAGAAGCCCCTTCTGTCAGGCTGCAGATAAAAGCTTTTTCGAAGTTGAAGCAGTTTGCTCTGCCTCTTAGATGACTAGTGGTTGCGGTGAAAGCCAGACCTCTCCCTCTATAGGTTTCTGCAATGAGTTTCTATTAGGCTCCAAATATGGTGGTTGCCCGTGTGCTTCTGCGCTGTTCTGTTTCAATCTACCCTCTACTGGTCCCTGCAACAAACCACTATTAGACTCCAAATATGAACGCGCTTTCCCGTGCAATCGATTTGTATGGTTTATTTGTGTTTCTCCAGGTGAGGAAGGCTGCTCCTGCGGGTGCCATGTCGACTGAGGGTGCTGAAACAACTGCAAGCGTGAAGGCTTGGTTGTTGGTTGGATAGCCCCATCGTGTATGGCTGAGATTTCAAGTTGATTCTTCTCCGAATCCTCGTGAGAGTAGTTGCCGCCGTGATAGTGGTAATTTCAGTGGTGGTCTTTGCACTAGTCAGAAGATCGAGCTTCACTCCGCCTCCTCCGCAGCCTTCATGAGCGCATTCACGTAGCAAAGCTTTTCTGTCCTAACAATGGAAAAATAAGACGAGGTTGACAACGCGAGTGACCTCGCCATTGAGGATAATCTTTCATTTGGATATGGACCACTTTTACACCGCAGTGGAGACGCGCGAGCGCACCGAGTACGCGGGAAAACCCGTCATCGTCGGCGCTGACCCAAAGGGCGGCAAGGGCAGGGGCGTAGTCTCTACGAGCAACTACGAAGCCCGAAAAGCAGGCGTCCGCTCGGGCATGCCCATAAGCCGCGCGTGGAAGCTCTGCCCCGAAGCGGTTTATCTGCCGCCGAATTTTCCGCTCTACATCCGCGTCTCGAACGAGATAATGGATATCGCGCGGAAATACGCCGACAAGTTTGAGCAGTGGGGCATCGACGAGGCATTCCTCGACGTGTCATCCAAGGTGAAGGACTTCGGCGAGGCTGAAGCTCTGGCGAGGCGGATCAAGGAGGAAATCCGAGCGAAGGAAGGCTTAACCTGCTCTATAGGTGTGGGACCAAACAAGCTGGTGGCAAAGATTGCGAGCGACCACCAGAAACCCGACGGCCTAACGATCGTCAGAGACGAGGAAGTCGAGGTGTTCCTGGAACCGCTGCCCGTCCGCAAGCTCCTGTGGGTCGGGCGCAAGACCGAGGAGAAGCTGAAAGCCATGGGCGTCCACACCATCGGCGACCTTGCACGCTTCGACCCCACCGTCCTTGCAGAAGCTTTTGGAGTAATGGGCACGCAGCTTTATCTCATGGCTCACGGCTTAGACCGGAGTCCTGTTGAACAAAGGACCGAGGTCAAAAGCATAAGCCACGAAACCACTTTCGAGGAAGACACCGCAGACCCAGATGCAATCCACAGGGCTGTGGAGTGGCTGTCCGAAGCAGTAGCAGAAGAAACGAGAGACCGGCACCTGTTCTTCAAGACAGTCACGATTAAAATACGGTACGAGAACTTCGAGACGCACATGCGCGGCAAAACGTTGCCTTTCATGACCAACCGTTCTCAGGACCTGAGGAAAACCGCGTGGGAGCTCCTCCAGCCCTACTTGGGAACTGGCAGAAAAATCAGGCTCATCGGCGTCCGAGTCTCCACCTTCGTTTCTGGCGAGAAACAGAAAACCCTTTTCTAAGTGGAAACAGGCTGCTTAGGCGTCCTTTTTCCCGGTCGAAAGGCTTCAATCAGGAAGAACACCGTGGCAACTATGGTGACCGCCGTCAGTATAGAGTAAGACTGGTCTATGGGCGAACCGAGGAAAACATGCAGTAACAGCACCGCGACCCAGACAATTGACAGCCCGATGAAACCTGACAAGAACAAATAGGAGATGGGAACCAGTTTTTTCCCCAGCCACACGTAGCCCTTGAACCCAACCTTCTTCTTCACTGTGTATCGCCCGTAGGCGTCTTTTTCCGCCCATCCCCAGTCGGTGAGTTTCTGCAGGTGCCGGTGCGCAACGCCGGGGCTGCCGATGTTCATCGCCCGCATAACCTCTCTCGGACCGACAGGTTGCCCGACCTTGACCAGGTAGAGGTACATGTCGAACGTAGTTGTGTTCAGTTCGTCCTCAGACTGTTGCACGGGCGTTCACACCATTTTCGAATTCTCTGCTGTTCCTGCCTTAATAATTATGCGCACAACCCGACCGAAAAAGCATCTCCGAGGACGCTGAGCTGGCATCGGTCGCTAGGGGTACATTTCCTTGATTTTCGCGTCCGCAATCTTCGCAATCATCGCGTTGCTAATCAGGACGCATCGGACGCCCATGAGCTCGGCGAGTTCGGCGGGCTTCTGGTCCTGTGTCACGAGCAATAAATTGTGTTTACGCGCGTATTCGATGACATCCTTGTCTTTGGCCGCTTTCAGCCCTGCTTCTTGGGCGGTCTCCACGTCGTAGCCTAGGGTTTCGAAGTACTCCTTTAGTCCAGCGTACATCTCGTCAAGTAGAAGCTTCATCATGCGCCTTCGCTCAGCCGTAACAGAAATGCCCGACATATTTAGAGGTTTATCCAAGCACGTTCAGATTCAACAGCATCAATCAAGCCGTTGGCGATGAGAAGATGTCGCCATTAAAACGCGTTGCCGCTCCTAGCAAAGCTGAAGCACACAGAACGCTGAAAGAGATGTTTCAGAAAGCTAATAAGCGCAGACCAACAACAGGCTCCGAGGGACCAAAATGAAAAACGTCTCAGCAATCCTAATGATGCTGCTGCTTGTGGCAACGTGCCTAAGCTCAGTCAGCATCGCCTATGCAGCTCCTCAGGAGTCTGCTACAACCTTCAATACTCCCTTAGCGTACCAGAACACCGGCTATCTTTCCTACCATGAACTCCACTACTGGCGAGTAAGCGCCAATGCTGGTGACACGCTCACGATAGGGATTGACGCCAACGCTGGCGCCCTAGGCGGCTGGACTTCCCAGCTGTACTATTCAAACTTGACCCTGATTCAATCCATCACCGATTACAATGCTCACAACCACTTGTTCAGCGTGCCAAAGAATGACAACTACATCTTGGTGCTTGCTTCGTTGGCCAACGCCTTCAACTACACCATAAACTCTTCTCATCCAATGCTCTTCGCCGCACCCAACACGGTATCTAAGAGTTTCATGCCCAATGAAATTCAATACTGGCGGGTAACTGCGAACGCGGGTGATGTCCTCTTAATCGGTGTAGATGCCGTTGCAGGTGCCCTTGGAGGTTGGACGTCTGAACTCTACTATTCCAACCTGACGCTCGCTCAAAGCATCACAACTTACAACGCCCACAATCACATGTTCGTCGTCCCAAAGACTGATAGTTACATTTTCGTGCTCGCTTCCTTAGCTAACGCCTTTAACTACACTATAGTTTCCTCTCGCCCGATGCTTTTTGCAGTGCCCTACGAAGGAGATAGATCATTGTCTTACAACGAGCTTGACTACTGGTGGTTCAATGCCAACGCAGGCGATGTACTGCTGATTGGCTTGGATGCCGACGCTGGCGCCCTCGGAGGCTGGACATCAACACTGTATTACGCCAATTTAACTCAAATTCAATCCATAGGCACCTACAACGCGCACAACCACATGTTCATTGTGCCCAAAACCGGCAACTATCTGCTGATGCTCTCTTCTCTAGCTAACTCCTTCAACTACACGATTGTTTCGTCCAATCCGATGCTGCTCGCAACGCCGTACAGGGAAACTGGTGACCTTTCCACGAACGAAGTCGACTATTGGTGGTTCAACAACGTCAAGCAAGGCGACGTACTGCTGATAGGTGTTGACGCTGTCGCGGGCGCTTTAGGAGGTTGGAGATCTGAACTGTACTTTTCCAACACGACTCTAGTTCAGTCCATCACTACTTATAATGCTCACAGCCACATGCTCGTTGCCCCTAAGGCGGACAACTACCTGCTGGTGCTTTCTTCCCTAGCTAACAGTTTCAACTACACCATTGTGCACAACAATGGTGTCAACCTGCTGCCCACATCTGTGCAGTTCTCATTGCAGCCTAACCCAGCCGCCCCAGGCGACATGGTAACGCTTCTGGGTAACTTGACGAGCAATGGCAGCCCGATTTCCAGCGCGCAAGTGACGCTTAAGGTGAATGGAGGGACTGTTGCATACTTAACCACCAACTCAACCGGGTGGTTCAAGGCTTCAGCCCAGGCTCCGTCTCCAGGCGTCTACAACGTCACAGCCAGGTATGAAGGGTCAGGGCAGTACGCGCCCAGCGAGAGTTCAGTGATGTTGGTAATCAAAGAAGCGACGAAAATCTACTGCAGAATAGACCCTAACCCAGTCAACGCGGGCAGCAACTTCACGTACGAAGGCATACTCGTTAATGGGTTCTCTCAGCCGCTGGCAGGCGCTTCGGTGCAGCTGTATAATCGCACACTTTCAGGCTCTTGGGTGTATTTCGCGACGGTGACGACCAACAGCTACGGGATATTCAGGTTCGAGGAAAAAGCAGCGGTCGCGGGCACATTCGTCTTCGCAGCCTACTATGCAGGCTCAACCACGCGGCAGTCAAGCTATAACTACGCCATACAGGTAGTTCAATAGCTTCTCCCTTTTCTTCTTGTAACTATAGAGGCAGAATTTGCCGGCTCATAGCGAATGTATCTTCGTCAGCAAAATAAATTAAGACTTAAGACTATATATAACTCGGCTGTGGCTCGCAAGCCAGAAAACACTCGCAGGGAAGGAGGTGAAAAAATGGGTGAAAAACCTCTAGAGTATGGAATGGGCTGGCTTCCAGACCTCCCAGATTTTCGCGATTACACAGTTGAAACCGACAGAGTTCCCAACAGGCTGAAGGCTCTAGGGCGAGAAGAGACCGTGAAAGGCATGCTTCAGACAATCGGCGTCGCCGCTCCCGTTCCAGCGTTGCCCGCCTCGGTAGACCTCAGATCATGGTGTTCTCCAGTCGAGAATCAACTCAACCTAAACTCCTGCACTGCCCACGCTGGTGTAGGTTTGATAGAGTATTTTGAGAGGAGAGCCTTCGGAACATGGGTTGACGCGTCCAGACTCTTCCTCTACAAGGTTACAAGAAACATGCTGCATTGGACGGCAGACATAGGAGCTTACCTCCGTACGACGATGGGTGGAATGGTGCTTTTCGGCGTGTGCCCCGAAGAGTACTGGCCCTACGTCGAAGCAAGCGTCAACTCGGAGCCATCCGCTTTCTGTTACGCCTTCGCCCAGAATTACCAGACGATACAGTACTATCGTCTTGACCCACTCGGAATTCCCCGAGACATCCTGCTCGAAAGAGTCAAGACGAACCTTGCCGCGGGTTTGCCTTCGATGTTCGGGTTCACCGTCTACACTTCCATTTCGCAGGCTGCCGCAACAGGCAAGATACCCTATCCAACCGCGGGCGAAGCCATCCGCGGAGGTCACGCAGTGGACGCTGTAGGATACGATGATAACATGAAAATCAAGAACACAAACCCAGGCGGTGTGGAAACCAAAGGCGCGCTGCTTATCAGGAACTCTTGGGGTCCAAGTTGGGGTCCTTTGGGCGGCTATCTCTGGCTGCCCTACGAGTACGTATTGAAGGGACAGGCAACGGATTGGTGGTCGCTGCTGAAAGCTGAGTGGGTTGCAACGGGGCAGTTCAAAATCTAACGGCTCGACAGACTGAAAACAGATGCGAAGCCAAATATTCGCCTATTCCCTTTTTCTAAAAAGCACAAGCACGCTCAGTGAATTTGTTCGGGGTCGTACTTTCTTCCATACTCTTCTAAGCTCACAATTTCCTCCAGCGTCTTGCGCCTCTGTACTAAGCGAATCAGTTGTCCCGCGACACCTTCCTTTTCCTTCGAGTAGCCTAGCGCCAGCATCGCAACCACGCTCAAACGTTCGGGGACCCCCACTGCCTTCTTGACGGTTGCCTCGTCGAAGCTACCGATGAAACATGTGGCTAAATCCAGTCCCGTCGCGGCAAGTGCCATGTTCTCCATAGCAAGCGACACGTCCACAGCGTACCATTCGGGCGAGGTTTTCGTGTCGCCGCACGCCACAATAACAACAGGTACGGATGTGAGGAACTTGGCAAACATGCCATGCGAGAGTACCTTTCGTTTTTCTGCGTCTGTGACGACGATGAAGTGCCAAGGCTGCCTGTTCGAGGCGGATGGCGCTACGCGCGCGGCTTCCAGAATCCTCACCAGTTTGTCTTTGGGGATTGGGGTGGGTTCGTAGTTGCGGGTTGACCTGCGATTCTTGATGGCTTCCAGGACGTCCATGCAATCACGCTCGAGAAAGAAGATTCAGGGTAAGAGATAAGCTTTAGTCTATGAGGAGCAGCGCGAACGACTCAGGGTTTTTCTCGAACGGGAACGTCACCTTGATGCCCGCGTTCTTCGCCGTCTTCTTCACGTTCACGCCCACGGCGTCCTCGCTGTACCGCGCCATCTCCGGATGCACGCAGATTCCCGTGTCCACGCTGCATTTTTCGCACAGTTGGCAGGCTCCGGAAACGAAGGCAATCGCCAGCGAAAAGCCGTTGCGCATGGCTTCCTTCTCCAACTCTACGACCGCCTCGAGCATCTTTTTCTTGTCGTCCTTCCATCTGCGCCAGAACAAGTCCGCCTTAGCCTTGAGGTCCGCGGGCAGCGGCGCATCCGCCTGAGATTTCCCCAGGCTCTTCTGCAGGTCGCCGTCGGCTTCAGCGTGCGACGTGAACTTCATGAACATGACCGTGCTGTACTCGCCGACTATCTTTCGGAACTCGGCTGCTGTGGGCGTGTAGGGCGGACACGCCAGCGTCTTGCCGTAGCTGCTGCAGCCGACTTTGCACTTGAGGACCACGCGGTCTTCAACGACAACGTTTGTGGCCGGCATGACTTTGGCGTCTGAGGCGCCGAGTTTCAGCGCCAGCTTTCTGAGGGACTCGAACTTCTCCTTTTCAGGATTGAGTGCCATTTTCTGCACCTTTTTTCTGGAAGACCGCTTCAGCGGATATAAACGTTTAGCACTCTCTGCTGAGCTAAATCATGGCGTCCAGCTCAGCCTGCGCTTCCTCGGATTTCTTCGTGAATACGCCCTTGCCCCTAAGCACTGACGGAATGAGCGCCAAGGCGTTCAACCCTGCCAGCCACAAGTAGGTCGTCTTCAAGCTTTGCAGGAACATGGTTTTCTCCGTCTCAAGCGCCGTGGTGTAGCCTGCGGCGACCTGCGTGACCAGCGCGTATGGCACGGTGAAGCTCATGATGAGAATCGCCAGGTTGAGGCTCATGGCGAACCCAACGTTGAAGAACGTCGCCCTCAATGCGGAGCCGATGCCTCTCCGTTCGGCGGGCACCGAGCACATCACGGCGCTCATGTTGGGGCTGCTGAACAGCCCGATGGCGGCGCCGAACAGCACCATGTAAACAGCCGTCGTCGCGTACGGTGTTGCCGCATCCACCGTGGAAAACAGAAAAAGCGAGAAACTGGACAGGACAATCCCAGCCGTTGTGAAGGGCAGATGACCGAACCTATCCGAGAGCTTGCCGGACAGCGGACCGAAAACGAGGAAGGCGATGTCGAACGGAATTATCCTAACGCCCGCCTCGAGGGGACTGAGACCCAAAACCAGCTGGAAGTAGAAGCTCAACAGCAGGAGCACGGCGCCCCACGCCACAGCGTTTATCAGCTGAGCCAAGATGCCGCCCGTGTATTCGCGTATCCTGAACAACTTCAGGTCAAGCAGCGGGCTGCTGCATCGGCGCTCGTGAAACAAGAAGACGGCGAAGCTCGCGATGCAGATGACGATGCACTCAAGCGTGATGAGTTGGCTGGCGATGCCGTACGCCGCGAAAGTCAACATCAGGAGCAGGCTGGTGACAAAGGTTGTGAATGCGGCGAAGCCTACCCAATCCATGCACAAACGCTGTTTCTCGCCGTTATCTGGCAGCGTCTCCTTTATCGCAAACTGCGCCCAGAGAGTTCCGAAGATGCCAATGGGCACGTTGAGATAGAACAGCGCTCTCCAGTCGCCCAGAAGCGAGAGAACCATCCCGCTGACCGTCAGCCCTGCCATTGCGCCGATTCTGAAGCCCAAGTTGTTGACGCCGAGGGAGAAGCCGAGCTGCTTCTTAGGCGTCGCGTCTGTGATGAGCGCCACGCTGTTCGTCAGGATGGTGCCCGCGCCTATGCCCTGAATTATGCGGAACAGGACAACCTGCAACGGGTCGCCCGCCAGACTCGTCAGGACTGAGCCGACGGTGAATATGACGAAACCGCCTGTATAGATGCGCTTTCTGCCCCAGACATCTGTGAGTCTGCCGACGAGAAGCATGACGGCTATGCTGCCCAGCAGGTAGGCTTGGTTAATCCAGATACCCTGCTCCGCATCTGCACCTAGCGCCGATATGACCTCGGGCATGCCTATGATGACTATGCGTGCGTCGAGTCCCGCCATCAGAACGCCGA
>JBHGBG010000065.1:0-13425 GCA_041946875.1 Bathyarchaeia archaeon
ACGCCGTCGCCGTAGAGGAAGCCGTGGTCGTAGACGCTGATTTTCGCCTGCGACTTCGGGTAGTACGTGCCGTCGATGTAGATGAGTACCTCTTGTTCTTTGTTCATGGTTTTCGCTCCGTTACTTGTCGTTCATATATCACTGTGGTTTGATATAGCTTTTGATAGTGAACTATACGATTCACGTGCTACCCATGGAACTGGGGTCGCTTGCTGAGGCTCCGTGGCAGCGGCAACGGCTTGAACGGCTTGCCCCCGACTTTGCTCTTGACTTTGCTGAGCAATTCCTCGATGGTCATGTTCTGTTGCCCGCGGACTTCTCTGTCCCGAACCGCAAGCATACCCGACTCTACTTCCTTCTCGCCTATGACGACTATGTAGGGGACCCATTCCTGTTCGGCTTCGCGGATTTTCTTCTGCAACGTCGCCGAGGTGTCGTCGATGTCGACGCGGATACAGCTAGCTTCGATTTTCTCTGCGATTTCCTCGACTTTGTCCATGTACTTGTCGCTTATGGGGATAAGCCTGACCTGCGTGGGCGAAAGCCACAGAGGCAGCATGGGCGGTTTGCCCTTCATCTGTTCGCGGTAAGCCTTCTCCAGCAGGCCGTAGATGTCGCGTTCGATGGCGCCGCTGGGGGAACAGTGCAGGATGAGCGGATTCTGCTTCTCGCCCTTCTCATCCACGTAAGTGATGCCGTAGCGCTTGGCGTTCTCCACGTCAATCTGGTCCGTGCTCAGCGCCGCGGCTTTGTCCTGGTTGTCCACGAAGTTCATGTCCCACTTGAGCATAAAGTAGAAGAAGCGCTCGTTCCAAACCTCAGCCAGCATGGGCTTGCCGAAGATGCGCGCCAGTTCCGCAAGGAACGGCTTGTTTTGCTCGTAGAAGTCTTTGGTGAAGCGCATGGCGACTTCGTAGTCGTCCTTCCCCAAGCCGATGTCGCTGAGCATGTCGATGCACATGTTGAACCGCACCAAAAACTCCTGCTTAGCCTGGTCTAGGTCGGTGCAGAAAGCGTGGCAGTCGGGCATCGTGAACGCCCTTAGGCGTTTTAACCCGACGACTTCGCCGCTCTTCTCGCGCCTGAAACTGTATCTTGTGAGCTCATAGAGTTTGATGGGCATTTGTTTGTAGCTGAACTGCGCGTCGTGCGCCATGAGGAACTGCCCGAAGCAGGCAGCGAAGCGGAGGAACAGCTCCTTGTCCTCAGACTTGAGCACGTACTGGCGGGCTGGGAAACGGTTTAGGTAGCTGGACAGGCTGGGGTGGTTGAAGTCGTACATGATGGGCGTCTCGACCTCCATGGCGCCGTAGCTGCACATCCGTGCCGAGACGTACTGCTCCAGTAGCGACTTTATCAGGCGCCCCTTCGGGTACCAGCGGAGGTTGCCCGGGTCGCTGCCTGCCTCGTAATCCGCGATTTCCAGCCGCTTCATCAGCGGCACGTGCGGAGGCATCACGGTCACGGCGCGAGCCTTCTTTATCTCGTACTGCGAGAACTTCTGCAGGTTCGTATGCCCCTTGAACTTGAACTCTTCGATAGGCACCAGTGCGCCCTCGGGCAGGAGAATGTGCCAGAACGACTGCATCTTGTCCTCAGCCTTCAGCGCGGCAGAAACGGGTTCTTCCTCCTTCTTGGCCTCCCCCTCGGCTTTGGCTTCCGCAGGTGCCGCGGCGTAGGAGCGAGCCTGCTCAGCCAGCGGGTGACCCTTGATGCTCAACGTGAATTGTTTGTTCCAGCCGAAAGGCGCACGGAAAGTCTCGATGCCCTTGTCTTTGGCGTAGGCTTCCATCGCTTTGATTACTGTCAGGGCTTCGGACGGCTGAGCAAGCGCGCTGCTGAGGTGCGCGAAGGGGTAGATGAGGATTCGATTGACCTTCAGCTTGCCCAAGAAAGCACGTGTTTCGTCGATGGCTTTCTGCGCCAGAGCGGCGTTGTCGCCCTGCTCGACGGCGGTGAAGAGAACCACAACTTCCTCGATGCGGTTTTCTTTCTGCTCGGCTTCTTCGGCGAGGGCGATTTCTTTCTCAACGGGCTTGTAGATGATGAAGTTGGAGTGGAGTTGGAGTATGCGCATGGTTGTTCACGCTCTGTTAGGCGCCGTAGCGCCACTTCTCCAGCGTCTTGTCCTTCTTGGTCTTCTTCTTGAACTCTTTGTAGTGTTCCTTGCAGAGGTAAGCGCGCTTCTCGCTCGTGGCGACGTTCAAGCCCGCAGCCTTGGCTTTGTCGAGTGAAATGGAACGCTCAGCGTCTCGGCTGCAGCCTGAAACGGTGCATTTTACGCCTTTGTCTATGCGACCCATGATGTGCGCCTCGTATGATGTTACGGACTACAATACGCATCATGGCTTTATTTCTTTTTCATAAACGGCGCTGGCTCGACGGTAAATCTCCTCTTTCTCACTCGGAAAAGTGGTTCCGATGGCTTCCACCACGACGGAAGCCGCGGCTGAGCCGACGCAGGCACACCACAAGGCGTCCATTCCGCGAACGTACTCAGCCAGGAAGCCGCCCATGAAGCCGTCGCCCGCACCCGTCGGGTCAACCACCTTCTCAGAGATGCAGGTAGGAATCTGGTAGAGGGTTCCCTGCACCGACAGCACAGCGCCCTTGGCGCCTAAGGTAACGATGACCGTTTCGGGTCCCAAGTCGTGGATTGCCTTGACGATGGAGGGAACCTCCGACTGGCCGGTCAAGACAGTAGCCTCCTGAAGGGAGGACTTGTAGACGTCGATTAAGCTGAGAACATTCTTGTCAGCTTGAACGTTGCAGGTGACGTTTCCTTCGGGGTCGAAGCTGCGAGACATGCCCTGGGGGTCGAGGGACAGGATGTCGCTGCACTTCTTCAGATGCTCCACGAGTTCGACGGGGATTTCTCCAGCGATGGGCGCCACGTGAATCGCTTTGGCGTTGAGACCGCATGGCAGAGCGTCCACTGTTAGCGGGGTGCCTTTTCTCTGCAGCCTCAGCGTTCTGGAGGAAAGGTCTTCATTGTATGACAATTCGAAGCGCGTCGTCTGCTCCTCTCCCGCTCTGGTGACGTTCGATACGTCGACGCCTTCTCCTCTGAGCCACCACAGGTAAGCCTCTGGAAAATCGCCGCCCACCCTGCTCATGACCGAGACCGAAACGTTCAGCCGTCTGGTGACGAGGGAAACATAGGCGACGGAGCCGCCCATGACCACGAAAGGTTTAGCCCTGCTGGGGAGTCTGATTGAGTCTATCGAGAAGTGGCCGACCACTGCGACGTCCGGGTTCTGAACTGCCATTAGGCTTCACACAGCAAGTATGCGGTAACTTGTATTTAGCGGTAACCATCGCATGATTTACGACTGCAGAAGCAGAATTGCCTTCGCCAAGTCGCCCTCGCTTTCTATAAGTGCATTCCGAGCCTCTTCCACACTCTTGCCTGTCTGGCTGGCGACGAGTTGCACATCTTCCTCGGAAACCGCAGGTGCCGCAGCCTTCCGTTCCGGTGCCCGTTCCGAGACTTTGCCGCCTGCGACCTGGAAGATTTTTTGTCCTTGCATCTGGACGATGGCGACTTCGGGGGCTTCTATGACGATTTCCTTCGTCGGGGTTCGGATGACGACTTCTTCGACGTCTTCGACGCCTTCCATGTTCATGCCCATGCGCTGCATCATGCGCTTGGCTTCCCGAGGGTTCATGCGTCTCTGCATATCTTTCGCCTTTTCTGGTGTACTTCTGTTCTATGGAGTTCTTATACTTAACTTCACTTGTTCCGGAAAGACTTATGTGACTAAACGAGTGCTCTATACTGTGCCGGTGAGAGACATGGCAAAAGCCAAAATGGACGAGCAAGGCAGGGTCCAGATACCTCCAACAGCAATAAAGAAACTTGGCTTGAAAAGCGGCACCGAGTTTGAACTCAAGCAGGATAACGGCATTTTGGTTCTGAAGCCAATTCTCCGCAAGCGCCGAACCGTCAGGAGTCCACCGCTCTCCGCCTTTGAGATAGCAGATATTGAAGAAAGCGAAAGAGAATTTGCCGCAGGAGAAGCACGGGTTTACAAGAACGCATCGGACTTCATAAAGGCACTACACGCAAGAAGAGAAAGGGCACTGGCAGCCAGAAAAACAGAAAAGTAGGCATGCTTTTGTGGGAAGTCAAGTCATCGAACCGATTCGAATCAAGCTACGAGAAACTGGGCAAAGATATGACCCAGAGAGTGGACGCAGCAATCCAAACGTTGCTGAATGCAGATAAACCCGAACGCTGCGGGATTGCCAAGAAGGGAAGCCGAAAAGGATACTTCTCCTACGAGCTGGGGAGAAGCTGCAGAATAATATACCGACCGCTGTACGACCAGAAAAAAATCGAGTTTCTGCGAGTATGCTCGCACAAAGAAGCTTATGCGCCTTGAAACGCCTAACTTACATCTTTACTCCCATGGCGCACCTTCACGGCCACTCCGGTCTTGAATGCAGTCATCTCGGCACCGCACAGAACCGCCCGCCCAACCGCCAGGACCTTGCCCGTCTCGTCAAGCACGATGACCTCGTCTTTGGCGCGGATTTCCTCGTCAGCCTTGATCACGTGCTGCGCGAACACATCGCCGCCTTCCGCGATGTACTCTGCCACATCCTGCCTCGCCGTGACGAAGCAGTGGGCAGCTGAAGCCAGTTTTTCAGCCATGAATCGCGCCGCCGCAACGCTCAGCGAAAGCATGCCGTCGGTGGGGCGTAGCGTGGCGAGCCTTTCGCCGTTCATCGTGATGTAACGGATTCTGCCCGTCGATTTGGAATATGAGATTTGCACGTTTTCGGGGAACAGTTTTGCGCCTGTGCCTGCTCCGAATTGGTAGTCCGCTATGCTTCGGACGCGTCTGAGGGAGTTTTCCAACGCTTTTCACCGTTAGACTGGCTGTTTTGATTCGACAACTATAAACATGCGGCTATGCAATAAAAACAGTCTGGGTGAAATTGTTGCGATGCGAAGTCTGCGGACGCAAGATACGTGAAAACCCTAATCGAGTCGTCATCGAAGGCGCCAGGCTTATGGCGTGTCACGAATGCGCCAGACTCGGAACCTCAACGTGGGAGGAACAGCCCAAGGTCACGCGGGCTCCGGTGCCGGCTCAGAGGCAGGGGGCTACGCCCGTTCAAGGTCCCATCCAAATCAAGAAAAGAGTCATCCAAGCGAGGGTAGACACCAGCCAAGAAATGGTCGAGAACTATCCCGAAAAAATCAGGCAGGCAAGGGAGAAGCTGGGGCTCAGCCACGAGGACCTAGGCAAGAAAATCAGCGAGAAAGAATCCGTGCTGCGAAAAATCGAGACAGGAAAGATTTCGCCCAACGACCTGCTCGTCTCAAAGCTCGAGCACACGCTGAAGATTAAGCTGAAGGTTCCTGTGGTGGAGGAGAAGGTCGCGCAGAACCTACCCAAGTCTGCCAGCCGCGAGCTAACTCTGGGAGACCTGATGGAGCTCGGCAAGAAGGGCAAGGGAGAGGAAACAGCCGAACGAAAGCAATCATAGTCCAGCGCCGACTTAACCGTGAAGCCTCAAGCCTCGGAGAACTGAAGCGGCTGGCGGAATCCGCTGGGTACACCGTTATCGCGGAGATGGAGCAGACCCGCAGACCCGACGCACGGTACCAGCTGGGCGCAGGAAAAGTGGAAGAACTCGCCGCCCTCGTCAAGGAAACAGGCGCGGAAAAAGTGATTTTCGACAACCCGCTGAAACCTCTGCAGGCTTACAACTTGGCGAAAGCCACTCACGTAGAAGCCATCGACCGCTTCCAACTGATTCTCGAAATCTTCACGAAACGCGCCACCACGACTGAGGCGAAGCTTCAGATTCAACTCGCCACGTTGAAGTATGAGCTGAAGCACGCCCGGGAAAAAGTGAAGCTGTCCAAGCGGGGCGAGCAGCCAGGCTTCATGGGACTCGGCGCCTACGAGGCTGAGGTTTACCAAGAAGCCATCAAACGCCAGGTATACACGATACAGAAGAAGCTCAGAGCCATCGGAGAAAAACGGGTGCTCCACCGCGAGCGCAGGGCTGAACTGGGTTTCTTCTCCGTTTCTCTGGCTGGGTACACGAACGCGGGAAAAAGCAGCCTGTTCAACGCCTTGGCTGAGGAGACGGCGCGGGTGGACAACGCGCTGTTCACGACGCTGTCGACTACTACGAGGCTCGTCGAGTTCTCCAAGCGAAAGTTCCTCCTGACGGACACGGTGGGCTTCATAGACCGCTTGCCGCTGTCGCTTATCGAGGCGTTCCACAGCACGCTGGAGGAGACGATTTACTCCGACCTCATCATACTCGTTCTGGACATCAGCGAGCCGTTGGAGCTGATTGAGAAGAAGAACGCTATCTGCCTAGACACGATAGAGTGCATTGGAGCATCGGGCGTGCCCTTGATAACGGTGCTTAACAAGATAGACCGCTTGACCGACGCCGAAGCCAAGGAGAAGCTTGAGGCGCTCAAGGAGAGAACCAAGAGCCCAATACTCATATCCGCGCTTACTCGGAAGAATCTTGACGAGGTGAGGCTGGAAATCTTGAAGAAGCTCGAAGAGTACATCCATGTCTCCTTCACCGTTCCCCTCACAAAAGAAACGATGCCTCTGGTCTCGCGGGTTCACGAGGAAGCAGACGTGAAAGAAGCCGTCTACGCCGACAACTCGGTAAAGATGGTTTTCGACGCCGACCGCGAATTCGCCGAAAGAGTGAAGAAACGAGTGGAAGAACTCCATGGAACATTCCAAAACAACAACACGATGCAGTAGGGCAAAGAAACCTCAGAGAGTCGTCGTCCTCAGATGGGGACACCGACCCCAACGGGACGCCCGGCTCACCACACATGTAGCTCTGGCAGCCCGCGCTCTGGGCGCTTCAGGCTTCGTGCTTTCCGACGCCGCGGACGAGAAAATCAAGGAAACCATAGCGAAGGTCTCGGAAGCGTGGGGCGGCGACTTCTCCTTTGAAATGGCGACGCCGTGGAAGAAAACGGTCAGGGACTGGCGAAACCGCGGCGGCGTGACGGTTCACCTGACGGCTTACGGCGAGAACGTGGAGACGAGTGACGCGCTGAAGCGGATAAAGGACTCTGGGAAAGACGTTTTGGTGCTTGTGGGAAGTCAGAAGGTGCCGAGGGAGTTCTATTCGGGCGAGGTTTCAGATTTCAACGTGGCTGTGGGAAACCAGCCGCATTCCGAGTGCGCTGCTCTCGCGGTTTTCTTGGACCGCTTCTTCGAGGGCAAAACGGTCGGAAAGGTCTTCGATAATGCGAAAATGAGGATAATTCCCCAGAAAAGAGGCAAGAAACTGGCGTAGAATGGCGGTTTTGGGGGTTTCTTTGAAGAAGAGTTTTATGGAAGGAAAGCACAGTATATTAACTGTCCAAGGAAGCAGACCATGTTATCGACCATTGACGACGCAACGCTCATGAAAGTGGCAGTTTCTCTCGGCGAGGAAGAAGCCGTGAAACTCATCGAGTTCCTCAAGAACCTAGATGAGATAACGGACGACGAGATAGCCAGCAAGACAGGCATCCGGCTGAACTCGGTCCGAAAGATTCTGTACAAGCTTTACGACCATTCCCTCGTGAGCCTTAGGAGGACAAGGGACCCGAAGACGGGATGGTTCATTTTTCACTGGAAACTCCAGCCCGACCAGCTTGAGGGCTTCATCCTAAGCCAGAAACGTCGGGTTCTTGAAAAGCTGAACGTGCGGCTGGAGTACGAAAGCAACCACGACTTTTACTACTGCAACACGCCTGGATGCAGACGGGTCACTTTTGAAGAAGCCGTCGAGCAGGTTTTTCACTGCAGCGCCTGCGGCAAACCGCTGGGACATTTTGAGAACGGAAGAATGATAGAGAACCTCGGAGAGAAAGTTGAGAAGCTCAGGAAGGAACTCGGTGAGTGAAAAGCCTTCCGACTAGGGAGCAAGCACTGCAACTTCTCCGTGAAAACCACTGCTCAGATAACGTGATAAAACACTGCGAAGCCGTAGCACAACTTGCCACGGAAACCGCGCAGACAGCCAGCCGAAAAGGGCTCCAAGTGAACGTTGAACTTGTTGAGATAGGAGCACTTCTACACGACATTGGCAGGTCAAGAACCCACAGCGTGCACCACGTCGTCGAAGGAGCCCAAATAGCTGAGGCGGCAGGTTTGCCGGAAAACGTGGTTTCAATCATAAAGCGGCACGTGGGCGGCGGCATAACGGACGCAGAGGCTGAACGACTCGGCTGGCCCAGAGACAACTACGCTCCGGTGACGCTGGAGGAGAAGATTGTGTCTTATGCTGACAAGCTGATTGAGACCTCCGAACGCGTGCCCATCCAAGCAACCATAAACAAACTCAAACAAGAGAACCTGGGCGACGCTGCTGAGAAAGTTCGCCTGCTCCACGAAGAGATAGCTCAGCTCATCGGCGAAGGCCCATGACGACACTGACACTGCTGACCAAGGTTTATCACGCCAGCCAGCTGAAGCAAATTGATCAGGCTCTGCACAGCCTTCTCGAAGGACTAGACGTCGAAGTCAAAGTCGCCACCTCCCAAGGGAGCCCGTGGGTTCAGGCAGAAATCTCGGGCGAAGATGAAGAGATAGCCATAAACCTCCTCAACCGAGAAGTCGGGTTCCGCCCAGCCAGCCTGTTGGCGGTGCAGAAATTCTCAACGCTGAAGGGCTACGCGACGAACCTGGAGAAGAGCAGGACTGAACTCCTCGTGGATGTGGGTGTGAATCAACCAACGCCCGTCTCCGCAGTCGTCCCGCTCAGCCACCTGCAGGCGCAACTCGCCGGTGGGAAGAAAACGGCGCTCAAGAGGCTTGCGGAGCTCTGGGGCATCGCCGAGAACTTTCCCCTCACCATAAGAGTCGTGGGCGTGGACCCGGAGGAAAACCGAATCGACGCCGAACTGGCAACCGCGCAGCTTAGACGTTTCGAGACTTGGCGGGAGTCGCTGTTGGACAGGTTAGTAGTCCTCGGCGCTTCGGCTTATCAGGTGAAGATAGCGGTGGAGCAGGCCGCGCTAGAAAGAGACGTCGTCAGCGTTGAGGCACTGGGGATGTTCGAGCATGCGTTGGTGTGTAAGCTGGGAACCGACGCCGCGGGGTTGATGCCGAGGCTGGGCAGGCGCCTGCGGGTTGCGTCTTTCACCATCTGCAGTCCGAGAAGCATAAACGCCTTCCTCAGTTCGTGAAGGCACAGGCTATTCTACTCTCAGGAATTGGATGTGGAGTTTTTCGGCTGCCTTCTGGTCGCTGTCGGCGTTTCCCACGAAAAGCACTTTCTCCAGCGGAACGCCCAGCTTCTTCGCGGCAATCTGCAATTGTTTCGCCCTGCCAAGGGAATCTTCCCGCGTAACAACCACGTCGAACACAAGTGCGAACTGTTTGAGCAAGGTTTTGACGACTCTCTTGCCCTGCAAGGTGACCAGCGCCTTGGGCTTGTCCACGTGTGCTTGGTATATCTTCATGCCTTCGGCGTTGGCGGTGACGTTGGGGCAGCAGTCGAGTTCTGCTCTGTCCCATGCTTTGAAGACTTGTTTGCGGGTTTTCTCGTCCACGCTTGCCACGGTCTCCGCCAGGGGGCGCAGGTTTTCCACGTGCATGATGCGCTTGAACTCTTGGAACAGGTTCTCGTAGTCTACGGGTAGGTCGACGAGGGTTCCGTCGAGGTCGAAGACAACGGCTTTGGTCATGGGCTGTACATGGCTCCGATGACTCTGTTTTCCTTGACGAGCCTGGCGGGCGCATCCATGTGCCTTATCCAGTAGACGTCGGCGGGCAGGACGTTGAACTTGGGGATTTCGGGCAGCGCCTCCTTGTACGCCAGCTTGACGCAGAGGTATGGGATGTTGGCGGCGTAGTCGTTTCGGAGGATTTTGCTGGCGTAGGAGAAGAAGTAGCTCGTCGTAAACATCCTGCCTGGGTTTATCTCGGTGACGCAGGGCGTGCCTTCGGCGTTTTCCTTTAGGTCGACTGAGGCGATGCCCGTGAAGCTGGAGTCTATGGACAGAACCGCCTGCACACCTGTCCGGTTGACTTTTTGGTCGTGGACGGTGCGCTGAACCGCAGGTGTGCCCGTGATGCCTGAGGGTGCGAGGTAGCTGTAGATGTACTCCAAGCGTTCGCGCGCCATGGAGGTGACGAGTTCGCCGTCTTTCCAGATGCTGTGGAACGCGATGTTCCTGCCCGGCAGGTGCTCTTGGGCGATGAACTCCCAGTCGACGCCTCGGCTTCTCCAGTACCTTATCCAGGACAGGGCGGTTTCGCGGTTGTCTGCAGGGGTGCTGCCTTTGCCGCCTGCGCCGTGTCTTGCCCTGATCCAGATGGGGCTGCCGAATTCAGCGAACGCCTTGTCCACGTCAGTGTCCTTTTGGACGGAGAGGGTGCGGGCGACGGGGACGTTTTTTTTCTGCCAGATTTTGGCTGATTCCAGCTTGTCTTGGCAGGCTTTGACGGCGGCTTTCTTCGGCAGGAAGAGGTTGGCTCTGATTTTCTCTCGCTGTTCGGAGACGGCTTCGACTTCGATGTCGGGTTGGGCGTGGAGGAACTCGATTTTTTCTTTTTGTATGATTTCGTTGAGGCTGTCGATGTAGCTCGGGTTCTTGGCGAGTGGCACCTTGTACTTCTCGTCGGTGATTGCCAGGTGGAGGTAGTAGGGGCTGGCTTCGGTTCCGACGAGGTGCATTTTTTCGGGTGCGGCGCGCAGGGACATGGTGAAGTTTATGCCTGCTGGTCCGCCTGCGCCTGTGCATAGGATTCGCTTCATGTTTTCAGCCTCAGTCTTGGAATTGTTAGCTTTGTGGTTTTGCCTCTCTATGTTGGAGCGACCGATTTATATTTATGCTCAATCGCATAGCCTCAAGAAACTGAAGAACAGATCCTTGGCACTAGTAATTAACATTATAGCAACCCTTCAAGTGAAAAAGAGATGAGTTGACTCGTTCAGTTTCACGTTAATGATTTCTCTTCTTCTTGAGGACCAAAACCGCGGCTATTGCGGTCACAACCACCGCCACAGCGACGACTGCTATGTAGGGAATCCAATTTTCAAATGGGTTTTGGCTTTGCTCATTGACAGCGTCAACGGTTATGGAGACGGTGTGCATGTTGTGCTGATAAGTGAAGTACAATAGCAAGTAGTCATTCTGAGATTCAGTGGCAAAATTGATTCTGTCTCCATCTAAGTACACTCTCAGTCTGGAAATGTCGTTTGTCAGTGATTTCGGTATGTAAGCATTAACATATCCTGCTGTGCCTGATTCGCCTGAAACGCTGAAGCTGAGTCTTTTGGCTTGAGAATTGAAGTCTAGCTCTGAGAGTGTGGAATTGGAGGAAACTGAGAAAACGCTTTCCCCTTCTTCAAATGCAGAAACAGCCAGGTTTGCCTCAGTACTTGCGCTATCAAACACCTCGGTTTCAACAGATGCTGCTCTTAGCATGTAATTCCCCGTGACCGATGGAAACCAGAGGGCAGAGAAGGTTCCATCGTTCTTCGTGTTCAATGACGTGAGCTCGTTCCATGAGTTGCCTCTGTTTATACTGTAAGAAATCAATACTGGAATTCCTGAAAGACTGCTACCATTGTGCGTTAGGCTGCCTACGATTTCTACCTTTAAGCCTGATTGGGAGGCAGTATTCTTGCATGTTAAATTCATGTGAGGTATGGGCTTTGGCATTGGAGTCGGAGATGGACTTGGAGAAGATGAGGGACCAAGAGTTGGCGTCGCGCTTGAAACAGGAGAGGGGTTCGGTGAGAGGTTGGATGAGGGTGAGGGAGTCTGAGATGGGGATACGCTTGGAGACGTGAACACTCCATTTTCATCCGTCTTGATTAGCCAAATCCCGCCATGGCCTACATTTTTGGTTCCGGCCAAAACGTAGCCTCCGTCATCTGTCTGAACAACAGAGTGACCCTCACCCTTTCCATAGGTCTTGTTCCATTGCATGCCCCCTGAATAGTCAGTCTTTATGAACCAGAGATTTTTTTCATCTCCGTTGTTCTTCAAAAGCGTTGAATAGCCTATCAAAGCAAAGCCTCCGTCACGTGTCTGAATTACGGAATAGGCCAAGTCATCTCGTTGTCCTCCAAAGGTCTTATTCCACTGCAAGTTGCCTGAAGAGTCAGTCTTAATCATAAGAACGTCTGTATTTTCTTGGACAGGCAATCCGTCTAATCCAACTTTCCGTTTGAGGCTGCCCGCTAATACGTACCCGTTGTCACTTGTTTTGGCGACAGAATATGCTTGTTCAGAAAGACCTGGGGTTCCATACGTCTTGTTCCATATGGCTTTTCCGGATGAGTCGACCTTAAGCAGCCAAGGATCAGAGTCAGAAAAGAATGTGTACCCGCCAAGAACTAGACCTTCATAATCTGTTTGAAACAAGGCAAAAATATACGCCGAATTCCCCGCATAAGACTGGTTCCACAGTAAGACCCCTGAGGCGTCAACTTTTGCCAGCCAACCATAAGAGAATGCTAAAACATAACCACCATCGGCAGTTTGAACAACTGCTTCAACGCTGGAATCATAGCCATACCCACTGTCACGCCCTATCCCGTAATATGTTTTGTTCCACTGCAAAGTGCCTGAAGAGTCAGTCTTAGCCAAGAACGGGGTCCCAAATGGGGCTCTCGCTATACCCTTTTGTTGGCCTCCTACTAGAAAGCCATTGTCATTGGTTTGCATCAGACAGTATCCAAAGGCATTAGTCGTAAACGTTTTGTTCCACTCCACATTGCCCAGCGCATCAGTTTTGACCAGCAAGCTGTATACAGTGCCGCTTATTGTTTTGCGAGCTAATATCGCAAAGCCGCCATCATTTGTCTGAATAATATGACTTGCTTCATAGCCGATGCCTGAAACTGTGTCAGCGGTGTATACTTTCTCCCAAGTCTCTGATACAATTCCATACGAAAAAGAGCCAAAAACAACAAGTGCAAGAATAGAAACAGTTCCAATGATGACCGTTAAAGGGGTTCCTAATGACTTCGTAGTTTTCCCCATTGCTCCTAAGTGGATTCTCTCTTAAAGATTTTCTGGCTGGCGCATCAAAGTGTTATTGTTTTTTGTTTCAGACTCATAACCATCAACAAGTTGTTGCACCACGCTGGCTTGATCCATTGGAAGCAGAAAGCAAGACACCAGACAGACCCTGAGACACGAAAGTGGCACTGAAACAACAAGTCCAAAATTTCCCATTCACCAAAGCATCTCCAATCGTAAAAGCAAACTGAGCAAAACTTATCAGGTAAGGACAAGACTACACTATTCGCTGAGTCTGGCAAAGCAGACAATCATGACCTCGTTGGTCACGGCAATACTAGTTCCATTGAACTAGAAAGAGAGAATTAGGCTTAGAACAACGAGCAGGGGGCTGGTCGTCTAGCTTGGTTAGGACATTGGCTTTACGAGCCAAAGGTCGCCGGTTCAAGTCC
>JBHGBG010000066.1:0-13395 GCA_041946875.1 Bathyarchaeia archaeon
CGCTCACCGTGCCCCTTCCTGACCTGCGCGGTCAAGCGGAAAGGCATAGAATTCTGCTGGCTCTGCAGCGAAAGCCAAACCTGCGCAAGGCTCAAGGCAAACCGTGAGTTCGCCAAGATCCACGATACATCAACGTGCTACCAGAAAATCGCAGACAACGCTCGATTCATCCATCAAAACGGCATCGACGCATTCGAAAAGGAGCAGAAGACTAGAGAGCAACTGCTGAGGCAGATGCTCGCGGAGTTCAACGAGGGCAGGTCAAAAACCCTCTACTGCATAGCCGCAACCGTCATGGAAGCCTTGGAACTCAACGCCGTCCTGAACGAAGCCAGAGCAAGGTCAAGCACCCTCGACGTGAAGGGCAGGGCTGAACTCATGCGCTCGCTACTCGGTGACATCGCGATGAAGAAAGGCTACATCCTGAAGCTGAGGAAATAGGAAGAAGGCGTGCTCGAGTCCTCCGAGGGTCAACGGTAAGGTTTTAATTCTGGTCCTGTCCAAGAAATCATTGGGTTAGGCCAGAGCGGCGATGTTGTGAATGGCACTCCATTCAAACACTCTTATGTCCGCACTGAGCCTAACCTGCTTATTCCCTCTATTCTCCTGCAGGTTGCTTTTGAATCTTTCCCACCTTCCCCCGAAGTCTCCGTTTCGTGAATCTATAGTTCCTCCGCTTCTTGAGTCGGGTTACTCGAGAATTATACCATTCTTTTCCTCTGTTAATCGTTTCGGACATGTTTCTGCAATGTTAGCCGCCCACTACGGCAAAGTGTTATATATTAAGTGCTAGCAGATACATCAGCGGAAAAATTCTAGGAGACGAGAGACTTGAAAACTCGAAAAACCAAGACATTAACAGTAATAGCTCTACTTCTGATGCTGGCGAGCACCACTTTCTTGGCTGCTCTGCCAATTGCCAACGCGCACACCCCGCCATGGACAATCCCGACTTTCGCTTACATAGTCGTTTCACCTGACCCGATAGGTGTCGGGCAGACCGCGTTCATCGTCATGTGGCTTGACAAGGTTCCACCCACCGCAGGAGGAATCGGCGGTGATAGGTGGACAGGCTTCACGGTTAAAATCACGAAGCCGGATGGAACCACTCAGACGCTTGGGCCTTTCATCTCTGACGCAACTTCAGCAGCATGGAGTCTTTATCCCGTCAACCAAGTCGGTCAGTACCGGTTCGACTTCAGTTTTCCAGGACAGGTAGCAAGCCTGTACAATCCTGTGAACGGCATACCTGGCCCGACTGGTCCCATGGCTTTCGGCATGGATGCCTACGTCAACGACACCTACCAATCAAGCAGTGCGTCGACAACTTTAACAGTGCAGTCTGCACCCGTGCCCATGCCGCCCACGTATCCTCTTCCGTCCGGCTACTGGACGCGCCCCATTGAAGCAGAGAACACTGACTGGTCAAGCATAGCCTCAAACTATCTAAGAGGCGCTGCTATAAACGACAGGTTCCAGCCCTACGGTCTTGCACCCAACACGCCTCACGTTATGTGGACTAAGCCACTTGCAGACGGAGGCATCGTTGGGGATTCCTACTGGATTCCAAGCGTCAGCTACTACTCAGGACTCTCCTACGAAGGCAGGTTCGCCACGCCAATAATCATCAACGGAAGACTCTACTACGATACGCCTTTGAGCGACAGCCCCGCAGCAGGACCCTACGTCTGCATAGACTTAAGAACTGGAGAAACGCTGTGGACGAACGAAGCAATCTCGCCAACCTTCGGAATGCTATACCTCTACGAATCGTTTAACCAGCACGGCGTCATCGGAGACGGCTACCTCTTCCAAACCTTCGGAGGCGCCGCCTTCTTCGGACCGCCAACTCCGTCAACTTGGGTTGCATACGACGCGAGAACCGGCAAGTGGCTGTTCAACATGACAGGCATGCCATCCGGCTACGGAGGAAGTTTTCTGGGCGGTTACGGTAGCGGCGCAAACGGTCCAAGCGGAGAAGCCTTGGTCTACAACCTTAACGTCGCCGGACGGTGGCTGGCTATGTGGAACTCTTCTGCAGCGCCCGATACACCTCTAGTTTTGACGCCTGGAAACATCACCGACTCCTACCAGTATCGACCTGTGGGAAAGAACGCTGACATGAGCAAGGCGTACACATGGAACGTTAGCATACCCGCGTTGCCTGCTGGATCAAGCATACTGAGAGCAATCCCCGACGACATTGTCATCGGCAGCACTCCGCTGTCTTCGTTCGTTAGCTTCGGAACTCCAGACCCGTTCACTGTTTGGGCGATAAGCCTCAAGCCGCAAAACAGGGGGCAACTGCTGTGGATGAAAAACTATGCTGCGCCAGCCAAGAACATCACCCGCGCCTTCGGTGCAGTGGACCCTGTGTCACGCGTGTGGACTATGACTGACAAGGAAACGATGCAGTGGCTCGGTTTCAGCCTCGACACCGGAGACCAGTTGTGGGGTCCGGTCGGAGATTTCCGAGACTTCCAGTACTATGGCACCGTCTCGCACCCACCAGCCCCAGGCTACGCGGCTTACGGTAACCTCTACGTCGGCGGCTACGGCGGAGAACTTATGTGCTTCGACTTGAAGACTGGCAACTTAAAGTGGAAGTACAATAACACCTTCAGCGGCGACCAGACACCGTGGGGACTCTACCCGTTGTTCATTGCAGGCATAGCTGACGGGAAAGTCTACTGCTTTACTGGCGAGCACTCGCCTAACGCGCCACCGTACAAGGGCTCCAGAGTACGCTGCATCGACGCTTACACCGGCGAAGAGGTGTGGACACTGCTAAGCTGGTACGCCATAGGCTCATTCGGCGAGGAAGCCGTACCAATCGCTGACGGATACATGGCATACCTCAACGTCTACGACATGCAAGTCTACTGCATCGGCAAAGGACCAAGCGCAACCACACTGACTGCATCTCCAAAGGTGACAACCACGGGCTCCGGCGTCCTAATTGAGGGCACAGTCACCGACGAATGTGCAGGAGCTAAGCGGCTGGTAGCAAACGGACTCTTCACAAGCATTCCAGCGATGTCTGACGAGAACATGGGTCCGTGGATGGAGTACCTGTACATGCAGAAACCCATCCCCGGCGACGCTAAAGGCGTTCAGGTGAAGCTGTCAGCGCTTGACCCTAACGGCAACTCACAGGACTTAGGCACCGTCACAACTGACCTGAGCGGCAGTTACAGCCTGCTGTGGACACCGCCAGTGCCAGGCAAGTACACCATCACAGCAACCTTCGCAGGTTCAGGTTCATACTGGCCATCGTACGCGGAAACAGCAATCGGTGTGACAGCAGCACCCGCGGCTTCAGTCACTCCGCCACCACCCGTCACTTCACCTCCGCCACCAACGCAACCCCCAACGACTACCCCGCCACCAACATCTGTGGCGCCATCAGTGACACCTCCGCCAGCATCCCCACCAGCCGAGACACCCAGCACCGCAGTCTACATTGCAGCCGCAGCAGTAATCGTTGTTGTCGCGGTTGTCGTTGCAGCCGTTGTTCTGAGACGGCGAAAATAAGCGAGCGCAGACACGACAACCCTCCTTCTTTTTTAGACCCAAACGGCACGCGTCCCATTTTGTTCTCTGCGTATTCAATCTCAGCAAAACGTGCATACCTCTGCAAAAATCTTTAAAAGCGCTTCCGCCGCATATGGATGCCCATGGAGAGAAAGAGAATGAAGAGAAGATTCTTTTTCAATTCTAGAAACCAAGCAAAACACAAAACCTTATTCGCTATCATCTCGATGCTGATGCTAGTTCTATCGGTACTTGCAGTGCTTCCAGTCGCCAATTCACACACGCCTCCATGGACCATACCGACTTACGCCTACATAGCAGTCTCACCCAACCCCATTGGTTTGGGCCAGCAAGTTTTCATTGTCATGTGGATTGACAAAGTTCCGCCGACCGCAGGCGGTGCTGGAGGAGACCGGTGGCAGGGTTTCACGGTCGAAGTCACAAAGCCAGACGGAACCAAGGACTTGTTGGGTCCCTACACCTCTGACGCCACGTCATCAACATACGCTCTGTACTCGCCTTCACAGGTCGGAACCTACTCCTTCCTGTTCAAGTTCCCAGGACAAAAGGCAAGCCTGTACAACCCAGTCACCGGAGTCATTGGTTCACCGAGCGACTACTTGAATGACACCTACTTGGCAAGCCAAGCAACCGCAACACTGACGGTGCAGCAACAGCCCGTGTCTGAGCCTCCAACCTATCCGCTGCCAACCTCATTCTGGACGCGGCCCATAGAAATGCAGAACACAGCCTGGTCCACTATCGCGTCGAACTGGCTCGGCGGAAGCGCAACCATCGGCGGAGCCGGCATAATCAGCGGCACGATTCAGCCGGATGGCGCGGCTCCCAACAGCGCCCACGTGATGTGGACAAAGCCTTTGCAGGCGGGCGGCATCGTCGGAGGAAAGAACACGGTCGTTCCCAGCGTCGGCTACTACTCTGGCTTGACCTATGAAATCAGGTTCACCGACCCCGTCATCATACAGGGCAAGCTCTATTACGACACACCGCTGAGCAACGACCCTTACGGCGGACCATTCATGTGCGTAGATTTAGTCACGGGACAGACACTTTGGACGAACAACGCGATTTCGCCCACGTTTGGTCAACTCTACGACTACGAATCCTTCAACCAGCACGGCGTGATTCCTGATGGATACCTGTGGCAACCTTCCGGTACAACGTGGATGGCTTGGGACCCAACTACAGGAGCTTCACTGTTCAACGAGACGGGCGTACCAACGGGCACATCAATAATCGGTTCGGACGGAAGCTGGAACACCTACATTCTGAACGCGGCAGCTGGATGGCTGGCTATGTGGAACAACACCGCTGAACAGCAAGGCTTGCACTTGTCACTCGGAAACAGCACCAATGCCTACCAGTGGAGACCAGTGGGAAAAACGGTGAACATGAGCAATGCCTACACGTGGAACGTGACCATCCCTAAGGCCATAAACATACCCGGCTCAGCAATCGTCCAGATAATCCCCAACGACATAATGCTCGGTCGCGGTCTGCAGTCAGCCGTGGGCGGATGGGGCACCCCCGATCCGTACACTCTGTGGGCGATAAGTCTAAAACCAGAAACCAGAGGTCAACTGCTGTGGCTTAAGACATACCCAGCGCCAGCCGGAAACGTCACAAGAACTTCAGGCGTAGCCGACCCAATCAACAGGGTTTTCGTCATGTGGGATAAGGAAACCATGCAGTTCTCAGGATACAGCTTCGACAGCGGAAACCAAGTGTGGGGTCCAACCCAGAGCACAGGTCCCTACGACTACTACGGCACACCTTCCTACACGGCCTACGGCAACCTCTACTTCAGCGGCTACGGCGGCGTCCTCTACTGCGTTTCAATGAAGGACGGAACTCGCCTGTGGTCCTACGGGAACGGCGGAGTAGGCAACAGCACCTTCAGCGGTCACGAGACGCCTTGGGGGAACTATCCAATCTTCATAGGCTCTATAGCGGACGGCAAAATCTACGTGTACAGCAGCGAGCACTCACCCAACGTCCCACTCTACAAAGGTGCAAGAGTGCGGTGCATCGACGCCTTCACGGGAAAAGAGCTCTGGACGTTGATGAGCTGGGGAGGCAGCCCGAGCTACCGCAACAAGACAATCTTTCCGATCGCAGACGGCTACATGGTCTACTTCAACCATTATGACGGACAGCTTTACTGCGTTGGCAAAGGACCCAGTGCCACAACAGTAGTTGTTCAAGATGACGTTATCGCCCAAGGCAGCAGCATCCTCATAAAAGGCACAGTCACAGACCAATCCGCAGGCGCCAAAGAAGCAGTCCAAGAAGGCAAATTCGGCTCTGTTCCAGCCATGGCTGACGAGAGCATGGGCCGATGGATGGAGTACCTGTACATGCAGAAACCCATCCCCGGCGACGCTAAAGGCGTGTCAGTCCAGCTGTCGGCACTCGACCCCAACGGCAACAACCAAGACATCGGCACCGTGACAACGGACCTGAGCGGCACCTACAGCGTGCTGTGGACGCCGCCTGTGCAAGGCAAATACATTATAACAGCAACATTCGCAGGCACAGGCTCCTATTGGCCCTCATACGCAGAGACGGCAATAGGCGTCACAGCCGCGCCTTCAGCTTCCGCTGCTCCGCCACCAACTGCAGCTCCAACACCTCCGCCGACTTCACCTCAGCCGACTTCCACGCCGCCGCCACCTACTATTGCGCCGTCCGTGACGCCTCCGCCAGCCTCGCCGCCAGCTGAGACGCCGAACACTGCGATCTACATCGCAGCTGCAGCTGTAGTTGTCGTTGTTGCGGTTGTCGCTGCAGCCGTCGTCCTGAGAAGACGGAAGTAACCGTTCCAGCGAACAACCTTCCTTCCTTTCTTTTTTTACCCATAGTCAAGTGTAGCGTTTGCAGACGTGATCATGTGCATGCGCCACCGTGCCATGCAGCCCAAATATCGCAAAGCAAACCAAACGTTAACACTGCGCTGGAAAACCTCAGATACTATGCAGATGAATCGCCAGCTTTTTAGTTCCTTGCAGATTTCAGCTAAGGATTTTGACTTCGCAAACTCTTTATAAAAAAACGACGAACGAAAGAAGCGAGTGTGCGAGGAATGCGAAGGTCCAGACTCGAAGCATACGAAGACATTCTCACAGCCCTAGCCGAAAGAACCCGCACACTGGACTCCATAGCCTACGAATGCAAAATGGACTGCATACTCCTCAGCCAACGCTTAGACTTCTTACTCCGGAACGACCTCATAGAAGAGAGGAGCGAAAACCAGAAAACCTACTACGCACTCACGCGCAGAGGCTCCGCCATATTCAAAACCCTCAGCCTAACCAAACGGCTCGAAAAACTCCAGACCGAAGTCAGCGCACAAAACGAGGCGCTGCAGCCGGTCTCCACCTTCTCTCAGCACGACGAAGAAGCGACACGTGCGCTGTAACCAAAACAAATAAACACCCACCAACGTTCTCCTCCATGGATTAGCATGGCAAAGCCTTCCGCCAGCGAAATCTGGAACATGAACGAAGAGCAACTTTCACGTTTACTGGAATCGGGCACGCTCAGCCCAAAGCCTCGAAGAGTGTGCTTCTTCACGCCCAGCTTCGTCCACTACAAGGCAGGCAGCCACTGCTCCTCGCTCGCTCAGTTCCCTACTGTCTCTGTGACTGGTGACAACTGCGCGCTGAACTGCCGTCACTGCCAAGGCAAAGTCCTCCAGACCATGCATCCAGCCCAGACGCCTGAAAAACTTCTCGAAGTCTGCAGAGACCTGAAACAGAAAGGCGCTTCAGGAGTTCTAGTCAGCGGAGGATGCACCCCAAGCGGGGCGGTTCCCATCGAGAAATTCACTCCCGCCATCGCCCGAATCAAACGCGACTTGGGCTTGACAGTTTTTGTCCACACGGGCATCATCAGCGCAGCTGCAGCCCGAGACCTCAAGGCGGCTGGAGTGGACGTAGCGCTCATAGACGTCATCGGCTCGGACGAGACGATTAGGGAAATCTGCGACCTCGCTGTCTCAGTCGGAGACTACGCGGAATCGCTCAAAGCCATGGGCAACGCAGGCTTGGACTTCGTTCCTCACGTCATCACGGGCTTGCACCACGGCGAGCTGAAGGGCGAATTTGAAGCGCTCAACATGATAGCCCGGCACAAACCCGAAGCCGTAGTCGTAATCGCCTTTATGCCAATCCACGGCACAGCCATGGAAAAGACAAAACCGCCAACGCCTCTTGCCATCGCCAAAGTCACAGCCGTCGCTCGCACAATGTTCCCAGCTACGCCACTGGTTCTGGGGTGCATGCGACCCAAAGGCAGACACCGCGCGGAAACCGACGTTCTCGCCCTGAAGGCAGGGGCAGACGGCATCGCCTTCCCCAGCGAGGAAGCCATCGGCTACGCGGAAAAGCAGGGTTTCGGAGTGAAGTTTTCGCCCTTCTGCTGCGCCCAAATCTACAAAGATCTGAACGTGCAGTAGTTTCTTTCAGCCGTGTTAACGTTGCTCTGAGTCTGAAGCCTTCAGCATCTTAACCGCTAAGACTCCTGTCCAGATTGAGCCAGCAAGCCCAGAAACAAACTCAGGCACCGCCACATTCGGAACGTAACGCACAGTGAACTGCAGAACCCACGGCACGGCGGCGGCGAGGGCCAGCGCAAACGTGAACACGCTCAACCCACGCTGACCCGAAACCCACAAACCCACAGTGAGGACGAGCATGGCGATGGGCATGAGCACGAAGAAAGCCACCGACACGTAGTAGTGCAGGCGCCCGAAGCTCTCATTGAAAACGCCGATGCAGACAAGAGAAATGCAAGCCAAAGCCAGAGCGACACTGCCCACTCTCCCGACCAGACGCTTGCCCAATAGCCGAAACAGCCCAAACGAGAACGCCAGAAACAGCAGTCCAGCGGCGACCAAGCCCACGTTGAAAACCCACGCGGTCACGCCAGCCTGCACGCCCAGGTCGCTAAGGGCGTTTTCGGTCCAGCTGAACGGAGCATAAGACGCGACTGCGAGGAGGATGCATGCGTAAGCCAGGATAGGCGCCACCAAGCCGCACAGAGCGGCGGCGCGAAGCAGTTTTTTCATGTTTCTCCCTCTGCGGAGTGTCTTCGATGTTTGGGCTTAAAGGTTTTTTGCGTCCGCGGGAACGAAGACTCTGAGCCGCTGCAGGGCGTTGAGCTTTTCTTTGTCGCCGACATTGGCGTCTTGGACGGCTTCGCGTAGGATGTGGATGGATTCGTCCATGGCTCTGCGGTCGACGGGGTATGGTACGCCGTCTTTGCCGCCGTAGGCGAAGCTGTACTTGACGGGGTCGTTCCAGCTGGGTTTCTCGCCGTAGACAAGTTCGGCGATGAGGGCTAAGCCGCGGACGGTTGCGGGTCCAACGCCCTGGATGCTGAGGAGCTGCTCGTAGTTGCTGGGCTGCGTCTGGTACGCTTGGCTTAGGGCTTTCCAGTTTATGTTCCTCGGCATGTTCAGAGTGGCGACTTGACGCGTTCCCGCTGTTGGGCACCATTCCTGCAACGAGCGCTGACTCAGCTGCTTCGGAGTGGTGAGACGTTGGGCTAGGCGCATGAGTCTGCGCGTTGGCTCCTTCGCCAAGTCCACCGATGTCTTTCGACTGCCTTCGCTGACCTTAGCGGTCATGTTGAGCGTGCATGGCTTTCTGGTGCCGACGATGGCTGCGTGAGGTTCTACAACGAAGTCTTTGGCGGTGTCGCTGAGCCAGTGGTATCGGCGTGCGGTGCGGTCGGTTCCGCTCATGCCTTGCTGGATGACTGCCCATTTGGCTTCGCGGGTCACGAAGAAGGCGTGGTGGTAGAGCTGGTAGCCTGCTTGGATGGCTGCATTGTCGACTTTCGCCGTCATCCTGCTCGTATACGTGAGCTTTTGAACTTGGGTTTCGCTGAGGTCGAACTTGGCGGCTGCCTCTGAGATTTCGTCTGGAGTCTTCTTGCTGGTTTTTCCTTTTCCCCCGCAGACCACGACGCCGTGTTCTTCAGGTGAGAGGGCTTGTTTGAGGACGGCGGTGACGACTGTGGTGACTCCTGAGCTGTGCCAGTCGTAGCCTAGGGCGCAGCCGAAGGCTTGGAACCAGTAGGGGTCGCTTAGCCTTGCCAGAAGGGTGTCTGTGCCGTGTTCGTCTATGATGATAGCTGAGACTTCCTTGGCGAGCTTGCGCATTCTGCCTGTCAGCCATGAGGGTGCTCTGCCTGGGTGCAGGGGCAGGCTAGCGAAACCGGTTCTCTGCATGCTTCTTCGCTATGATTGTTCGCTGGGAGGTTATTTTCGGTTTTTGCAGGGTTCATGTCAAACTGCTGGCCTATTGGCTTGGTAGTTGCGCTCTCGTGCTCGGGGCAGACTGCAGCCCCCTTATAAATAAGTGGGATTGCCGAGTGACCCGAGGTTCTGTTTGGGGTTTACTGCGTAAATTGGGTTAGCGTTTACGTAATATGCTCCAAATAGGTTCGTGTTCTCTTGGCGTGGTAGACCCCCTCTATAGGTTTCTGCATTCTGTTTCTATTAGGCTCCAAATATCATTGTCAGCTCTGCACCTTTTTGTATTGAGCATGCCTGCGTTTTGCTGAGTTTTTTGCCAATTCCTTTGTTCTTTTGGGTTGTTTGTCTGGGAATATGGCAGAAAATAAAGAAACGCTTAACTGCTCAAACGTAGTAAAGAGCACATTGAGAGGACCGATTTGCCGAGCCTAGGTATCTTCCGCAGATCAAGGAAGGAAGAGGAACCGAAAATAGAGGAGAAAACTGCGGCGCCCGCACCGCCACCGCCGCCCGAACCCGCACCCGCCGCGGGCGAGATGTCTGCCGCGCCTCCTCGGGAGAACGCGGATAACGCGAGCAAGACTTACTTGAAAGCCATGCCTCTGCGTGACCTGGCGGATTTGGAGACGATAAAGAACGAGGTGAGTGGCGGAAACATACTCATCCTTAGAATCACGCCGCTGGCGCACAAGAGCATAGAGGACGTGAAACGCGCCGTGAACGACCTGTACGAGTTCGCCGAAGCCTTGGGCGGAGACATCGCCCGTCTGGGCGAAGAACGCGTGGTCATCTGTCCGCCGAAAATCAGGATTTGGCGCGAGAAAGCGCCCGCGCAGAATGAGCCTTTGCCTACAGCAGCCTGAATGTCTCCAGCACCGCAGGAACGATCGCGGTGATGCCCGCCTTGTTGTCGATGAAGTTAGCTAGATTGTTGATTTTCGACTTTTCGCCGTGGCACACGAAGATGCGCTCAGGCTTTGGGTTAAGGTTCGTCAAGTAGTTCACGAGCTGCCGTCGATCCGAGTGTCCTGAGAAGCCCTCAATGGATTCGACGCGCAGTTTGCACTGGACGACCGCCATTTTGCCCTCGTTGTCCATCATCGTGACCTCGTTGATGCCCTTCTGGACGCGTCTGCCCATCGTGCCCTCGATCTGGTAACTGACGAATATGATGGTGTTCTTCTCGTTGTCCGCCCAATTCTTGAAATACTCGATAACTGGACCGCCCTCGAGCATGCCCGAAGTCGCCAGCACGATGCAGGGTTCGCCCTCGAATATGCTCTGCCGCACACTTGGATGCTCCACGATTGTGAAGTAGTCCGACTGGAACGGGTTAACCTCTTCGTGCAGGATGCTGTGGCGGACTTCCCTGCCCAAGTACTCTGGGTAAGCGGTGTGGATGGCTGTTGCCTCCGAAATCATGCCCTCGATGAACACGGGCGACTCCTTCATCAGTCCACGCTTCATGTAGCCGTCGATTATCAGCATGATCTCTTGCGCCCTTCCCACGGCTGGCACTGGAATCAGGACTTTGCCTTTCCGCTCGAGGGTTTCGTTGATGACGCGGGTGATGCGTTCCTCCGCTTCAACGCGGCTGGGCATCACATCGTCGGGTCCACCATAGGTACTCTCGGTGATGACGGTTTCGACGCGCGGGAACTCGGTCGCAGCCGCTTCCAGCAGCATCGTCCGCGCGAACTTGTAGTCTCCCGTGTACACAATGTTGTGGAGTCCTTCGCCGATGTGCAGGTGCGCCATGCTAGAGCCCAGAATGTGCCCTGAGTTGTGCAGGGTCAGCCGGATGTCGGGCGCGATGTCCGTGACGACGCCGTAGCGCAGCGGAATCGTGTGCAGAACGCACTCGCGCACATCTTTCTGGTCGTAGTATGGCGTGACACCTTGCTTGCCTGCCACGTCCAAGTAGTCCAACTGCAGCATAGTCATCAGGTTGCTCGTGGGCGCAGAACAGTAGACTGGACCGTCGTAGCCGTACTTGTACAGGAACGGCGTCAAGCCACAGTGATCTAGGTGAGCGTGAGTGATGACCACGGCGTCTAGACTGTCGATCTGGAACTCCGCCGAGTCAAACCGTGGGAACGACTCGAAGGGTCGCTGCGAGCCAGGGTTGATGCCGCAGTCCAGCAGGACGCTGCTCTCGCGGGTCTTCAGCAGAAACGCTGACCTGCCGACTTCCTGCGCGCCGCCCAGAACGGTGAGGCGTATGTCGCCCACTTCGTATGTCTTCGGCCTGAATATGCGTTCGCCTATGGTGCGGAGGATGCGTTCGCGCTCCCGGCTTTCCGAATGCAGGTAATGCCGCATGTTAGTGACAATCTTGGACTTTATGGGCGGACTCCGCAGGACGTGCGGGCGCCACTTCGTTTTCCTGATAATCTCCTGCAGCACCATGCCGTTTCTGCCGATGACCAACCCGGGCTTCTTGGTTTCGATGATTATCTCGCCCAGGCTCGGATCGAAGTTGATATCGGTAATCTCTGCTTCTTTCGGGATTATCTCGCGGGTGATTTTTTCGGCTTCGATTTCTGGCGTGCGCACCATGGGGTCTGGGCGGACGACTATGCGTTTGCGGATGACGCCGACGATTTCGGCTATGACGCTGCTCTGCTCGACGAGAATCTCGGGTTTCTTTGTGTAGACGGAGAGCATGGGTCCCTCGTACTCGATGCGGGTGACCTCTGCTTCTTTGGGGACGTGCTGCAGAATGTACTGGGTTATTTCGACTTTGTCGTGTTCTTGTGTTCGCGCCACTTTTTTAACTTCCCTTTTCGAGGAGATGCTTCTTCTCCTTTTCGGTCAACTCGCGGTAGCCTTTCTGGTCGATGACGGCGATGTTGTAGTTGTTGCCGCTGGCCACATCTCTCTTCATCGCCGCGTTCACCGCCTTCACGATTACTGGCAACGCCTCTTCAACCGTCATGTCCTCGCGGAACTTGTCCTCCAACACGCCTATTGCCACGGGAGAGCCCGAGCCTGTGGAGACGGATTTCTCTTCGGTCAGGCTGCCGAATGGGTCTAGGTTGAACACGTGCGGGCCCGTTTCGTCGACGCCTCCCACGAGGATTTGCGCCATCAGTCCCCTCGCGCTGAACAGGAGGTTGCTCGTTATCCTCGCTGCTGCGCTGACGGGCATGGGTCTGTTGAGGTTTATGCGGTACAGCTGGGCGTTCGCCGTGATTATGTCGATGACCTTCTGGGCGTCCGCCACGCTGCCGGCGATTGTCATGCCGATGTGGTCGTCTATCTTGTAGACTTTCTTGCCTTGCTTGTGCGCGACGAAAAAGCCCATCGTCACTCTTGTGTCCGAAGCAAGGATAACGCCGTCTTTGCAGACGACTCCGATTGTGGTTGTCCCTTTCAAGGATAGTTGACTAGTTGCATCGTTGAGTGCCATGTTGTTTGTCTCCCTAAAACGCTATGTGGATTCCGCTATGGAATTCCATCGGGTAGGAAGCAGCACATCTTATTCATCCCCGACGACCTAATTAATATTACGGTTATGGATTCTGTTCGATTAAGGTACATGGTCTAGCTGTTTGATATACCAGAGATATAGAATA
>JBHGBG010000067.1:0-13108 GCA_041946875.1 Bathyarchaeia archaeon
GGAATTGAACCCGCGACCCCCGGATTAAAAGTCCGGTGCTCTAGCCTGACTGAGCTACGAGCCCCATTGTTGCACGTAGTCAGACGGAGAAGGGGTTTTTTAGCGTTTCGATTACGGCAGAAACTTCGGAAAAGAAAAAAGTGCAGTGCCTACTGCACTTTCAGGAAGCTCGTCAGGAAGATTCGAAGGTCTTCGTTGGCGCCAAGCATTGTTTCGATTGATCGTTCACCCTTTTCGGTAAGTTGATAGGTCCTTTTCCTTTCGCTCCAGACGCCCTTAATCAGCCCGTTTCGCTCGATGCTATACAGCAGAGAATAGATCGTGCCTGAACTCACGAGGAGATGGTACTTGCTGTGCACGTATGAGATTATGTCGTAGCCGCTCAGAGCTCCGTTCCGCAACTCAGCCATGATGATTATGTCCAAAAAGTTCTTGATTATCCGCTCGTTCAGTTTCTTTATGACTTCGGCATCAGCCTTTTCAATCGGAGTTACCGCAAAAGTCATCTCGTCGCCACCCATGCGTGTTTGTATGGTCTTATTCGGATATAAATATTTAGTGTTTATTCCAATTTCGAATTCGAAGTTGCAACATAATGCGGACTGTTTAAACAAGACCAACCACTCAACGCCAAACCAAGAACTACTGCGGGTGACGCATGGAAAGAACGAGCGCTGAGTATATCTGAAGGAAGGTTTTCTGCCGGGACAGCATGTCACTTGGGAAAACGATCAAAAAGAAAAAGAGAGAGAAGAACTCGTATTCGGACTATTCTTGGTGGCTTTCGCTGTCACTTACTACTGGTTCGACTGCGGGTGACGCTTCTTTTACGGTCGTAGCTGTCTGCGCCGACTGCGTTTCTGCGGAGACCTCTGACGCGGGTTCTGCCGTTGGTTCGGGTTGCGCCGCGTGGGGCGCTTCCGGAGGGTTTTCCTGGAGAATCTCCTCCACCATGGGCGGAAGTTCCGTTTGCACCGCTTCGGGTTGGGTTACTTGGAAATCGTCTATGGGCTGTTTCTCTTGTGTGATTGTGGCTGTTTCTTCGGCTGGTTGCTCTACTGTTGCTTCTGTGACTACAGCTTCTTGGATGACTGCTTCGGCGGGTGTCTCCGTGGCGACTGGTGCTGCTTCGGCGACTGTTGCCTCGACTGTTGGGGTCGTTTCTGGCGCGACGATTTCTGACGTGGTAACTTCTGGCGCAACTTCGACCTTTGCCTCGACGACTGCAGGTTGCTCGACTACAGGTGCGGCTTCAACTTTCTCTTCGACAATTGCTGGCTGCTCGACTACGGGGGCAACCTCGACCTTTTCCTCAACATTCGCGGGTTGCTCTACAACCGGTGCAGCTTCGACTGCTGGAGCTGGTTGGGGTTCTGGTGTGGGTTCGGGAGCTACGGTTGGCTGTTCGGGAGCCGCTACGGGCTCTGGAGCCGCTGGTTCTGCGGCGACTGTTTCCATCACGGGTTCAGGGGCTGGAGCTGGTTCGGATGCTGCTGCAGGTTCCGGAGTTGGTTCTGGAACACATGGTGCGGGAGCGGATGGTTCGGTGGCTGGGGCGATTTCAGCTGGGGCAGCCGCTACTGGAGTGGGTTCGACTGTTGGAGAAGGTGCGACTTCCACTGTTGGCGCGGTTGCTGGTTCGGGTTGTGGTGTGGGCTCTGCATGGGGTGAGCAGAGCTGGTTTGCGGCTTCTCGTATGTTGTCGAGTTCGTGTTTGGCGGTTTCGAGTCCGTTGGCGAGGAGGCTTATCTCGAGGTTGTAGGTGTTTTCGTCGATTTCTCCGGTCACGTGCTGAATCTCGTAGTTTGCAAGTAGCATCTCTAGTGTTTTGATTTGTCCTTGCAGCTCGCAGGTTTTCAGCTGCATCTTCTGGAGAAGATCTTGCTGCTGTTTTTCGATTTCGGCGATTGCGACGGCGATTTCGTTGTTGAAGGAGTCATGGGTGGATTGGGAAATCCTGCCTTTTTCGTACAAGCCATCCAGAGCTTGCCTCTTTTTCTTGGCTATCTCGTACTCTTCGTTTAAACGGTTAAATGAGTGTTTCCACGAAATCAATTCAGGCACCAAGCAAACTTTAACATGAAAAACCCAGATAACGTTTGTTAACATGCACGTATATCGCTAAGTAATTAGAACAGGGTCTGACCGCAGGGAAATCGAGTCTATGCATGCAAAAACCGCAAGTCACCATGTGGGTTATACCACAAAAAAGTAAAAAAATACAGCCTCAGCCACTCTACATCCGGTATACGTAGGTAAGTCATTCCGACCCAGCCAGAAGTAATAATATTCTGAGGCGCAGACTGAGTCTAAGATCGCTTAACTCGGGCGCCGACGGACTCTTCACGTTGCAAGTGGGCGCATTGCTTCGACGTAACGTTTGTTCACAAGTCTGCATCCGCGGTTGTGTGGTCGGCTCGCAAAACACATCTTAGCTGCTTCTCCCTTGGAGAATCTCACGCATCCCCAGCACTGAGTGAACAGTCTGCCAGCTTTTTTCTTGCGGATTTCCCCGCAGAGTTCCAACGCCGTCTCCCAAGGAATGGGTTCTTCAGCGCTCATGCCTTCATCCTTATCTTCTATAGCCAGTTTAACGCTGCAATAGGTTTTTTAGTCTTCGGTTGAATCCATAACGCGGTGCATAAAAACGGAACCAGCCAAATGGACACCCTCTGACGGCGACACCTTCGTCACCAAAGAAGGCTTCATCTTCAACACTCTAGGCTACGAGCACCCCGAACGAGTGGTCTTCGCGTTCCTCAAGTACATTCCAGCCGAATTCAAACAACTCTTCAATGTCGAAATGCTGGAGCGAACGTGGAAGTTTGGCGAAAGGCAGCTTTTCCGAGCCGAGAAGCTGTACACGGCGGAGAACTACAAGTCGTTCATCGCCACGTTCAGGAGGAACTTCCCCGACTTCATTTACTACTGCTACTTGAGGCACAAGGAACTCATCAGCGCCCCGATAAGCCGAATCGAGCGCGTCTTCGTTCCACGCGAACGCCTCCAAGCACTCACGAGGCTGGGGAAGCCTGACCGCATCCAGAAGATGGCACTCGACATAGTCGGCATGCTCAGCCAAGAGTCAGGCGTCAGCCTGAGCGACTTCGGCATCCACGGCTCCATCGCGCTGGACATGCACAGCGAGGAGAGCGACATAGACTTTGTCGTCTACGGCTCAAGGAACTTCCGCACCGTCGAAGCCACCATCGACCGACTCGTCAACGCGGGAAAGCTGCGGTACATCTTCGGCAACCGCCTAGACAGGGCGCGGAAATTCAAGGGCAAGTACTTGGACAAGATTTGGATGTACACAGCAGCGCGAAAGCCAGAGGAAATCACGACGAAATACGGCGAACTCCGCTTCTCAACCATGCACCCAGTCAAATTCCAGTGTACCGTGAGCGATGACACGGAAGCCATATTCCGCCCCGCCATCTACAGAATCGCAGACTACACGCCGCTGGACGAACAATCAAAGCTGCCGCCCGAAAGAACCCCGAGCTGCATCCTCTCAAACATCGGCTGCTACCGCAACGTAGCCAGAACAGGCGACCGCATCAGAGTCGCGGGCATGCTCGAACGCATCGAATCAAACAAAACGGGCGAAGTCTCCTACCAAGTCGTTGTGGGCACGGCGACGACGGAGGAAGAGCAGATTTGGCCCTTGTGACCCTCAAGCTTAGGGACCGCGACGCAATCGTCACGCGGGAAGGCTTGATACTGCGAGTGTTCGGCTACTCCCACCCGGAAGGCGCGTTTATCTGCGATGCCGAATACGCTTCCGAAAACATCTTCAGGTCCAAAGACCCACGCGCCCTGCGCAACGGCGGAGGCAAGACCTTCTACAAGTTCTACGACGACGAGGGCTGGAAATTCGTCTTCAACAACTACCCCAAGTACACGGTCTACCACGAAATGCTCGAAACCAAGGTCGTGGGCGCAAACCAAGCGGACATCGCCGAAACGCGTCAGCCGCCAGAACGCCTGCAGGAGCTGACGCTGAAGGAGCCCGCAGACAGGTTGCACGCCGCCATGCTCCGAGTCCTCGCCACAGCAGAATCGCGCTCTGGTCTGCAAACTGAGAACTTCGGCGTCTTCGGCAGCATGCTCCACGGATTCTACCACCCTGACTACTCGGACATCGACCTCCTCATCTACGGCGGAAAGCAGAACGCGCAGATGCGTGAGGCTCTGGCATCGCTGTATGCAGAAGAGAACTCTGGTTTCAGCAACGAATTCGAAACTGAAGACGCCATGAAAGGCAAACGCTGGCGCTTCAAAAACTTCACAGTCCAGGAGTTCGTGTGGCACCAGCGGCGGAAGCTCATCTACGGCTTGTACTACGACGCCGAGAGCAAGCGCACAATCAAGGCAGAGTTCGAGCCCGTGAAGGACTGGTGTGAAATCTTCAACGAGTACAGCCCAGAAATCCGCATAGTTCGCAAAGACTGGGTGCGCCTGAAAGCCCGTGTCGTTGCGGACGTGGACGCGCCGTTCATCCCTTCGGTCTACGGCATCGAACCTCTCGAAGTCCAAAGCGGCTCAAGCAAGGCGCTGGAAGCTGTACGCGTCGTTTCGTTCATGGAGGAGTTCAGGCAGCAGGTGCAACGAGACGAAGTCGTCCTCGTCGAGGGCGGGCTGGAAGAAGTGGTTTCGCCAAAGGGAAGCTTCTACCAAATTGCGCTGACGTATTGTCCACGGTACTACGAGCAAATGCTGAAAGTGGCAAAACTACAGCTGTAAAAGCGCCATGAAGTCAGAAGGCTGATTCCCGATCAGTACCCTGTAGTGCTCATAGTTGCCCATCTTGTCAGTGACGCGCTCAATTTTTCCCTGCACAACGATGCGCTCGCCCGTTTTGGCTTGCTCGCAGACTCGCATTGAAAGTGTTCCTTTGAAGAAGCTGCAGTCTCTGGCTGTTGATAAGCATAGGTCCTGGTCTTTGGAAGGAGATTTCTTGGTCTTGCACTCGTATTGATTCCGTTCTTGCTATTTCCTTCTAAAAGGGCTGCTATTCGCTTGTATGTTTCTTTAACGGTTGTAAGAAACTGATTTATTGAAAGTTTAAACGGTTCTCGATTATAATATCAGCGTACTGTTCTGTTGTATTCTGGTTTTATTGTGAGTTCTGTTAGCGTTTGGATATGCGCGTTTAAGTTTATCCTGTGTTCTTGTCTTGACCTGTATATTCATGTCATAGCTGGTTTTACTGCTTGGGTGGGATATGGTAGGGGAGTTTTCAAGGCTGAGCGAGGGCTCGCAGCTCAGGAAAATTCCCCTTTCTCTAGCTTTGCGTTGTCTGCTGCAAGAGTTGTTCGCTGCTGGTCGGCTTTTGCGTGTTTGCGTAGCCGAGCGTAGCGTGCGGAGCAGGCGGAGATAGCGAAACGGCAAAAGAAGCGCAGCACGTCGTCAATAGCGTCTTATCTTTTGTGTCTTTTCGGATTAAGTTGTTGGTTGATTGTTCTCTCTGAAAAGTTGGTTGGTATTACGAGACTTTATGTTTCGGTTGATGATATTTGCTACGAGAGATTCTAAGACTGACTAGAAAGAAATATAGGCAAAACTACTACTATTATGCATGGCAGACAGAGATTATTTCTCCTTGAGATATGCAGTCCCTGGATTTATTTTTATTCTGATAATTGTCGGATTGAATTACTCACCGATACTTGCAATCGTGAAAGATTCTGGTGCCAATGATGGGTTGAGTATAGTTTTGTCTTTCATAACTCTTTTTTCAGGGTCAGCGATAGGTTTCCTGATTTCTCAGGTGTGGTTTCTGTATTTTAATGCTCGTAAACTGGATAGTACGCGCATAAACAACAATTTTGAAGACGCAATACAGAAGACAACTGGTTGGATTAAGAAAAAGTGGAGTAAGTCAATGCTTTGGAACGACAAAGAGAAAGAACGGGCTTCAGCAATGGCTGCAATAATTGACTATCTGCTGCTCACAGAAAAAAATGAAGAGAAAGTGAATTTTTGCAAAAGGAAATGGGACCTCTATCACTCGCTGTCTTGCACCCTTGTCTCCTTGATTATGAGTGCGGTACTGGGTGTGTTGTTGCGCGGATATGCTCACTGCTCATTCTTTGAATCATTTTGGAAATGGATTATTGGCGGCTCATTCTTTGGAGAAAACTTGGCCAACGTGAACAAATATTGTTTGGATTTACTAAATCAGTCTTTAGCGATTGACTATTTACTATTTGGGTTCACTTTGGTCGCAGTGTTGTTTTTGTCCATTCTGATTGTCTTTGTGAGAAGACAAGTCTTTGCTGAATACTATCAAATGTTCCGACTTTTCTTCACTGAGCGAAGGTTTGATACGGACTTCAGGCTAACATTAAGAATAGCGTTAAATGATGAGTATTTCGAACAACAATGATTTACTGAAACCGTTGCAGAATTCTAACAGTTGCTCTTATTCACATAGGTGACAGTCTGGCTAGTGCTCCCCCATGTAACTAACTCCGTGTTTATTCTGGTTAGAAACAGTGTTCCTATGTTAGCTTTTCAGAGTTTTTCCGTTATCATTTCTATTGTTTTCATGGATGTGTTTTAATCTTGTTAAAGAAAAAGAGGGGTTATTTGGGTTTTTGAAGATTTTTATTCCGTCAAATTCGGCTGCTTAGATGTATCCCTATTCTATTAGTGGGATTACCTGTTCGACTGTTAATGCGGTTGCTGTGAGGTATTTGCCGCCTGTTATTATGGCTTTGAGGTATTCTTGTATGTGTACGTAGTGTTCTGTGGTGTTAAGGTGTTTGTGTCCCATTGTGTACGTGATTAGGAAGGATTGCTGTGGGAATTTCTCGATTGTATCCATGCAGAATTTGTGTTCTTAGTCGTAGAGTCTGATTCTTTTTATTGATGAGTCGTTTAGTCGTTTGGCTAACATTGTTTTTAGTCTTTGGAAGCTGTAACTGTATTTTTCTGGTGTTCCGCCAAAAATGTAATCTTCTTCGGTTAGGTTGTGTTTCTGTATTGCTCGGTTAGTAATCCGCTGAGTTTTGCTGATATTGTGAGTTTTCTTGGGTTTCCGTTTTTGGCTGTTTGTGGGTTTATTGTGTTGCTGTCTTTGTTTAAGTCTTTGACTCTTAGTTTGCATACTTCTACGGGTCTTACGCCTGTTTTGTAGCTTAGTTCTAACTTGGTGGATAGTGGTTTCTTTGCAACAGCGATTAACATTTGTATTTTTTCGTCTGTTGGTACTGTGATTTCTTTGCTTGTTACTTTGTAGAGTGATGCTTCCCATTGGAGTTTATAGTATTTTACGTATCTGTTGTATACTTGTACGAACATTCGTCTGTAGGCGTTGCCTGTTTGCATTTGTGCGATTAAGGCTTTAATTTCGTCTGGTTTGTCTACGTCTGCGTTTCTAAGTTGTTTAGTTGCTTGCATGTGTTGTTGATTACCCTTTTTGATTTTCCGTTGTTCTCCATTGAGACGAGAACGTTAATGATTTTTTGGGTTGTCGGATAATCATGTAGTCTGTGGGTTTGTTTCCGAGTAGTAGGCGGTAGTGTTGTTTGTCTGTTCTAGTGTCTGTGACGAGTTCGACTTTTCCCTGTGCTTCAATTGTGGTGGGTTCTCCGTAAATTGTGGTGGGAAACGCACAGAACCTTCCGCGAAAAGACGTCACTTCTGTGATGGGCTGCAGTGTAGGTCCTTCGAGAACCTCAACTTCCTCGATGTGGTAGGTGCAGGGCGTGAACAGCGCCTCCGCGTCATCGGCCAACGTAGCGGCTATCTTGACGTAGCCGCAGTTGCTGTATTGGATATCGCCGTAGCGTTCGGTGAACTCGCTCCAGTCCTTCACGAAGCGGACGAAGAAGTCGGTTCCGTCGTACTTTCCTTGGAAGGCTTTCCGCTGTTCGACTCTGACGAAGTCTTCGAAGGGCATGGCGGTGTCCTTCGAACGGAAATCGAACAGCACCTGCAACTCTTCCTGCGTATATGGCTTGAACCGTGAACCCTCGTCCTTCAGCAGTTTCTGCAGTGCAGCGTAGACTCGGCAACAGTTCTCTGCGCCGTACACGAGCGGGTCGATGTCACTCTGCGCCGTGAACAACCCAGCCATGACGGAGCCAGAGATGCCGATGCTGTTCCACGGAATGCCCGCGGCTTCTTTGAGGGTTTCGGCGAGCGCTATGGCTTTCGCTTCCAGACCCGCGGGTTTTTTGGCTCTGCGGAGCGCGGCGAGTTTCTCGACTGGCTGGTGATGCCTTGTGACGGCGGATGCGGGGACTTCGCAGAGCATTTCACCAAACACGGGATCCTGCACGATTAGTTGGGGCGCGTTCTGCTGCAGGTAACGGAACCGTTCTTGCAAGTTATAGACTTTGCCGTACAGGGCTGAGCCGCGTCCCCTTGTGCCCGCAGCGGATGGGATGTACCTTGGGAACGCGATAACCTTATCGGGCGGGTGGACTAAGCCCTTGACGTCGAATATGACCCGGTTGCCTGTCTCGATTAGGTCGCCCTCGCGTGCCCTCATGGGAAAAACCTTCAGTTTCCGATTTGTTTTGTAGTGTGCTTCAATTGTTTGTAGATTTTTACATAACGTTAATAAACCTTTTTCGAGCCACATACCTCAGGTGCCCTGCGTCATGCCCGAAAGCGACAAGGCAAAGCACGTGTCCAAATGCTTAGAAATGGCGATACTGTTCGAGGTCACCGCCAACAAGCCGGGCAACGTCAACCTCGTCGTGGGCTTCGAGGGCACCCGGGTGGAACACTTTCTGGCTTCAGCCGTAGCCGCCGCGCCAACTTTCGAGGAAGCCGCCCGCCGAGGAATCGCAGTAGCCGACGGCAAGAGACGCCTGAGCGAGGCGGGCATGGGCGAACTCATAAAAACCTGCGTCGCAGACATCAACGCGTGGCAAAACGGCGGCAACACGCTACTGGGCACCGTCATGCTCTTTGTTCCCTTGGCGGTCGCGGCAGGCATGACCCCGATGAACAGCACTGGCCAGTTTGACCTCGTGGCGTTGCGGAAAAACATCAAGGCAGCGGTGGAGTCGACGACGGCACAGGACGCGGTGGACCTCTACGACGCCATAGCCATAGCCAAACCCAGCGGACTCAACGGAGCACCCGACCTGGACGTGAAAGCCCAGGACAGCAAAGAACGGCTGGTGCAGGAGAACGTTTCGCTGTTCGAGGTTTTCAAGATAGCCTCGGGCTACGACGACATCTGCTACGAATGGGTCAATGACTATCCGCTGACGTTCGAGCTGGCTTACCCTTATCTGATGGAGCAGCTTAGGGCGAAGGGCAAGTGCCTCAACACCGCCATCGTGCACACGTTCCTGAAGGTTCTGGCTGAGCGCCCCGACACGTTCATAGCTCGCAAGGTTGGTTTGGAGAAGACCCGGCTGGTCTCTGCGGAAGCCAGAAGAATTCTGGAGCTGGGTGGCGTGGAGACAGCTGCGGGGCGGGAGGGCATCGTGCTTTTTGACAGGATGCTGCGGCAGTCGGGCAACGACTACAACCCTGGAACAACTGCGGACATAACCGCTGCAACTCTGGCTCTCTGTATGCTGAGCGGGTACCGACCCTGAGAATCCAGGTTTTCGCTTCTGGTTATTTATTAGTCAGGAACGAGAAAGCTAAGCTGGGTTGGGAACGCTTATGCGCCAAGTTGATGTCGTGCGGCTTGATTTAGCCACTGGAAAAGCAGAGAAAACTGCTGACTACGTTGCGGAAGAAGTGCCCCTACAGATTTCTGTCAACAAGAACTACTCTTTCGTGATTTGGTGCTCCCCGATGCAGTTCAAAGAGCTGGCGGTTGGATACCTCCTGGCAGAAGACGTGCTGAAATCAGTGGAAGAAATCAAAGAAATAACTGTAAACGAAGATAAACTCACCTGCAAAATCACTTTGAAATCCGAAGTTGATGTGAACGAGCGGATGAAGCACAGACGAGTCCACTGGCGCGTCATCCCACTAATCAAGGCAAGCACATCACCCTATCAACGCAAAGAGAGAATTCCCACAGTCCAGTCTCCGTTGAAGGTTAAGGCGCAAATCCTCTCAGATTCCGTTACAGGAATGAATAAACAAGCTCAAGGGTTTCTGCAAACTGGAGGGCTCCATGACTCCGCTATCTACAAGAGCGACGGCTCGTTGGTTGCGTTCTCCGAAGACGTTGGCAGACACAACACCGTCGACAAGGTCATCGGCTTGGCGGCGTTGAACAAAGCGGATTTCGGCGCATGTTTTATGACCATAACAGGTCGGGTACCTGGGGACATGATTTTCAAAGCCGCGAAGGTCGGGATACCGATTGTCGCTTCGATGGCAGCGGTGCTTTCATCGGGGATTGCTTCGGCTAAGCGGGCGAACATAGGGTTGGTGGGGTTTGTGCGTGGGAAACGCATGAACATTTACACGGGCGCGGAAAGGATAATCTACTAAGACTGCCAATAAATTGTTAGGCTAGCGTGATTCTTCATGAACAGACCCGACCTCAGAAGAATGCCTAAGCGGGTTAACCCTCAAGAGGCACAGGACTTGCTGCTTAACTCTGTTCGCGAAAAAGTCCTGCAAAAAGAAACAATCCCGCTCGGTGAATGCCTCGGCAGAGTCTTAGCTGAAGACATCTATTCGAACTTGAACATTCCTGATTACGATAAAACCTTCATAGACGGCTACGCCATCAACCCCCAGGAGACCCGAGACGCCACAGTTGCGAAGCCTGCGACTTTCAAAATCGTCGGAAAACTGTTTCCACCCGATCATCCAACAACCTTGCAGGTTCAGCGTGGAGAAGCCGTTTACGTGGCTTGCGGAGCTCCTATCCCCAAGGGCGCTACGGCAACCGTGAAGGTCGAGGAAACCCGACTGCGCGAAAACACCATCAAAGTAATTAGAGAAATCAAAGCAGGCGAAGGCATAATCCCCCTTGGCGACGACGTGAAGAAGGGCGCCTTGCTTGTCAGAAAGGGACGAGTTCTAAGACCCCAAGATGTCGGGCTGCTGGCATCGGCGAGATTGGCTACCGCACAGGTTTTCAGGAAACCCACACTGTCAATTATTTCCGGCGGTGATGAACTCCTCAAACAATGCCAACAGGACCCTTCAACCATAGCCAACAACTACGCGCTGGTGGTTGCAGGTTTAGCTTCTGAGTTAGGCGCCGCGCCAACGCTGCAGGGCATAATTCCTGACGCCTTAGACAAAGTCACAGAAAGAATCCGCCGCGCCCTTGATTCTTCGGACTTGGTGGTTACAATCGGCGGCTCTTCGGTGGGCGTGAAGGACTTCGTTCCCGACGCCGTCAACGCCTTGGGAAAACCCGGCGTAGTCGTGCAGGGGATTCTGCTGCGTCCGGGTGCGCTTTCTGGGTTTGGCTTAGTCAATGGCAAACCCATCCTCATGTTACCTGGGCATATCGGCTCTTGCATTGCAGGCTTTTACCTCTTTGTTGCTCCGTTAATCGGCGTCTACTGTGGACTTGATGCATACAATGTGCTTCCGCGGATAACTGGTGTTCTGACTGAAAGAGTTGAAGCTGGTCCGCAGTTCAGGTTTCTGCTCGTTCGCATAGAGCGCATCAACGGGAAATTTACAGCTTCGCCTGTAGAGGGCGGTTCAAGCGCATTGACCACTATAGTGAACTCCAACGGGTACGCCATTGTTCCTCCCCACAAAAGTATAGCTAAGGGCGAAGAAATCACGGTTTTTCTATTCAGCAAGCTGGAAATGAGTCGCATTCCTTGAAAAAGATTCTACGACTTCTGAGGATACCTGTCGCCGTGACCTGTCTTGCCCATAACCCAGGATTCACACAAAGCTTTGTCAGCCCACGCACGCTCCGCCAAGAACCTGCAGTGGCCATCCAGATGGATTGCAGCTTCTAAACGGTAGTCGGTTGCAGCAGCCAAAAAAGCATCCTTGCCTTTGGAGTCCAGTTCCACCGCGGCTTCAGGCTGTTGTTGCGGCTGAGACCATGCCAGCAAGGTTTCGCCTTCTTTTTCGCGGCTGAGTCCTCCCCAGAAGGGAGACTGCTGTTTTTCAAACTCTGTTGCACAGGAAGAGAAGATGGTTGAAGCTTCTGCAAACCTGTGTTCATAGACTAATACTGTGGCTTCTTGAAGCCGCTTCATCTCGGGCACCAGCGGCGCACCCAACGTTGCTCTGAGGTCTTTGTTGATGTTGCCGTGTGCTGGGCGCGTCTGCAGCTTGGCGAGGTCCTCCAGCCGGTTGATGTTCACAAAGCTTTTCAGTTCAGGGTCAAGAACTCTCATTTTGCCTATGGGCGAAATGAAGAGAACTTTTGAGGCGCCCCTTATGATGTAGTCGGAGCGAGGTCTTCTCAAACGGCAGAGCGTTTCCGTGATTTCGGCAGCGATCTTTCTCAAAGACGGGGTCGACCCGAACAGCGTGCTGCATAGGTACGCGGACAGGATCGATGCAACCAGGTTCCGCCCGTGGACGCAGTCGATGCCCGACCTCAAGGAGCTTATCGACCTCAATGTCGTTTCCATGACCGTCGTGATGGTCCTCGTATCCGCGATCGTCGCGCTGAGCATATCATGCGCCTTCGTGATATTCATCCTGAAGCACCTGCGCGAGGCAGGCATCATGAAGAGTATGGGCGTCATGTCGTGTGAGCTTGCCTGCCTCGTTACAGGCCAGATCGTCCTCGTGACGCTTGCGGCCTCCACCGCCGGTGTTCTCGCCGGGGCGTGCGCCTCTATGGTCTTTGCCCGTGTGGGCCTTGATTTGACCGCGTTTACGTCGCACAACCAGTACTTCACCGTCTCGGGGGTGATTTATCCCAGGCTCACCACGTTTTCGCTCTGCCTGCCACCCGTTCTGGCTACGGTGTTTGCGCTTCTCGCCGCAGTCTGGCCGTCTGTCCTCGTCATACGAAAGAAGGCGGCGGAGATCCTGAGGAGTGCATGACCATGGTCCGGATCAGGGAGATCTACAAGACTTTTCGCTCAGGGCGGGGCGAGGTGAAAGCCCTGCAGGACCTCAGCTTCGACGTGGAGGAGGGAAAGAACCTCGTCATCGTCGGGAGATCGGGCTCGGGCAAGACAACGCTGCTCAACTGCATCGGCGGCCTTGAACGGGTGGACCGCGGATCGATCAC
>JBHGBG010000068.1:0-13084 GCA_041946875.1 Bathyarchaeia archaeon
TTGAACCCCCGACCTCTTGAGTGCAAGTCAAGCGTTCATACCAGCTGAACTACCAGCCCACAGTCTGGGTTTCTGCATGGTAGAGGATTTTCTTTGATATTTAGGTTTTGTCTGCTGCTCGCTGCGTGTGAAAGGAGAAAAAATAAAGATTGGATTGGAAAAAACTGGTTGTAAGCGTTAAGTGCTTAGTATCGTCTTGGTCTTGCTGGTCGTTTCTTTGCCCAGCATTCGCGGCAGTAAACTGGCCTGTTCGGGTCGGGTTTGAAGGGGACTTCGCATTCCGCACCGCATTCAGAGCAGACTGCCTTATGCATCTCTTTCTCGGACACTCATTTCAACTCCTATTACCTTTTATTCGTGCAAAATTGCTTCTGCACCGTAGAGTAGCCACTGCGTGGAAGCATATAAGATTTGCCGTTACAGGCATCGCAGGCTCTGCCGTCTTCCATTTCCTGACGAAGGACCCAACCAGCGTCTTCAATGACGCAAAGCAATACGTGATCGGGAAACGGTAGATTCTAAAGGCGAGAACCCGTAACCAATAGCAGGAGAACTTGTGAATGCTCGAGTTCAAAGCCGTCAAAATCACCCCGCCCAAAGACTCCAACCTCATCCTGGGGCAGGCGCACTTCATAAAAACCGCCGAAGACCTGTACGAAGCCATGGCAAACGCCGTGCCCAACGCCAAGTTCGGCTTAGCCTTCTGCGAATCCAGCGGACCCTGCCTCGTCCGCCACGAAGGCAACGACCCGGAACTCAGGCGTTTAGCCAGCGAAAAGGCTTTGGAACTTGCCTGCGGGCACAGCTTCCTCATCTACATGCGCAACGCTTATCCGATTAACGTCTTGGACAAAGTCAAAGCCGTGCCCGAGGTCTGCACCATCTATGCGGCAACGGCAAACCCGCTGGAAGTCGTAATCGCCGAGACCGAGCAAGGCAGAGGCATACTCGGCGTCGTCGACGGACTGAAGAGCAAGGGTATAGAAGCAGAGGCGGACGCGACGGAACGCAGAGGATTTCTGAGAAAAATAGGCTATAAGCTTAGCTAGCGCATTCGGCGAGACGTCCAGTTGCGGGCGGGATTTTCATGACGAAGCGCACACCCTTCCCGAACTCACCGTCTTCTTGTATGGTCCAGCCGTACATCTCGCAGATGCGCTTTATTAGGTACAGCCCGTAGCCCGTGCCTTTTCCGAAACCTTTCTTGAAGAGCATGCTCTTGACGTTGGGGTCTATGCCGACTCCGTTGTCCTCGTAAACCAGATCAGAGCCGCCATCCTGATTTCCCTCGGTGTGGATGCGTATGCGCGTTATCTTTTCTCCGTACTTCAGCGAGTTGTCGATGAAGTTGTGGAAGACTTCCATGAGCAGCGAATCCGCTGAAACCTTGAATCCGTTGCACTCGTTCAGGACGGTTACGCCCTTCAGGTCTACGAACAAGGACACGGCGTCGTCAACCATCTTGCCTACTTCGACGTCGCTTCGTTCCTGGTTGCCCAGCATCTCGTACGTCTTGGCGAAGTCGAGTATACGGACGATGTTCTTCGTGACTTCTTCGATTTGCAGTATGTGTTTGAGGGCGTCGACGTTCGTGTTCTGTAAGCGCTTCTTAGCCATGAAGGTGTGGGCGACGATGGCTGCCAGTTTGTTGCGGACGTCGTGCCTCGTCAGGCTTCCGGTGACGCTTAATTTCTCGTTGAGCAGATTGGTTTTGTCCAGCATTTTGTTCTGTTCATCGAAGAGTCGGCTCTTTTCCTCGTTGGCGAAAACAAGTTCAGAGATGTCGTTATAAACCGTGACGTACCCAGTGATGTTTCCGTTCACAACGACGGGCGCACCAGACAGGGATATGTGCAGCTGGGAGCCGTCTTTCCTCTCTCTCACAGTCAGGCATTCAGTGTGTCCGTTTCGAAGTTGTCTTTTGATGATCTTGTTCTCCTCTGTCAGGTTGTCGGGCGCGAACGTTTCGATGGCGTCTTTGCCTTTAACATCGTTGAGGTCGTGTCCGAAGAGTTTGGTATAGCTTGGGTTGGCGTCGACGATGTGGAAGTCTTTGTCGCTGAAGACGACCGATTCAGGATTTTCGGAGAACAACGCCATGAATTTCTGCCGGCTTTCCATGAGCGCTTTTTCTTGAGCTTTGCGCTCCGTGACTTCGCGTATGAAGCCCACGATGTTGCATTTGCCGTTCTGCTTGAAGGCCGACAGGGAGACCTCGACGAACGTCTCTTCGTTGTTTGGTTTGTGGAAGGCTATTTCGAAGGTTGTTCCCGTCAGGGTTTCGACCAGGGCTTTGCAGTCTTTGGATGCTTCTTTGATTTTCTGCAGGAATTCGGGTGATGTTTGTTGCAGACATTTTTCGAAGAAGAAGGTGCCCACTTGTTCTTTTTGGCAGCCGAACAATTCGTGGGCTGCTCGGTTGGCGTAGTTGAGGCTGCCGGCTTCATCTATGATTACGATTGCTTCTCTGCAGGATTCAAAGGTTGCGCGGAATTTTTCTTCGCTTTCGCTTAGCGCTGACTCGGCTCGCTTCTGTTCTGTGATGTCTACGAAGCTTTCTACTAGGTAGTTTCTTCCTGAGATTGTCACCCACTTGACGGCTTTGAGGATTGGGATTCGGGTCCTGTTCTCGTCCATCTTTACTAGGATTCGGCACGATTTGTTGAGGGTTTGTCCGAGGTCTGTGACGGGACATTTGCCCCTTTCGGCGGGGCAGAAGCAGTCGTGGCATTCTTTGCCGATGAGTTTTTCCTTGGGCGCGCCTATCATTTCTTCGGCGGCTGGGTTTGTGTTGACTATTCTGTGCGTGGCGGGGTCCATGACCACGATTCCTGTCTGCTGCTGGTCGTGGATGGCTCTGAACCATTCCTCGCTTTCATGCAGCTTCTCTTGAGCCTGCGTGTGCTCGTACGCCTGTCTGATGCAGGCTGAGAGTTCGCCGTAGACTGTTTCGGGGTCGCCGTGTTTGTCCACGTACCGGAAGGCGCCGAGGTTCAGGGCTTTTACGACGATTTCTTCTCGTCCTTTGCCCGTGAAGAGTATGAAGGGGGTCTTGTTTCCGCCTGCTCGCAGTTCCTTCAGGAAATCCAGGCCGTTTTTGAGGGGCATTTGGTAGTCGGAGACGATGACGTTGAAGTGTTCTTGTTTCAGTTTTTCCAGAGCTTCGTCGGCGGATCTGGCGGCTTCGACTTGGATGTCTCCTTCTAGCTCCATGCATCCTTTTGCGCTGTTCAAAAAGATGTCATCATCGTCGACGTGCAGCACTCTGATTGCTATCCTGTCGGCTATTCTCGTAGTGACTGCGGTTTCCAGCAGGTAGGTTGACAAGCGTTTCCCAACTTTGTTGAGCTGTCGAAAGACCTTTTTAAAGCATTGAAGGTTCATTCGCTTAAATCATTTCTGAATTCTGAATCAGGTTTGACTGTTGATTTCTTGCAGAGGTCAATTCCTTTTGGAGAAGAAGCCTCGTAAATGACGACAGGGTGAAGCCAGTTTTGACTTCTTTGGACGTTCCGCAAAGCGCCGTTCGCGGTAATCTTGATTGTCTCGAGCTACGTTTGAATCGTTAGCCTAGGCTGAGCTATTTCGAACGTGGTTTTCTCTTTCATCCTCTTCGATGCGTACTCAGCGAGTTGTTCGAACTGTTCTTTCGGAAGGATGTTGTGCGCTCTGGACAAGATTGTTAGGCATGTTTCTTTGAAAACGAGGTCTACGCCGCACGCTTTGGCGTCGTCAACTAGTTCCTTGCAGGCTCTGAGAATTTGGGTATCCATGCGACTTCACCCTGCAGGTTACATTCTGCAGTCTGAGGGGATAAGACTTGTGAATCCGAGATTCTGACCTGAAATTCAGCCGCTTACTATTGTGATGGGCAAAAAGTTTTTAGTCATGTACCAACATCGAAACATTAACCAGTCAGGTCTAAAGGTTGACTGGGTGATTTTCATGAGCACAGCAAACGACGTTGCGAATATGATGGAAATGCGAAGGCAGAAGTTGATGGAACAGCGGAGGCTGCTGCGCGAGAGGATGGACAAGGTGAAGCACAAGGTGGCGGTCATCAGTGGGAAAGGCGGCGTGGGTAAGAGCACCGTCACGGTGAACTTGGCTGCCGCCTTCGCCAAGGCAGGTCGCTCCGTGGGTGTGCTGGACGCGGATATTCACGGTCCAAGTGTGCCTAAGCTTCTGGGTTTGACGGGGCAGCAGGTGAAGATAGGGCCGCCGGGTGCTTTTCCAGTCCTCGGACCGTTGGGGATGAAGGTGATGTCCATAGACTTCTTCCTGCCCGGGGAAATCCCGACGATTTGGCGGGGTCCGCTGAAGATGGGCGCCATACGCCAGTTCTTGCAGGACATCGTCTGGGGCGAGCTGGACGTGCTGTTCATCGACTTGCCGCCTGGGACTGGGGATGAGCCGTTGAGCATCGCGCAGCTTCTGCCCGAGATTGACGGCGTCATCGTCGTCACCATGCCCAGTGAGCTGTCAAGCTCCATTGTGAAGAAGGCGGTGACGTTCGCGTGGAGGCTGAACCTGCGCGTCATCGGCGTCGTGGAGAACATGAGCGGCTTCATCTGCCCGCACTGCGGAACGAAGACCGACATTTTCCCGCCGGGTGGAGGCAAGCGGATGGCTGATGAGTTGGCTGTTCGTTTCTTGGGGAGCATCCCGATTGACCCTCAGGTGGGCGTGGATGCTGACAGGGGCGTGCCCTTCGTGATTGCTCAGCCAGATTCGGCGGCGGCGAAAGCCTTCATGGAGATAACTGGGAAAGTTGAAGGCTTTCTCCTAGAAAGGGAAAAGACAATTCGGAAGAAAGGCTAGACAACGCCGTTCGCGCGCTGCCTGTCCATTTCCTGTTTCTTCTCCAGGAGCGACCACATTGGTCCTACGGATTCGCTGTATTTTCTTATGACGTTCGCCATTTCAATCATGACAAAGGGGTTGCGTTGCGTTACCTCCATCATCTTCATCATGTAGTCGGAATACCTCTTTTCCAAGCTGCTGCTCCATTCGAACTGTAGGTCGACTGCGTCAGTCGTTGTTTTTCTGTTCACTTTGGTTGCGTCCACAAGTTCTGCATACTCTTTTTCGTTGTATTTTCTTTGGACGGCGAGTTCGCCCAGTATCATGGAAGTCATGAAGTCGCCGGGTCCGTCGATTTCCAGGTAGACGCCGTTTTTCCCTGACCGCCCGATTCTCTCCTGCGGGAAGCCCATCTGGACGAGCTGGTTGATTTCCATGGGGATGATTATTTCGAGGACCATTTCGGGCAGGTAATCGTAGTATTGTCTGTGGGTTAGGTGGAAGTTGTCGTAGGATTTTCGTTTGAGCGCGAATTCCAGTCGGTCTGGAACCAGGAGGATACCTTTTGGGATTCCGTACTTCTTCCTGATGGCTTCCAGTTCTTCGGACATCTTTGCGAAGGCGTCTTTGTCGGGGTGGTTCGTGAACCAGTTGCGGATCGACATTTAGGGTCCTGTAGTGTGTTGATTTCTGGGTTCATTTCGTTTATGATTCTCAAATTCAGATGCACAGACTGTTTGTTGCGTTGTCTGGGAGCGTGCTTTGTCGCTGTTCTTGTGCGAGAACACGGAAACGTTTTTTAGTTTCCGCAGCGGTTGAAACTCATTGTGGTCTTCTGAAAACTAGCTTCAAACTGAATTGTGTGGAGCGGGAAAGAAGTGAAGCAAGCATCCGCAGCCACGGAACTACCGCGAAGACAGCCTTAGACTTGGCTACAACTGACATATATAATCCGCAACTATACCAAAGCTTCGGATCTTGTCCGCTTCCTACAGGCTATCAAATGTATGATCCACGTAACAATTGCTACACTCAATGTTGGATGCGTGTGAGAGGCGATGGAGGAGCCGTATTGCCTTAGCGATGGATCAATTATCATGGTGATGAAAAATGACCAAAAAATCATACATTGTTGGTTTAGCAATTATGGGCGTTTTAATTTTCTTGCTTTCGATCGTGCCCACAGTACACTCTAAGGATTATTTATCGGGCACAATATTGTCTTTCTTAGGTGATGTAGCTCGACTTGACATATCTAGATACAATAGTACTCTTCTTGGACCGTTCATCGAGAATCCAGATTGACTGGGCGGTCTTACTCAAACTACTGGAGTCTACACGCTCGCGTCCGAAAACAGCAGGTTGGAAATACCCTTTAGGTTCATAAATGGGAGTCTGTGCTGGTGCCTCGTGACTGTTGTAGAGGGGACACCATTGTATTCTCAACCGTCAATAAACCTCACTGATGCAGCTAGAGGCTTCCTCGGGAGATATCAGACATTCAGCAATGACGCAGAAATCCAAACCATGATTAGGACATTAGACGCGGTTGACACTTCAAAAAACACAACAACCACTTTTGATCATTTGCAGTTTGCACTGTCGATTGGTTCCTCTTCTTCATTCAGATGGACCAACATTTACAATGGGGCGTTGTTCTCAGGTCTAAGCGTAACATTTGAAAACGGACTTTTCAAGTCTTTTGCCGATGACAGAAGCTACTATGCTATTGGAAGCACCGAAGTAGTTGTTTCAAGAGAACATGCTGTGGCCATGGCACTAAACAACGCTGCACGTTTTTCGTACGGTTACAGTGGCAGACAAGTTTCAAACTTCACTGTAGTCAAAGACCAAATCAGAGCAGCTTTGCTCACTAAGAGTAGGGATAAGCCGTTGGTGCTGTATCCCTATTGGCAGGTTGGCTTGCCTCTTGACGACGTTTATCCTGGTTCTGTGACCATGATTGTAGTTGAGATTTGGGCGGACACCTCAGAAGTCATCCGCGTTTATCCGCTGGGAGCTGGAGGCGGGCTTGACTCCGAAGACTCAACGCCTTCTCCTTCTTCGAACGCTCAGCCCGCGCCTGCGCAGAGTCCTACGCCTTCATCTGCAGCGTCTTTTTCTGCTTCGCCTACGCTTTCGCCCAAGCCAACCACACCGCTGCCTTCATCGTCACCCTCTTCACGGGCAACCGCTTCGCCCCAGTCTCAGACCTCCGCTTCACCCTCACCTCAGCCTACCGCTCCGTCCAATCAAAAAACTGTGCAGTCGCTTTCGCCGCAGCCAACAAACAGCCCTGTGCCGTCAGGGGATGGTTTTCCGTTTGCCGCAGCCGCAGTCGCAGCCCTGTCCGCGGTGGCTGCAGCCGCAGCGGCGTTGCTCCTCTGGAAGAGAAGAAAATAGTTCTTTCAAAATCTGTAAACTTGTGAATTCATGAATTGCCAAATTTCGTGAGGGTTCTTAAGGGACTGCCGTCTGAAGTTTTCCTCAGGAGAAACGCCTAATGCAGTTGCGAGGGGGTGAGTGCCAGAGAGGCAACATAGACTTAGTCTTGGGCTATTCTGAGAAAAGCCCAATACACAGGCAAGCAACGTCATATTTGGAGCCTAATAGCCAATGTATGCAGCAAACCAGTAGAGGGGTCTATCCTGCCATGGAGAAACCAGAGAGCCTGAGACTGCCACGAACCTATTTGGAGCCTAATAGAAACTCGATGCAGAAACCTATAGAGGGTCTATCGCAGCTGGCTTCGGCGGCAACTCAACCCACTCAGTATACACTCATCCGAGCACCAAACAAAACTGAACTGGAAAAAACACAAAGAAGAAAGAATTGGAGAGAACGAACAGTCGTCCTTGCTCCGCAACGACTACTCTTTCGAAAGAGTAATCTCGATCGTCGAAACCATCCTAGACTTCGTCTCACCCTCGCGTGGTGGCATTTCAGCGGTCCCAATAGCTATCGACTTCACCTTTAAGTCCTTAATGAAGCGACTCCTAGTAATCTCAGCCACGTCCACAGCGGTAGTAATCGCTTGGCCACGAGCCTTCAGCGTAATCTCTTTCGTAGTTCCCGAAGAGAACGACGTAATGATGGCCAGCACGTAGCTCATTGGGGGTTTGTTTCCGACGAAGATGACATCAGATTGTTTCTCAGTCATTTTCCATCCTCCTTTTATTGTTGTTCATGTAGCTCAGTAACGTTCCGCGATTTCTCTCCGAACGCAGAGAACGTTGACTGCTCCTATACACTGAACTAGCTTATAAATCCAATCAGAAAAACCCCAACCCCAGTCTAAGGAGGCAGAAAACACGCCTACCACACTTCCTCGCCAAAACACGCATCCGCGGCATGTTGAAAGCGGCTGCCTGACGGCTACGTTTTTAAGACGCCTCAATCCATATGTACTAAGGGGAACCGAGGAACATGCAACCCAACGACGCCCTCATAGCCTACAACATTCTCAACAAAAAAATAATCACCAACGGACTCTGCACACTCTGCGGAGCATGCGAAGCCGCCTGCCCAACCGGCGCACTTCAAGCAGAAGCCGAAAGAGTCAACCGCCTCCACGACTGCTCCAAAGACATGGACCTCTGCCCCATATGCTACGAAATCTGCCCCCACAGCGAAGCCCTCCTCCTCAGAAGCCAAAAATTCGTCTCCGACGCACCAGCCCGAAACGAAGCCCTTGGCTATTACAGAAAAATCATCCTTGCCCAAGCCACAAACGCCAAACTCCGTGAAAAAAGCCGAGGCGGCGCAGTCGTCACCTCGCTCCTAACCTACGGCGTGGAAAAGAAAATCTTCGACAGCGCCATAGTCTCCCAGGCAGAGGCGGAAAACCCAGCCAAACCCAAAGCCTCGGTCGCCACAGTCCCAGACGACATCCTCTCGGCAGTGGGCAGCAAGTTCTTCCCCTCATCAGTCGCCAAAGCCTTCGGAAGCGCGGTCTACGGCTACGGCAAAACCAAAATCGCCTTCGTAGGCGTACCCTGCCACATTCTCGCCCTCCGAAAACTGGAGGCGTGGCAACACAAAATCACCGACAGTCTGTCCATAACCCTCGGGCTGTTCTGCTTCGGCTCCTTCTCCCTCAGCCCACTCCTCGACCACATAACCAAAACCTACAGCATCCAACCATCGGACATCAAACAGATGCGCCTATCCTCAACCTTCGTCGTCGAAACCTCGAAAGGCGTCATACGGATTCCCATGCCCGAAATCGAAGACCACATCCTGCCCAGCTGCCGAACGTGCACCGACTTCACGGCTGAACTCGCAGACATATCCGTCGGAAGCGCCTACCCATTGGATGACTGGTCCACCGTCATCATCCGCACCAAAGCTGGAGAACAGTTCTTCTACGACGCAGTTGAAAACGGCATAATCAACACCTGGGTCATAGAGCAGGAGCCCAATGTCTTCGAACGCGTAGTCCGAGCAGCCATGCAGAAACGAACCTCTGCCCTCCAGGAAGCCAAGTCAATGGAGGAAACCTACGGCTACCTGCCTGTGCGTCTGCTGGGCGAAACCGACGCGCTCGCCAAAGTCAAAGTCGAAGACATCATGAACCGAAACGTGAAAACCGTCCCCCAGAACATGACCATAAGCCAGCTGCTGGACCTGATGGCGAAACAGCAGCACATCGGCTACCCAGTCATGAGCCGCGACGGCAAACCCGTCGGCATGGTCACATTGGAAGAGGCTTCGCAGATAAGCAAGGAGAAACGAACCACCACTCTGGTCAGCCAGATAATCCGACCGAAACTGGTCACAGCTCATCCGGGAGAAACTGCACTCGAAGCTTTCAGGAAGATGAGCGCCAACGAGACAGGACGCATACTCATCGTAGACCCCGAGAACCCGAGCAAACTGCTGGGCATCATCACAAAAGCCGACCTGATGCACACGCTGATAAACCTTAACCTCGAAAAGTAAACACAATCTTTCCTCTCTTTTCAACCAACCCAAAACTGCCGTTGGGCGGAGTTCTAAGGGTTTCCTGCGTCAGAGTAGCCTGACCCTTCAGCCGAAGTTATCGCTTCATTTATCTCGCCGGCGATGAGCAACGCGCCTTCGCTGCTAGGGTGCACGCCATCTCCGAAGTACTCAGGATAGCTAGCCAGGACTTCATGCATGTCAATCGTCGGGAGATTCAACTCGCCCGCCACTTGTTCGATGCGTGGAATCACGCCTTGCACGAGGTTCGAGTCCAACAGGTTCAAGTCGTTTTCGTAAATCGGCGGCGGCTGCACCAGCCATACCTGCGGTTCGCTTCTGAGCGCCTGGAATTCCACAACAAGCCTTCTGTAGTTGTCCGTGAAGTTCTCGATATGCACGTAGTTGTCTTCTCTGGCATCGTTGGTGCCGAGCATGATGATGACGATGTCAGGCTGAAACGCCTTCGACAGCTGAAATGCCGTCTGGTTCATGTAAGGCTTGCCCGAGTCGAGCGTGACCGCAGAGCCGCTGACCCCAAAATTGCCCACCTCGTAGCGGGTTCCAAGCTTGGCCTGCAGTTCTGCGGGGTACCCTGAGCCCTCGGTAATGCTGTCGCCCACGCAGGCAACGCGAACTACGCTTGCGGAATCAACGTTGTTCTTGTAGTTCACATAAACCAGAGCGGAGAGACTTGAAACCAGCACCGCAAAGGCCAAGAGGATTGCCAGAGGCTTCAGCTTGACTATTTTGTTTTTCCCCGCTCATCTCGTAGAGACTCCGTTTACATTGGTGAAGAGTCATATAAACTCCTTCATCGTCTTATGTCAAAGGCACCGTGCCAAAGCCGATTGCTTGCCATTTGCCATCGTGGAACCCTTAACAATGCGCCGGCAAGGACAGTGCCGCGCTCCTTGCGATGTATTTATGTTCCGCCGCGAAGGTTAAACCAGTACGGAGAACCCTTCATGAAGGAAAAAGACGGCAGAATCACCATGCTCCACGGCGCGGGCGGCACCGTCATGCACGACCTCGTCAAAAACTACGTCGTGAAGTATCTCGGCGGCTTAGGTGGCAACGCTGAGGTTCCGCTGGAAGCCATGGACGACGCCGCTGTCGTGCAAGACATAGTGTTCAAGAGTGACTCGCACGCCGTCAAACCCATCTTCTTCCCGGGTGGCGACATCGGGCGCCTCAGCATCAGCGGCACCGTGAACGACATTTCCATGCTCGGAGCTGAACCCATCGCCCTAGCCTCGGGTTTCATCCTAGAGGAGGGCTTAGCCATGAGTGACCTAGAAAGAATTCTGGCGAGCATGCGCCAAGCGTGCATCGAGGCGGGCGTGGGCATCGTCACGGGCGACACCAAAGTCGTGGAGAAAGGCAGCTTGGGCGGCTGCGTCATGAACGTTTCAGGCATGGGCAGGCGAACCCAAGCGCTGGAAAACAACCTGAAAGTGGTAAGGCAGCACAGAAGCAACTTCACAGTGCGCTGGACGCTGGACAGCAACCTTCAGCCAGGTGACCGGATAATCCTTTCGGGCACCATAGGCGACCACGGCTTAGCCGTCCTCAGCGCTCAGGAGGGTCTCAGTTTCGGCAGCGAAATAAAAAGCGACGTGAAACCTCTCAACCGCCTAATTCAGCGGATGTTGGACGAAGTTGGCGGAGTCGTAGCTATGAAGGACCCCACCCGCGGCGGACTCGCGGACTGCCTGCATGAGTACGCTGAGAAAAGCCACGTGGGCATCCTCATCCAAGAAGACAAAGTGCCCATACGCAACGATGTGCGCACTGCATGTGAAATGCTCGGTCTGGACCCGTTGGAAGTGGGCAACGAGGGCAAAGTCGTGGTCGGCTGCATCCCAGAAAAAGCCGAGGAACTGCTGGTTTTCCTAAAGGGCACGAGTGAGGGCGAGAACGCGGCGATTATCGGCGAAGTCACGGCGGAGTTCAGCGGCGTGGCAATGCAGACGGCGGTCGGCGGCAAACGCATCATCGCCAGACCCGTAGGCGACCCGGTACCCCGAATCTGCTAGAAAACAAAAGGAAAGCGTGTGGATGTTCTTTGAAAACGGCGCAAGTGATGCGAAGGCTTAAGAGTATCCCGTTCTCAATGCGGAGTGTGACTCATGATGAGCAATACCGCCAAGCCAGACGCAGAACCTGATTTCAACAAGATGCTCAACGGAGCCTTAGGCGTCCTGTTCAAAGACATAGTCAAAGTCGCCCTCACGAACCCCTCCCAATCCGTCTTCTTCCTGAAAACGTTGCGCTGGCAGAAGAAAGCCGCCAAGACGAGGGCAAAATGGGAAAGCCAAGGACTCCACGTTCCACCCATATTGGTCATCAGCGTCACGAGCAAGTGTAACCTCCACTGCGAAGGCTGCTACCACCAAGCGCTCCGCAGCACCACGAACGCGGAGATGAGCGACGAACGCATCTGGAAACTCGTGGACGAAGCCAAGGAACTGGGCATATCTTTCGTCGTGCTCGCGGGCGGAGAACCCCTGATGCGCCCACACATTCTTGACCTGTCACGGGAATCGCCTGAAATCCTGTTCATGATGTTCACCAACGGCTTGCTCATCGACGACGCTGTGCTCAAGGAAATCGCGAAGAACAAGAACGTCGTGCCGCTGCTCAGCCTCGAAGGCTACGAGATAGACACGGACGGCAGGCGAGGCTCAGGCGTCTACAATGTCCTCCTCAAATCGATTCACAAGCTGAAGGACAAGGGTTTGTTCTGGGGCGCCTCCATCACGATGACGCGGACCAACTTCGATGAGGTCACGGACGACGGGTTCATCAAGCAGCTCGTCGATTCGGGCTGCAAGCTGTTTATGCTCACCGAGTACACGCCCGTCATCGCCGGCACCGAAGACTGGATCCTCACAGAAGAGCAGAAAGCCAGGGTCATCGGAATCCGCAACGCCTTCCGCAAAAAGTACCCTGCACTGTTTATAGCGCTGCCTTGGGATGAGGACGAAATCGGCGGCTGCCTGTCTGCGGGGCGCGGGTTTGTGCATATCAGCGCCGAGGGCAACGTGGAACCCTGTCCGTTCATTGCTTATTCGGACACGAACCTGAAGGACATGCCGCTGAAGGAGGCGCTGCAGTCGAAGATGCTGCTGACTATTCGGGAAAACTTTGGCGAGTTCAAGGAGATTCAGGGCTGCGCGCTCTGGGAAAAACGCGAGTGGGTGCAATCCCTGGCGAAGCCTTCGGAAAAGTCGGGTCCTTAACAGATATTAAGGAAGAGCCTTTTTCTTCTTCAAGATGCCAGCGTGCAGGGGTCTCCAAGCCTGGTCAACGGAGTAGGGCTTAGGACCCTATCGCG
>JBHGBG010000069.1:0-12704 GCA_041946875.1 Bathyarchaeia archaeon
GGTTAGGCTCAAAGCGGTAGCAGCTAAGAGTCAAAAGAGTTTCAGTCTCTCTCCAAGTTTCGTCCGCCAAAGCCCCAGCAAACCCTCAACGCCGACTGCAGAAGCTTACCCTAAGTTCTCTAGACCTGCTGGGAAATGACTTGGCTGGCAGAAAGCCTAATATCTGCCGCTTTTCAAATTTAGAGTGGTGAGTTTTTTGCCAATCGACCCTGATTTTCAGAGCAAACGACAGGTTTCTGGCGAACACAACGGCCACAAAGTCTGGAGCAACCCCGACCCGAGCAAGCCGCCCATCCACGGAACCAACGCAGCCGTAGACTGGGATGTCTGCGTCGGCGACGGCGTCTGCATCGACGTCTGTCCTGTCTCCCTCTACGAGTGGGCTGAAACCGCTGACGGACAGAAGAAGTCTGACCCGGCCCGCGAAAAGGACTGCATCCAATGCCTGGCGTGCGAGACGCAGTGCCCCACGCAGGCGATTAAGATAACTCCTCCGCCGTAGACTGGCGTGGCAGAGCGCGTGCTGTCGGCGCGCCTTTCATTTTTTCTACAGCCGATGATGCGACCGCTAGAGCTAAGAGTGGTTTTCGCCCGCAAAAAGAAAGGTGGAGAGGCTGAGAAGCCTACCTTATCATGGCGTAGATTTTGTTGACGTAGTCCCAGTTGACGACGTTCCAGAACGCTTCAACGAACTTGGCTCGGTCGTTCTTGTAGTCCACATAGTACGCGTGCTCCCAAGCGTCCAGCACCATCAGCAACCGGAAGGATGGGTACACGTTGACGCTGTGCTTCTCTATTTGCATTACGAGGGGTCTGGAGACGCATTCCTGCATGGCCAGCGCAGCCCAGCCTGAGCCTTCCACGCCTATGGCGGCTTTGGAGAACTCCGATTTGAAGCGTTCAAAGCTTCCGAACTCTTTTGTGATCGCGTCGGCGATGGCTCCGCCCGGTTTTCCGCCGCCCTTGCCCGGGGGCGCCATGTTCTCCCAGAAGGTGCTGTGCAGCATGTGCCCGCCGATGTGGAAGGACAGCTCTTTCAGCGTGGCTTTCATGTCGAGTTCGGCGTTTTCTTTGCGGGCCTTGTCGAGTTTCTCGAAGACGGCGTTGGCGCCGTTCACGTAAGCCAGGTGGTGCTTGTCATGGTGGAGTTTCAGCTGTTCCTCGCTCATGTACGGGGCGAGCGCGTTGTAGTTGTAGGGGAGTTTGGGTAGACTAAAAGCTCTCACAGGTTCGCCTTTACTCATCATAAGGTGTTCCATTTTACTTCACCCAAAAAGTGCAACTATACCTGAAGGTTGCAGGGCTAATATACTTTGCTTTCAGTAAAGGGCGCTGCCCAGTTTGGAAGCCCTATTAGATAACCTGTCACAGTGGCGAGATAGAATTGCTGGAGAGACTGATGTCCAATTCACTCAATCATCTCAGGAACTCATTGAAGGAGCAGTAGGGAACGAAATACAGCAATCTGATGGAGCGCCTTGAACCCTGGCAACGCCAACCCTGGTCTATGTGGCTTGAGGGTTCTACTATCCCGTTGCTCCACCGATGCAGCGGGTCAGTATTGCTTATAACTAACCTTACCAAAATATTAGTCAAGGAGATTTTTGAATGAGCAAAACCGAAGAGAACCTGAAAGCTGCCTTCGCGGGCGAATCTCAAGCTAACAGACGATACCTCGCCTTTGCATGGAAAGCAGAGGAAGAGGGCTTCCCGCAAGCTGCCAAGCTCTTCCGAGCCGCAGCCGAAGCCGAAACCATACATGCCATGAACCACCTCAAAACTTTGGGCGAAATCAAATCCACCCTGGAGAACCTCAACACAGCTCTCGGAGGCGAAACCTTCGAGTTCACCAAGATGTACCCCGAGTACCTTACAGTGGCGAAGGGGGAGAAGAACAAGCAGGCAGGCTGGAGCTTCGACGTCGCCAACAGAGTCGAGCAGATACACTCCAGACTGTACCAGAAAGCCATTGACGCCGTCAAGAACAAGAAGGAGATGGAGAAGGTGGACTATTACGTCTGCGGCGTCTGCGGAAACACTGTCGAAGGCTCCCCACCAGACGTGTGCCCCATCTGTGGTTCTCCCAAGTCGAAGTTCTTTAAAACAGCCTGAGCGTTCTCTGTTTCCTCCTTTCTCCTTTCCTTTTTCTCGGCGCATCAGTTGCTGTTCTTCTGCGAGAACAACCTGTTCTTTCAGGTAGTATTATAGCTGAGTTCACTGTAAGCTGAGCGGGGCACAGCGATGAGCAAACGGTCTGCGTTAGCCTTAGCCTTGGTGTTGACTTTGTCTCTCTCAGCCCCATTCTTGATGTGCAGCGCCCACGCGGAAACCGTCGCAGGATGGACAGTCGCGGATGGAGGCGGCAAGGCTACCGAATCCGCTGGGGTCATAACGCTTTCTGGCGACGACCGCGCCCCAGGGCCTTCCCTCTACAAAGAGTTCAGGCCCGAAACGGATTTCGAAATCTCGCTTCAGGTGAAAGCGGAAACCTTGGGCGAAGTGCATCGTGACCCTGCGGGCGCCGGAGAAGGCTTCAGCCTAGACGTACTCACTAACAACACTGCTCCGGTCCACGGGGTCGGCATGGGCATGCGCGGTCGAGCAGGCGGCCAGTTCGAGTTGGGACGCCACAACCTCCAGTGTGACCTGTACGGCTGGGGCAGCGATTGGGTGCCCTTCGTCTACAACGCCATCGGATACAACGACGGCTACTCGTTCTGGCACTCCAATCCGCCCGTGGACAGGTCGAACGCGCCCGTGCAGCCAGACGTTTGGTACACTATGAAGCTCAAAGTCACCAAGACTCCGTTCACCGCCACGGCGGAAGTCTACGCCGAGAACGGAACCCTGCTTGGCTCCCTCACCGTGGCTGACATGAACGACCTCACCTTCAACGACATAAGATACGTCAGCATCCATTCGAGGTTTGGCGGAATCTTCTACGTCAAAGACTTCGCAATCACCCCAGCAGCACAGGGCGCGCCATCAGACGCGTCCTCGAATTTGCTCGGCGGCTGGCAGGTCGGCGCTCAAGGCGGAAGAGTTTCCGAAACCCACGGCGTCCTTACGCTGTCAGGAAACGACCAAGCCGCTGGACCCAGCCTCTCCCTGGAATTCCATCCTCAGACGAGTTTTGAGGTTTCTTTCCAGCTGAAAGCCGAGACTCTCGGCGTAGTGCACCGCGACCCTGCAGGAGCGGGAGAAGGCTTTGGCTTCAGCTTCAGCACGAATAACACGCCGCCGTCTCACGGCGCCAGCTTCGAGTTGCGCGCTAGGGCAGGCGGGCAGTTCCTTCTCGTCTGGCACAACCGAGCATGCGACCTCTACGGTTGGAGCTGTGACTGGGTTCCGTTCGTCTACAACGGCATAGGCTACAACGACGGCTCCGCGTTCTGGCGTGATTCCCCGCCCGAGGTCCGGGCGAACGCTCCGGTCAAGCCCGGAGTCTGGTACACGGTGAAGCTTAGGGTGCAGGCAACTCCGTTCACGTTCACCGGAGTGGTTTACGCTGAGAATGGCACCTTACTCGGCTCGATGACGGTGGACGACATCAACGACTTCACTTTCGAGGACATACGGTACATGGGCATGTCCTCAGGCTTCGGCGGAACCTTCTACGTCAGAAACATCTCCACGAGCAGCTTGGTCGGTGAAACCGTCTTACCCGCCTCAACGCCCACGTCAACTTCCCCTCCGATTTCGCCTCCTTCGCTCTCGGCAGAAGACGCGACGTCGCCTACACCTGCTCCCTCGTCCGAACAGACTGGGAGTAGTGTTTCTTCCCCGACCGAAAATCCAGCAGAGTCAGTTGCTTCACCCACTCCTGTCGTTTTGCGTCAAAATAGCGGGTCGACTGGAAGCGTGAATCTGCCTGTGGCGACTGGTTTCGTGATGGCGTTTGCGGCGGTTTCGGCGGTTCTTGCTGCCTTCCTGCTCAAGCGGCTCCGTCAGGCTTGAGGTGGCTGTCGTTCTTCTGGCAGAACAGTCTGTTCTTCAGGTTAGCATTAAAAGCTGAATGATGCACACTATGAGGCGCAAACCGCGATGCACTAGGTCCGGAGACACGTGCTGTAACATGAAGAATGGTCGTGTGACGGCTGCAATCCGTTTCTAGTGCATCTGCAAAAGCGATAAATCTCAGTACATGGTATCGTCTAACCAGAAGAAAAGGGGAAAACACATGAAAACAAACAAACTTCTAACCACAGCAATAACGGCTTTCCTGATACTCTCAACGTTCGCTTTGTCCGCGCCAGCCTTGGCGATAAACCAGCCCAGCTTCTACCGGATCGGAGCCACGGTAACTGGTCCCGTATCCACTGGAAACGTGGGCGAAAGAATCCTCGTCAACGGAACGGGCGGCACCGCCTTCGGTCCAATCAGCGTCTACTGGGACGCCATCAACGTGGCGAACTTGCTGGCAAGTACGAACGCTAACAACCTCGGCGTGTACGCCGCTAACGTAACCATACCCTCAGCCACCAATGGAGTGCATTTCATCATAGTCTACGACAACCTTGCCGGAAGCGTCAACTCCGCGACTTTCCTGATTGTCCCAAGCCTCTCTGCGGGCACGCCGCCGGTCAGGGTGCTGCCTGGCGACGCTCTCGTGCTTGTCGGTCACGGTTTCGCTGCAAGCAGCGTGGTCACCGTGATATTCGGCTCCACAGTTATTGTCTCTCCGGCGATAGCCACGAACACGACGGGTTCCTTCTCGGCGGTCATAACAGTTCCCGTGAGCATTACTCCCGCTCAGTTCGACACTTACACGATTACCGCTAACGACGCCGTCATTGGGTCGGCTTCCGTGAACGTCAGCGTTGACTACTACGTAACCGTCACTCCTACTTCGGGTCCGCCGGGCATAACCATCACGATTGCCACCAGAGGACCAGCTGCCAACCCGGTCACCGTGACCTTCGGCTCCGCCGTGGCTTTCACCGGAACGTCGGACGGCAATGGTCTGCTGACTGGAATGTATGCGTTGACTGGTCCGATTATTCTGGGCACTGCATACCCGATAACGGCGACGTGGGGTCCAGTGGGCTCCCAAGTTTCGAAGTCCACGACTTTCACGGTGAACCCGAACGCTCCGACTATCTCGTTCTTGGTGAACGGGGTCGGGGTTACTTCAGCCCCGGTTGGCACGCAGGTCACCGTTCTCGGTCAGTTCTTCAGCGCCAACGCCATGGTCACTCTCAGCTTCTCAGGTACGGTCTTGAACAGCACGGCAATGGATAGCCGATTCGGTCCGACCGACTCTAACGGAGCTTTCACGGGCGAGTTCACGGTGCCCAACGTCGTTCCTGGTCCTTACGCGGTTACTGTGACTGACCAGTACAATTCTGCCGCAGGCGCAACCTTCACCGTCGTCGTTACTCCCGCCATCGGTTCAGGAACCATAGGCGACTTCAACGCGGCGTTCCGCTTGAGCTTTGCGAGGATGATTTACCCCGCGGACACGACCCCGAAGCCGCTCGGCGCCGCTGCAGCTTCCGTGAGTGACTGGCTAGCCTCCATGGCGGTTTCCACGAAACTGACCACCTACACGGAGGGCTTGGACACGTCGCCCAACTTTGTTAATCCGGCAACTGGCAAGGCGCTTGGCTCCTCAGGGACAGGCATCATCAGTTTCGGCGGACCAATCGTGAACCCCATCGTCAAGTACGCAGAAGCAGTCACGACCAATGCCTACGACAGGGCGCCCATAAAGTTCCAGGACGGAGGCGACGGCAACTTCTACTTCCGTCTGGCGAGCGGTGCGGCAATTCCGGGCGCCAACCTTCCGGTTGCTGTTGTGAACCACGGCGACGACCTGTTCGTCATCGAAACCTACCATGACTTGGACGGCAGAACGGTGATGCTGTGCTACGGCTTCGGCTGGCAGGGCACCTACGCGGCGGGCAAGTACTTCGACCGCGTCGTGTACCCGAACCTTGGCTTGTTCAACTACAACTACATCATCGTCCGGTGGCAGGACACGAACGCGAACGGTTTCGTGAACAATCCGGGCGACGGCGATATCTACACTGTCATAGCCTCAGGCCTCAGAACCATATAGAAACAGAAAGCAAGGCACGCTGACCAGGAGCCGGCGGTGCCACCCAACTCTCTTTTTTCCTGTTTCGCAACTGTGCAGTTAAAGTTATCCCTTCAAGTAAATTTTATAAATACCTGTGGACATACGGCTCAGACTGAGGAGAGAAGGCGATTATGAACAATCGTACTTCCCTTGTCATTGTCATACTGCTATTGTCCAGCCTACTCTCGCCCGCCCTTAAAATGGAGACTGCAAAAGCCCAGTTTGGATCTGTCTACATAAGAGCTGACGGGTCAGTTGACCCTCCATCCGCCCCCATTTCAAACGTTGGAAACTCGTACTACACATTCACAGCGGACCTTAATGGCTCTTTGGTGATAGAACGTAGCAACATCGTGATTGACGGCTCAGGTCTTGCAGTCAAGGGCACCGGATACGGCGAAGGCGTCTCAGTTTACTACGGGAACAACGTGACAGTCAAGAGGCTCGCTATCACTACTTTCTATTATGGCGTATATCTGTTGGGTTCTGCAAATATTACGGTAAATGATAACAATATTACGGTATATTCAACTGGGCTTTTCGCCGATCAGTCTTCATTCAACACAATCTTGCGTAACAACATAACAGCAATAAGTCCAAATGTTTTCGCGGTCTGCTTGTTTAGTTCCACCAACAACACATTTGCGAACAATAGTCTCAATGGCGTAGTCTATCTAGTCGACTCTGGAAACAACACAATCATGCACAACCATTTCATTGCTGGGAATTATCTTGTCAACTCTGGCGGCAACATATACAGGGATAACAGTCTCAGCGGCAATTTCTCTGTTCGTGGCAACTATCTCAGTGACTTTCTCAATGATATCGACACCTCGAACACGATTGACAGCAAGCCCATCTACTACTGGGTCAACGCTACCAACCAGACGGTTCCGTCCGATGCTGGAATGGTCTTCTTGGTGAACTGCAAGCATGCTATAGTGCAAAATCTGAATCTAGTGAAATCGAGAATATCTCTAGCTTTCACGAGCTACTCCACTATTCAAGACAACACATTGACAGACTGCGTTTATGGAATAGAGTTGTACAATTCCTCGCATAACGAGATCAGAGATAACATCGTGTCCAACAATGGCTACACGGGAGTAGACCTCTCTGTTTCGGAAAGCAACATTGTCAGTCAAAACAGACTAACGAATTGCAGTAACTTTGGTGTCGTACTCAACTCCGCATCTAACAACATTATAACTCTAAATAGCCTAACAGATAGCGAGATTGGATTTAACGTCCAGAACTCCTATAACAACTCCATTGCGCAAAACAACATCGTAGGCAGCCCCAGGCTTGGCTTTTACTTGTATTACTCATCATACAACAGTATTGTTGAAAACAGAATAGCCGACAACTTTGTCGGATTGTTCTTTAGCGGTTCAAACAACAAGATATTCCATAACAACTTCATAAATAACACAAACCATGCGATGTGCTGGTCTTCCGGCAGCGCAAACTCATGGGACAATGGCTATCCCTCTGGAGGAAACTATTGGAGTAACTACAACAGCACCGATGATAATCACGACGGCATAAGCGACACACCCTACGTAATCGACTCAAACAACCGAGACAACTATCCACTGATGCAGCCTTGGACGACGCCAACCCTCGCCGACTTCAACTATACATTCAGAGCCAACCCAGCAAGCATCATCTACCCAGCGAACAACGCCACAAAACCGCTCAACTGCGGAGCAGCCATGGTCAGCGACTGGCTAGCCTCGATGGCTGTCACCACCAAACTAACGCAGTTCACCGAAGGCTACGACACCGACTCAGCATTCGTGAACCCAGCCAGCGGCAAACCGCTCGGACTATCTGGAAATGGCGTAGTGACTTTCGGAGGCCCACTCGTAAATCCCGCAGTCAGATACTCAGAGTTGGATTCCACTCAGTCTGCGGACAGAGCGCCAATCAGGTTCCAAGACGGCGGCAGCGGCATGCTGTTCTTCCAGTTCTGGAACAGAACCATCATCCCAAGCGCGTTCATGCTTGCTTCAACCATAAATCATGAAGAGGACATGTTTGTCATAGAAGTCTACCGAGATGGCGACGGCAAGAACATCATGCTCTCCTACGGGATGGGTTGGCAGGGTACATACGCTGCTGGGAAGTACTTTGACCGAGTAATCTATCCCAACTTGGCGGCTTACAACGTGAACTGGGTCATAGTGAAATGGCAGGACACGAACGGCGACGGCTTCGTCAATAATCCGGGCGACGGCGACACCTACACTCAAATAGCGTCAGGCAAAGACCCTGTACCCAGAACCTGAACCCCATGAGAAGTCCACTCAATAGTTCGGCCTATAAATAGAGGGGGCTATAGACTGCTCCCAGCACCAGACCGCGGCACATTCCAGAAGACCTCGCCAAGCTGGAAAGGTTTATTTTCAGGTATGAAACTGTACTTCCAGATTTGTTCGCGGACCACCATGTCCGCTGGGATGTGGTCCCGCAAGGGACTGAACCGCAAACCACAACCTACCAAGGAGCAAACCCAAATTGGCATACAAATACATAGCCGAAGAATGGGCAAAACCCGAAAAAAGCTTCGTCGAGGAACTCATGCGCCAACGCCTAGTCCAATGGCGCAAAGAGCCCACCGTAAACCGCGTCGAAAGACCCCTCAGACTCGACCGAGCAAGAAAACTAGGCTACAAAGCCAAACAAGGCTTCATAATCGCACGCGTCAGCGTCCGCAGAGGCGGACTCCGCAAACTCCGCCCCAAAGCCGGCAGACGCCCCAAACGCATGGGCGTCAGCAAATTCAAACCCGGCAAAAGCCTACGCCTCATCGCTGAGGAACGCGCAGCCCGCAAGTTCCCCAACACCGAAGTCCTCAACAGCTACTGGGTCGGCGAAGACGGCAGACACAAATGGTTCGAAGTCATCCTCGTAGACACCAGCCACCCAGCCATAAAAGCAGACAAAGACATCAACTGGATAACCGAGAAACAGCACAAACGCCGAGCACTCCGAAGCCTAACCAGCGCAGGCAAAAACGTCAGAGGCTTACACCACCGAGGCAAAGGCTCAGAGAAAGCCAGACCAAGCCGCAAATTCGGCAACACAGGAGTCCACGGCGACCAACAGCCCAAAGGAGGCAAATAGAACACGCACCACGTGAAACCAGTAGTCACGATGCGCAGCGGAAAAAAGCGCACAGGCAAAGGCTTCAGCCCAGACGAAATCCATAAAGCAGGCATAACAGCCACCGAAACCCGAAAACTCAAGATCCCCATCGACCGCAAACGCCACACCGCACACGACCAAAACATCGAAACCCTCAAAGCCCACAAAGAAAAAGCCCACGCCGAAGCCAAACCAAAACCCCAACCCGCCGAACCGAAGAAAAAACCTAAAATGTAAAAACCGCCATAAACCTTGGCGGTGACCGCAGCGTGTCTTCTAAAACGCCCATAGCCTACGTTGACGTCAGAGTCTTCGCCCACGCCACCGAAGACCCAGAAAAAGTGCAGACCGCCGTGCGCAACACACTCCCCACCGAACTGGCAGAGAACCTGGTTTTCACAAAAAACAGCCTGACGGGACACCACGGCAACCCGATTCTCATCATGGAAGCCAAACTCACGGAAAGAAAAGCTCTGCCAGCAGTGCTCCAGAAAATCGCCGCCGAACTCGGCAGCCTCGACAAGGAACGGCTCAGCGCTGAGATGAAGCAGCACATCGAGAAAAGAAACCTGTACCTCAGGCTCGACAAACAAGCCGCGTTCCTGGGCAAAATCAGGCTTTCGACGAATGACCCCATTCACTTCAAGATTCATTTCAAGAACAAAACCGCCGAAGAAATCATAAACCTATGCCGCGAAGCAGGACTGCTGCCATGAAACGCCAATTCGCCGACCTGCACCTGCGCCTAAACGTCGAGGACCAAGCCAAAACAGAGCGATTGATGACAAAGACAGCGGAACTAGGCTACAGGCTGGTAGCCGCACCACTTCCGCCCGAAACCCGCACAGAAAAGGTTGCCGCGCTACGCAAAGCCTGCGGCGAAACTGGGTTAGACTTCGCTTCACGAGTAGACCTTCGACCCAGAAACCAGAACGAACTACTCAGCCAGCTGCGAAGGTTCAGACGCAGGTTCGAGGTCGTCGCCGTGCTCTGCGAGAACAAAGAAGTAGCCAGACAAGCAGCCAAAGACCGACGCGTGGACCTGCTGAATTTTCCGCTCCTCGATTTCCGCAGCAGGTTCTTCGACAGAGCGGAAGCCGAGCTGGCGAGCAGCTGCATGGCAGTGTTGGAGGTGGATGTAAAGCCGTTGCTCGCGTTGGAGGGTCCGGCGAGAACGAGGTTGCTTGCGAGTCTTCGGCGGGAAACCTCTGTCGCTTTGAGTTTCCACTTGCCGATTGTGGTTTCCAGCGGCGCTTCCGAGACAGCGCTCTTGCGGAAGCCTCGCGAGGCGGCTGCGCTGTGTGGGCTGTTCGGCTTGGGCGAACCTGCTGGTTTGGATGCTGTCTCAGCGAATCCCGCGGCGATTGTTGCGCGGAACAGGGAGAAGTTGGGCAAGGGATTTGTGGCTCCGGGCGTTCGCGTAGTCAAAGAAGGTGCCGATTGTTGAAGAGGACTAAGCGTCGTTACGTGGCTTTGCGGTTGGACTGCGAGGTTGCGCCGGCTGAGCGGGAGTTTCTGGACGCGGCTTGGCGTGCAGTGACCCAGCTCTACGGCGAGTACGGAGCGAGCTTGACGAGTCTGGCGCTGATTGAGTACGACGTCGAGGGCAAATCAGCTGTGCTGCGTACATCACTGGTTTCGGTGGACATGATGCGGGCATCGCTGGCTTCAATAACAAGGCTAGGTGGCAGGGAAGCGGCGGTGCACGTGTTAGCCGTTTCGGGCACCTTGAAGGCGCTGCGTGCGAAGCTTTAGTTCCTTGGCGGGCAAGTTTTCCCGTTGGGCAGCGTTGTCTAACGTAAAGTTTTTGTTTGCGAACAAACCAGCCAAATCCTCAAAATGTCTCATTCAGCTTGGACAAACTTTCAAAAAATATACAGCAACCTTTATCAATGACTTAGATAGTTCATGTTAGCATTACGTACGGAAAGTGAAGCCAGACAATGAAAGTGGAAGACTTCTTCAAAATGCCGCCGTTAAGGACGGAACCAATCATAGACGACACCACGCTCCGCGACGGAATCCAAATGCCAGGCTTAGCGGCTGGACCCAAAGATGCCGCGAGAATCGCGCAGTTCCTCAGCGACATCGGCGTCGAAAGAATCGAGCTGTTCCACTATCAGGAGCCTGACAAGAAGGCAGCGAAGCTGATTCACGGCTTAAACCTGCCGTGCCGAATTGCGGGCTGGTGCAGAGCGGTCAAGGAAGACGTCGACAGCGCAGTTGCCCTTGGATTCAGCGAGGTGGGCATTTCGCACCCTGTCTCGCACATTCACTTCAGAGCGAAGTGGCCCGAGAAGACTGCGGAGCAGTTGCTGGCGAACGTCGTGGACGTTGTGGAGTACGCCGCGAAGACGCAGGGGCTCCGAGTTTTCGTCCACGGCGAGGACAGCACACGCGCGGACTGGGAATTCGAGAAGAAGTGGGTCAACGCCGTTGCCGACGCTGGTGCCGAATGCTACCGGATTTGTGATACGGTAGGCATCGGGCTTTCCGACCCTGCCGCGCCTGTAACCAACGGGATTCCCGCGAAGGTGAAGGCGTTGAAGCAGGAAACGCGGATCAAGGCGTTGGAGATTCATGCGCATGACGACTTTGGGAACGCGGTGGAGAACACTATGGCGGCGGTGCGTGCAGCGGACGGTGTTTGGGACAAGATTTACCTGAGCACGACGTATTTAGGCATCGGTGAACGCGCTGGGAACGCTGAGACAGAGAAGGTGCTGATGAACCTGTACATGCACTATGGCGTGATGAAGTTTGCAGGGAAAACGCAAAAGCTCAAACAGACAGCCGACATAATCGGCAAAGCCACCGGCTACGTTGTGCCGCCGAACAAGGCAATCGTGGGTGACTACGGGTTCGCGCACGAGTCCGGCATCCACACGCACGGAATCATCAGCGACCCTTGGACTTACGAGCCTTATCCGCCTGATTTGGTGGGCAACACGCGGCGCTTGACGATCGGGAAGCAGTCTGGCAAGGGCGGAATTAAGCACAAGATCATCGAGCTGACTGGCGTTGTTCCGACGGATGAGCAGTGCATACTCGTCGTGGAGCGCGTGAAGGAACTCTACGCCAACGGCAGAAGAGCATCGCTGAAGGAGGAGGAGTTCAAGAAAATCCTGCGAGCACAGAGACTGCTGCCGGAAACGAACGGCAACGGAAGCCAGGCACAGCCGATTCTCTTCGACGAGGCAGCTGTTCGGAACAGACTATAGCCCCCCCCCCTTTGTTGAAGGCGGAAACGCCGAGGGAAGTTTACCACGTAGACGTGGGTTGGGATTTACGTAGTATGTGAGTCTACCACGTAAACAGGGTCCCCGTATGTACGTGGTAACTGGCGATCCTTGTCGGAGGGAAAGGCGCGGTGCCCTCCAGAATTCTGCAGTCAGCCAATTGGCGGATAGACCCCCTCTATAGGTTTCTGCATTCTATTTCTAATAGGCTCCAAATACGTTCGCCTCGTTTC
>JBHGBG010000007.1:0-67728 GCA_041946875.1 Bathyarchaeia archaeon
CGTGGGAATCTACATCGGCCTCGTGACATCCAAGATTCTGGGCTTTAACGTTTACATGGGACTCCTGCCGGGCTTCCTCGTGGGCGGCGCGGCGGCTCTGATTCAGTACATCGCGTTCCTCAAGCCCATGACGAAGAGAAATGCCTCAATCACCTCGTTGATGGTGGCGACAATAGCCTACGACATCCTCTTGATCGCTGTGCTGAACATATTCGCCGACTACATTCAAAGTGCGTTCCACGTGGAATCCCGGTACTTCATGTCGACGAGCCTTGACTTCTCCATCATGGGCTTACGCGGCATAATAGTCGTCGCCCCAATCATGGTCATAGGGGTCGTGCTCGGCCTCTACTTCCTCCTGAACAAAACCAAATTCGGAATTGCCATGCGCGCAACCATCGAAAACCAGCCTCTGGCGGGCACGATTGGCATAAACACGGACCTTGTCTACATCGTTTCCTGGTTCATCGCGGGCGGACTGGCGGGCATGGCGGGTTCCGTGACTTCGCTCTGGTACATCGGAAACACGAACGTGGGCAGCGACTTCTTCCTGATCAGCATATTCGCCGCCTCCGTCATCGGCGGTATCTTCAACATCTACGGCGCCGTCATCGGCGGTTTCATGATAGGCATCGTCCAAAGCGTTGTCATCCGAACACTCGCGGGCTCGGTGGGCGCCTGGATTATCCCCTACCAGCCACTCATCCCGCTCATAGCAATGATAGTGACTCTGCTCATCGCCCCGAGCGGGATAACGGGAGTCAACTATCAAGCCTTGAAGAAGAAATGGAGGAAAATCAGGCATGCTGGGTAGCGCTGAGCTGTTCACCCTTAACCTCCTGGCAACCTTCGCGCCCTACATCATAGTCACCATCAGCCTGAACCTGGAGTACGGCTACTGCGGAGTCCCCAACTTCGGCAAAACCCTCGCCGTCGCTGGCGGAGCGTTCATGGCGGGAGTCGTCCCAGGTAGACTGCTGGCCGGCGTTTTGGGCGTGGGACAGGGACTCGACTACATTGACAGCAACTCCATGATTGTCGGCCAGATTAACACCAGCCTAATCAACAACGTGCCACTGTCGATTGAAGCTTTCATAATAACCCTCGCGGCCGCCGCAGCGTTCGGAGCGCTACTGGGATTCTTGATAGCGTATCCCGTGGCGCGACTTCGGGCGGACTACCTGGGCATGACTTTCCTCGCCGCGGGCCAGGTCATTCTAGTCATAGGCAACAACTACCCGCCACTGGTCGGGGGCACACTTGGCGTTTCGGTTCCTGACCCATTCGCTTTCGTCACCAGGTTCAGCGCTTTCGGCCTGCTGCCTGGAGAGATGCGCATGGTCACTGTGATAGGGGTTATGTCTCTCGTCGCTTTCCTGATTTTCCTCTACGCTCGCAAACTGACTAACTCTCCGCTCGGCAGGATGCTGAGGGCAGTCAGAGACGATGAAGACTCTGCCCTCGCCCTCGGAAAAGACGTGCAGAGAACCCGAATCACAGTCATCATATTCGCGTCCGCCATAGCCGCCATCGCCGGAGCGCTTTACGCGTTCTACACCGCCAACGTGTTCGCCACGACGTACTCAAGGTCCAGCTGGACCTTCTGGCCCTGGGTCATGGTCATTCTCGGAGGCGCAGCCAACAACTTGGGCGTGGTCGCGGGCACCTTCATATTCGTCGCCGTCCGACAGACCATCACCTTCTACAAGGAAGCCTTCGCGCCGTTCCTGCCGTTCGACGTCGTCTGGGTCGACACCCTGCTGCTGGGTTTGGCGCTGCTCATCATCCTCGTCTACCGACCCGAAGGCTTGATCCGCGAGAAACCCATCAGAACCATCAAGACCGGAGCCCCGCCCGCACGCGTGACTTTCGTGGAACCCGGGAAGACAGAACCGCGTGGGTTCATGCAGCGGCTCAAGAAAGCCTTCCAAGGCCTCCTCAACTCGCTGAAGCGGGTTCTGTCCAAATTGAAACCCCGCGACTCGAACAAACAAACCTGACATGTGAAAACCGCGGCTGAAGACTGGGCACGTCGCAGGCGCGTTCCGCATTGGAGGAGAAGGCTTCCTGTTCTGAGGGAAAATGAATTAATACCTGCAGGATTTGAGTATGTGCGCGCAATGCCAGGCAGGCAGCCTAACGCGTGCTCCGGTAGTATAGCCTGGTTAAGTATTCCGGCCTTTCGAGCCGAAGACTCGGGTCCGAATCCCGACCGGAGCACCATAACGATTTTGCTTTCTATTTCTCCAAGAGTTCAGTGAATTCTTCGGCTGTCAGTCCAGCTTGTCGCAGAATTGATTTCAGCGTTCCTCTTTTCAATTCAGGGTGAAGCGGAACCACGACGATGAAGACTCTGTCCGAAACTTTCTTTTTCAATCGGATGTGGCTTTCTCTCTGCCCGACGATTTGAAAACCGGCTTTGCCCAAAACCTTAGCAACTTTACGACCTGACACCGGAGCTATCCTTGGCATGCATCTCAACACTTAATGTCGTAACCATGGGTGACTTGCCTCCAGGCATCTTGGCGTCTTCGTCCTCAAGATAGAGCTCAACAGCTTCCCGAAGGTTCTTCAGGGCCTGCTCTATGTCCTTTCCTTGGCTTGCGATGTCCAGCTCTGGACACCAAGCTACCTGCATTTTCCCCTCTTGCCACACTACGGCGGAAAAAGTGGCTGTTTCGCACATGTTGGGCACCACAAAAAGAGACTGTTGGATAGCCTAAAAAAGTTTTTGACCTCGACTCTCTAAGTCGAGCACGCTGTCTAAATCCCGAGCGAAGCACGACAACAGTTTTGCTTTCTAGAAGCCGTGGGCGAAGTGGGGCGGCGTTCCAGGCTTCTTGTTCTTTTCCGGTTTCTTGGCATTCTTGAACCGGTTAATCTTGACGGTTCTGCCTTCGAGGCTTACCCAGTAGACGAAGTTCAGGTTTTGGCGGTAGATGAACTTGTTCACGGCGTGCTGCAGCTCCTCCGCGGTCAGCGTCGGCGAGTCCACCGCCAGCCTGTTCTGGTCGTAAACGACGTTGATTCTGAGCCTGGCGTTCAGGAAGCTGATGAGTTTTTCTCTTTCATCATGCAATTCGCCCAAATCCACTTGCAGCGGTCTCTTGAGCCCGAAGAGCATGGAGCACCCCTTGATGCTGGATTGGCGTTTCTACTATTAAAAATGTGCGAACCGAGGTGTGCCTGCTCATGCTGGTTTGTGTGGACAATTCTTATATTGCCTTCGCCCATAGTTCTCCCGCGGAGACATGGAGGAAAAAGAGAGCATGGCAAAGCATGGCATGTTGGTAGCGATGGAGAATTGTGTCGAGCAGGTGGCGGGCAAAGCCGTAGCCGCCAAAGTCATGGCTGGCAGCGAGCAGATAACCGAGAAAACCGACAAAGCCAAGGTCGCCCAGTGGGTGAAGGGTGCCATGGAGCGGCTGGACGCTGCGGTGGACGAGAAAGCTCGCGTGCAAATCATGCAGAACTGTGGCTATAACTGCGCCAAGAAAAACAGCAAAGTCATCGAGCGTGCGGTGATGAGACGCCAAAAGTTCCCGAATGTGGAGGCGTTTCTGGAGGCGGAGTTGAAGAAGCCCATGAAGGGCACGCGTCTGGAGCGGCAGGGCGGGGTTTTGTACCAGTTCTACACGCCGCGGGCGTTCACGCGACCTATGCGGTGCTACTGCGGTTTGCTGAGAGGGCTATCTGAGGGTGAGACGGTGTCGAAAACCTTCTGCAACTGTTCGCGGGGGTTTGTGGAGAAGTTCTGGGAGGCGGTTCTGCAGAAACCTGTGAAGGTGGATGTGCTGCAGTCAGCCGTGTCTGGAGCGTCGGAGTGCAAGTTTGCCATACGCACGTGAAAAAGAGGCAGAAAAATCGGAGCGCCGATGAAGACTCCGTTCGACATCGTTCCCAGAGCAGTTGACATCAGAAAGGCGTCGACTCCGAGGATTTTTCCTGTTCCCTGCGTAATGACTTCCATTTTTCCGTCCGGGAGCACGCGGTAGGCGGTGTTTTTGCCCTTGAATTCTCCGATTAGTTCTTCTGGCATACAAAACCACCTTTGGAAGACACAGAGCCAGCGTCATCTTATATGCGTATGTGACTGCAATCCCACAGTCACCTCGGCGTCCGTTGCCAGCGACGCGCAGTTGCATCGATGAAAATTAGCATTTCAGCATGGCAAAGAAAAAAGGGAAAGAGGATGTTTACCTCTTCTTCTGTGCGTTTACTTGCGTCTGCGGAAGACAGCAACTGCCACTACAGCGACCACGACGATGACGACCGCGGCGGCTGCGGCAACGTAGATTTCAGTGCCTGCGCCTTGGCTTGGCGGCGTGACGGGTGAAGGCGACTGCGTCGGAGTGGTCGGCGGCTGCGTTGTCGGCGGCGTCGGCGTGGCTGGTGGGGCGGAGGTTGGCGGAGGTGGCGGGGTTACTGGCTGTGCCTGCGCTGCGGGTCCTACGACGAAGTGTGTTTCAGCGCTTGACGCTCCGTATGATGCTGACCCTGCGAACGACGCCATTACGGTGTACAGGCCTTCGACGGGCGGTGTCCATGACACAGCGAAATTCCCGTTGATATCGCTTGTGACTGTGCCTATGCTCTGCGTGTTGCCATTCGGGTCCTTGGCTTCAAGCACCACTTGGACGCCTGTGGCGTTCGTCGGCTTCGCTTGCTGCATGTACAGGTACTCCATCCACTGCTGCATCGAAACGTCGGCGATTGCTGGTGTGCCTGGCGCGCCTGGGGACTCGTCTGTCACGGTGCCCTCGATGAGGATTGGCGAGCCTTTGCCTTGGACTTTGGGTGAGGCAACGACTGTTGTGGCGGATGGGCCTTTGCCGTAGCATTCTATCATGTTGTTGTACGAGTTTCCTGACACTAGGTAGCCATCGCAGACTGCCAGACCCATGTTGAAGTCCTGTATCTTCCACACTTCTGTCCCTGTTTGCGCATCAACGGCTCGCACAAAGGAACCTCGCCACAGCGGCTTCGTCGGGCTGTGCTCGGTAGAGTACAGGAAGACTTTGCCGTCCGAGACGGCGGCTATGTTGAGCGGGTAGTTGCCGTAGGGGCTTTCGTAGCCGATGTTTGACGCGGTGTAGGTCCATTCCAGCTTGCCCGAAGCCATGTCGTAGCAGTAGAGGACTCCGCCGTAGCCGCACGTGTACATGTTTCCGTATGCCACTGCCGAGTCGTCGCCGTACATGTCCCAGGCAACCTCAGGTTGAGTGGGTCCCCACACCTGGTCTCCGGTTGTCAGGCTGAAGCCCCACCACTGCATCGTCTCTTTTGCGAATATGGTGAAGATTCCAGTACTGTAGTCGACTGGTCCGAGGTTGTAGGTCAAGTTGCCAGGAATCAGGTTTGTGTACCGTTTGTTGTACATCAAGGTCGCGGTGTATCCGAGGTTGGTGTTCTGAGTGAAGGTCTTGTCGGGATATGGACTGTAGGGTGCAGCGTGCTCGTTTATCTTCACGCACCAGACGTTGAATATGCCGCTTCCACCTGTCGTTGAAGCAACCGCATCCAAGTTCCGGAAGCCGAACACGTACTTTGGCACTCGAGCCTCATCCTGGATGACCAGCATGCTTCCCGCACCTGGGGACGGCAACCCTCCGGTCAGAGATGGCGGAGCAACTGGCAGACCCTTGTCAATCGTTACGTTCATGGTGTATCCTGACCGCGGTAGAATGTCGATGGCATCCCACTGGTTGATGACCGGGCCGATGACCGTCCATGAGCTGTCGTTGACGGCATCTACTGTGGCTCCAGTGCGTGGCTTCCACTGCTGCTGCGAAGTTCCGCTTGGTCCGGCTGGCGGGATGGATTGGCTTGAGTTCCAGCAAAGTAACACACCCGTGTTGGTGTTGTAGCTGTACCTCAGCAGGCTTCCGTCCTGGTCCACAACCGCTGTTCCGCCCGGCACGTTCTTGAGCGACATGATCCAGTTCCCTGTGTCGGGGTCGAGCATGTACCACGTGCTTCCCTGAGTCAACCACAGGTAGGCTCCTGTGCCTTGTCCGTTCACCGAGTAGTAGTGGTAGATTTGACTCATAGACAGCGACGGAAATGTCTGACTGAGTGCGGGGGCAGTGTTGAGACCGCTTGCGTACCCCACTAGAGCCACGGGGTTGTTGAGTCCGTTGTCGGTTCCGTTCTTGAACCACACCTGCTTTCCAGTGTACAGATCGATGCAGCCATAGCCGTACTTCTCCGATGTGGCAGTCGCCGGCGTGTTGTAGTATATTCTTCCGTTCATTATGATGGGCGTGCTCCATGGGCTTTCGTAGTCGTCGTAGTTATAAGGTATTCCGGGCCACTGGGCATCAGCGATGCCTCCCGCCGTGATTTGCTTCTGCCAGATTATGTGCGGGGTGTTCGGGGCTTGGCCTGCTCTCTGGAACTTGCCAACCAGCCATGCGCCGCCGAGCCAGTTGCTTGCAAGCTGCGACCATTCCCTGTTCGCAGCGTTAATCGGGCGGGTCCAGTAGTCTGTTGGAAGCGGCGGTTCCTGCCATGAAGGTAGCGGGTTTGCGGTTACAGTCAGTGTTATGGGAGTGCTCTGTGAGGGTTGGAAGAAGTCGTTGACGTAGGCGAGTCCGCGGAAGTTCGGTTCTCCTGTCCCGTTAGTGAGCACTTGGCCTGGCCAGTAGAAAACCATGGTGTACTTGCCCGTCTGTGTTGGAGTGAACGTCGTGAACGTTGTACCGACTGCCCCGCTCGTGAACGGTCCCAGAGTGGTCACTCTTCCGTCAGGAGCGGTGACGTTTATCCTGAAGTTGCGCCAAGCGTCGCCTCCGGTGCCTCCTGCCGTTGGAACCACGGTGTTCAACCACATGATGAGCAGAGTGTACTGACCAACGCCCACGGTGTCTGGTGAAGCAACGAGGTATGCGTACGTCGGGATGTTCCAGGAAGGCGTGTGTGCGGTAATTGATGGCATCGTTGTGAAGGTGCTGAAAACGAACACTGCTATCAACGTTGTTGCAGCTAGAGTTTTCTTTAAGAGTTTCATTTCTATTTCTCTCCTAGTCTTTCCAGTCAGTGTGTTTGCTAGCACTGGCTATTTATTTTTTTGCAAAAACCGTGCTGCGGAAGAAGGGCACTCTATCACGCAGGTCTTGATGTTAACGAAAAGTAGAAAGCATCTTGACTTCCAATCCCTTGGAGCACAGTCCCGAGCATCCATGAAGTTCAACGCTGGTTCTCTTTGTTTCTTTAAATAAAGATTTGCAGGCTGCTCTGGGTCCAGAAACAGCGCGCAGTGAACTCCAGTCCCCTCTGCAAATAGAGCTGAATAGAAAAAATCGCAGTTAATCTTCGCTTCCAACAGTCATCAAGCCTTCATGCATTGTTCAAGGTCTTGTCGGAAAATTAATTAGACCCAAACCTCCAGTTACACCCAGCACAAGGTGAAAAATCAATGGCGGTTAAAGTAGGAATTAACGGATTCGGAAGAATCGGCAGACTCCTCTACCGCGCAGCCATGGAACGCCAAACTAACATAGACTTCGTCGCCGTCAACGACCTCGCAGACGCCAAAGCCAACGCCAACCTACTCAAATACGACTCAGTCCACGGCAGATTCCCAGGCACAGTCGAAGTCAAAGGCAACGACCTCGTCGTCAACGGCAAACTCCTCAAATGCCTCCAGCAGAAAGACCCAGCCATGCTCCCCTGGAAGGACATGGACGTCTTCCTCGCAGTGGAATCCACTGGACTCTTCACCAACCGCGAAGGCGCAAGCAAACACCTCGCCGCAGGAGCCAAAAAAGTCCTCATAAGCGCCCCAGCAGAAGGACCAGACGCAACCATCGTCCTAGGCGTAAACGACAACACCTACGACCCGCAGAAACACAACATCCTCAGCAACGCCAGCTGCACCACCAACGGCTTAGCCCCAATCAGCAAAGTCCTCGCAGACAACTTCGGCCTCGAGAAGGCACTGATGACCACGGTCCACAGCTACACCAACGACCAGAAAGTCCAAGACGTCGTCCACAAGGACCTCCGCAGGGCACGTGCCGCAGCCGTCAACATCATCCCTACCAGTACAGGCGCAGCCAAAGCCATCGGACAAGTCCTCCCATCATGCACGGGCAGGATGAACGGCATCGCACTCCGCGTGCCAACACCAGACGTTTCCCTCGTTGACCTCACGTGCCTGCTCAGCAAAGACGTCACCAAAGAAGAGATAAACGCAGCCATGAAGAAAGCCGCCGAAGGACCATTGAAAGGCATTCTGCAGTACACCGAAGACCCAATCGTCAGCACAGACGTGCTGCACAGCACCTACAGCAGCGTGTTCGACGCACAGCTGACCATGGTTCTGGGCGAAAAGAGCAACTTCGTCAAGGTCTTCGCCTGGTACGACAACGAATGGGGCTTCAGCAACCGCATGGTCGAGTTCATCGAGATGGTCGGCAAGAAAGCCGGATTCTAAGCGGACTGAAGCTTTAAAACCCCCTTTCTCTTTTCTTTTCCAACATTGGAGTTGACAGGTATGGCGAAGTACAAGACGCTAGACGACTTCCAAGTCAAGGACAAAGTGGTTCTCGTCCGAGTGGACTTCAACAGCGAAATCGACCCCGACACGAAGAAAGTCACAAGCGACGTGCGCATCCGAGCCCACGCCGAATCCACAATCAAAGAGCTAGCGGAAAAAGGCGCAAAAACCGTGATTCTGGCGCATCAGGGACGCAAAGGCGACCCGGATTACACGCCGCTGAAGGAGCACGCGAAGATTCTGGAGAAGATTCTGAAGTGCCCAGTGAAGTACGTGGACGACGTTTTCGGCGACAAGGCAAAAGCCGCAATCAAGGCGCTGAAGGGTGGCGAAGTGCTGGTTCTGGAGAACGTGCGCAGCTGGGACGGAGAAACCAAGACGAAGACGGTTGATGAGGCAGCGAAGACGGATTTGGTCAAGAATCTTGCGCCCGTTGCCGACTTATTCGTGAACGACGCATTTGCTGCAGCGCATCGTGGGCACGCAAGCATGGTGGGTTTCACCGCTGTCCTACCTTCTGCCGCTGGCAGAATCATGGAGCGCGAGTTGAAGTCTCTGGCAAAGGCGCTGGAGAAACCTGAGCACCCGTGCGTTTACGTTATGGGCGGTGCCAAGGCGGATGACAGCTTGGAAATCAGCAAGTTTGTGCTGGGCAACGGCATCGCGGACTACGTGCTGCTCGGCGGCGTGACCTCGCAGCTATTCTTGGCGGCGAAGGGCGTCGACTTGGGCAAGAAGACGATGGATTTCTTGGCGAAGAAGGAGCTGATGCAGTTCGTTCCAGGCATCAAGGAGTTGCTGGCGAAGTATCCTGACAAGATCGTGCTTCCGGGCGACGTTGCGGTGGACGTGAATGGGAAGCGGAAGGAAGTTGCGGTGAGCGCGTTGCCGACGGAGTACAGCATCTTCGACATCGGAAAGAACACGGTTGAATGTTTCTCGGCAATCATCGCGAAGGCTAAGAGCATCGTGGTTTCGGGTCCGATGGGCGTTTACGAGAACAAGGAGTTCAACTACGGCACGAAGAGAGTCTTCGAAGCAATCGCTGCCAGCAAGGGGTTCAGTCTTGCGGGTGGAGGAAACACGATTGCAGCCATCAACGAGTACGGGCTGACGAAGAAGATCGGCTACATCAGCACCGCTGGCGGCGCTTTGATCGAGTTCCTCATGGGGAAGAAGCTTCCTGGCGTCGTGGCTCTGGAGAACGCGGTTGCTAAGAAGAAAATATAGCCTTCTCCTTTTTCTTTTTTTTGTTGTGAAATATTCGACTGAATGAGACGAGCCGACGCCGTAGCTGCGAAGAGTTATTAACTGAACACGCTATGTGTAGTCTATGCCATCCCAGGTTCACTGTGCCCACATACTCGTCAAAACGGAAGCTGAAGCCAAAGCCATCCTCGAACGAATTAAGAAAGGCGAAAAATTCTCAAGCATAGCCACCCAAGTCTCGCTCTGCCCTTCGGGAAAGCATGGCGGAGACCTCGGAAAGTTCGGCAGAGGCCAGATGGTTAAGGAGTTTGAGAACGCCGCGTTCGCCTTGGAGAAGGGCGAAATCTCCGCTATCGTCAAGACGAAGTTTGGGTACCACATCATTAAGCGCCTAGAATAGTCAGGGAGGACCCGGTTCAGTTTTTTCGTTCGCTGCGAGGTCAGCGGTCAGCAGGAGGGGGCGTTCCACGCGTTTCGGATGATTTTATTAGCCTCAACAGTCATACCCTACCAAACCTCAGCAATTCGTGCCCGCTGAAGCGAACGGAGAGAAGGCGTCTTGAGTTACCTGTCAAAACTGAAAACGCGACTTGACCGATGGCGACTCGCTCTTCTTGCCGTTGCCGCAGTTTACGCCGTTCTGCTCACGATTAACTTGACCGCCATGCCGATGAAATGGGACGAAGTCAACCACTTGACGGGTGGACTCCACCTAATCAGGGGCGAAGTCGTCGACTACTTCCAAACCAGCTCCTTCTACCCGCCCATGTTCAACCTCGTCACAGCGGGCTACTTTGCGGTTGGAGGCGCAAGCGTCTTCGCCGCCCGACTCGTCGCCGTCACCTTCGCCGTGCTGTCGGTCGTCGCAATCTACGAGTTGGCGAACAAGATGTACGGTGCCAAAACCGCGCTGCTTTCAGCTGTGCTGTTCAGCGTCATGCCTGGAATCGTGTGGCTCTCGCGAGTTGCTCTCATCGAAACGATGCTTATTTTCGTGTTCACCGTTTCCATGCTGTACTTCTTCAAGTGGCTGACCACCCACAAGCCCATGGATTACACGCTAAGCGTCACCGCCTTCGCTTTGGGAATTGCAGTCAAATACCAGATGCTCGTGGTGGCGCCGCTGACCATGGTAGTCAGCATGCTCACCCTAGGTAAACGCAGCTTTCTCAAGAATCAGGTGACTCGCCTGTTCAAAGTCCCCAGAGTCATAATCGTTACAGTTGCAGCTGCCATCGTGGCTCTCGCCCTGTACGAGCTTTACGCGGCGGGGCTGCTGGGCGTAATGTGGTTCGCAGTTTCCACGGGCACCGCCGAAAAAGCTGTCTACAGCGTCAGGTTCCCCATACCCGTGTTCTACCTCGTTGAAATGGTTTGGCCGTACAGTGATGTCCACCCAATTTCGCTCCTGCCCTACCTCGCCGGACTTGCGGGCATGGGATTCCTCGCTTTCAGGAGGAAATTGCAGGACAAGTTCCTTCTCATCTGGTTCGCCGTCATCTACGCCGTGTTCACACTGATCCCCAATCGCGAATGGCGCTATGTCACCCCGCTGTTCCCCGCTCTGGCGATTTCCGCCGCCTGCCTCATCACTAAGGCGTATGGCAAAGCCCAGGAGAACTGGAGTTCCGTGAAAAACAACTTCACCAGAAGGACTCTGACTCGGCTCGGCGCTGCGGCTCTCGCGGTGTTTGTCGTCGTTGCAGTCTTTTTCAGTTGCCAAGACGCGTACACATGGGTGGCGAAGGACCAGATTGAGGTGCCTGTTGAACAAGCATCCATATTCGCGGGACAGAACCTCGCAGCAAACGAGTCACTCATGGTTGCTTGCCCGCTGAACCTCATCAACGACGAGATGGTGTGGTTCTGCATAAACGAGAAAACGCCTCGGCCAAACAAGGTGTGGCAGTACCCCGCGCTGGCTGCTGATGCCTACACGCCAGCCTTCAACGCAGCCGAGTTCGTGAGTCTGTGCCTGCAGCACGAAGTCGAGTACGTGCTGTTCCTTGAGTACGGTTCATCAACTAGGTACTTCAACACGACGCTGACCCCGAACGACGTCTACCGCATGATGACTAAGACTGGCAGGTTCACGCTTCAGCAGACCTTCGGAACGGAGCCGAACAGGGTCTTCGTCTTCTCCTTCGCGTAGCTAGTGCTGCTCGAGGCTTTGCTTGTACGATGCCGCACAATGGACGCAGCAGAAAGTCAGTTCCTTGTCTTTGATGCGTTCCACGTATCCGCCCTCGTAGACCTTGCAGCCACAGTGTGCGCAGACCTCGAGGCTGGGCTCCAGCGCCACCTTGATGAGTTCGCTGAACCGCTTGAAGAGTTGCTCGCTGAATTCCCTGCCCTGATGCGTCAGCTCGAAGACTTTTCGCTTTTTGGCGCCGACGGGTTTCAGCGTGTGCTTGACGAGGTGTTTCTGCTCCAGCTCTTTCAGGAAGGGGTAGACTAGGCTTGGGGAGACCTCTTTGCCTATGACTCTCTTGAAGCGGCTGATGATTTCGTAGCCGTGGGCTGGTCCTTCGTGGAGGATGGTGAGTATGTAGACGCGGGAGAAGTCTGAGACTATGTCGTTTATCTCTTCGGTTGGCATGGGAGTTTAGCCTGTCTGTCCAAGATATATTTATAGGCGGCATTTAAAGGTGATATTTTAGGAGAAGCAATGCCCAGCAGTTCAACACGGATTGGTCACTTTACCGCTGGAGTCAACGTGTCAAGGTGGCAGAAAGATTGCACGCAGAGGAAAACTGCTTTTCCTGCCTTTTCTCCTTTCTCCCAAAAAAGGCTATCTGCGGCAGTCCTGCAAACCCTCGGGTGCGGTTTTGAGGTTGCTGTGTGTGTTTAATGCCGTATTTTGATGTCTAGCAAGATATATCTTATTCAGATATATTTATAAGGCTGTCAACCCCATCCTATAATAACCACAACGGAGCCTACACACCTATGGCAAAAGTAAGAGACCCCGTCTGCGGCATGACCGTAGACACCGAAACAGCCATAAAACGCAAAATAGGCGACCGATGGTACTACTTCTGCAGCCAACAATGCGCCGACGTCTACGAAGAACCCGAACGCGAACTCAAAGCCATGAAACGCCGCGTAGCCCTCACCCTCGTCGGCGTCGTCGCAGCCCTCGGCCTCCGCGTCATCGTCACCTTCGGACTCGTCGGCGCCATAATGGCGCTGGAACTCGTCGGCGGACTCTCAGTCTACAGCCTCGCCATCTTCCTAGTCTCCACCCCCATCGTCTGGATAGCAGGCTGGAGCATCATCAAAGGCGCCTTCTTCTCGCTCAGAAACCGCAAGATAAACATGGACGTCCTCGTCGCCACAGGAGTCCTCGCAGGCTGGAGCTACGGAGCTATAAACGCCTTCTTTCCCGAGATAGCGGTCCACGGAGAAAGCTACCTCGAAGTTTCCATAGGCATCCTCGCCTTCGTTCTGCTGGGCAAGTACATCGAAGAACTCATCCGCCGAAGGTCCGCCGCATCCATCAGGAAACTGCTGGAGCTCCGACCCACAACCGCCACCGTCCTCAAAGACGGAAAGGAAGTCGAAGTCTCCGTGGATGAGGTGCAGGAAGGCGACACGGTCGTCGTGAAGCCAGGCGAGAAAATCCCCACCGACGGCGTCGTCATCGCGGGCTACTCTTCTGTTGACGAGAAGCTCATCACGGGCGAGAGCATCCCGGTGGAGAAGAGCGTGGGCAGCGAGGTCATCGGTGCAACCGTCAACAAGACGGGCGTGTTGAGGTTCCGAGCCACGAAGGTGGGCGATGACACCGCTCTAGCGCAGATTATTCACTTGGTTGAGGAGGCGCAGGCTTCAAGTGCTCCGGTCCAGAAGTTCGCGGACCGCGTCGTCGAATACTTTGTGCCCATAGTCTTCACCGCAGCAGCCATCTCCTTTGTGTTCTGGTACTTGACGAGCGGGTTCTCCACCGCCTTCTTTGCACTTCTGGCGGTTCTGCTCATCGCCTGTCCCTGCGCGCTGGGCATAGCCACGCCAACCGCCATACTCGCGGGCGTCGGAAAGGGCGCCGAGTACGGTGTGCTCCTCCGAAGCGGAGAGTACGTGGAGAAAGCGCGAAAACTCAGCATCGTCGTCTTCGACAAAACGGGCACCCTGACGAAGGGTGAGCCCTCGGTGACAGATGTCAAACCGTTCGGCGGGTTCACGGAAACGGAAGTACTGATGTACGCTGGTTCAGCGGAGAAAGGCTCCGAGCACCCCTTGGCGGAAGCCATCGTAGCCCAAGCACAGAAAGCCCAAGTCGAACTCGCCGAGGCGGAAGCCTTCGAAGCCCTGCCCGGACGAGGCGTGAAATGCACCGTGAAAGGCAGGAAAGTGCTGCTTGGAAACCGCAAGCTCATGCAGGAAGAAAACGTGCCGTTCAGCCAGCTGGAGAATGACTTGGCAGCGTTGGAGGAGCAGGGAAAAACAGCCATGCTGCTGGCGGTTGACGGCAACCCCGCGGGCGTAATTGCGGCTATGGACACTCCGAAAGAGCACGCGGCGGAAGCGGTTCAGCAGCTGAGGAGCATGAACCTAGAGGTGGCGATGCTCACGGGTGACAACGAGAAAACCGCCCAAGCCATCGCCAAACAGGTAGGCATCACTCAAGTCATAGCGAACGTGTTGCCCTGGCAGAAGGTCGACGCCATCAAGCAGCTCCAGAGCCAAGGCAAGGTCGTCGCCATGGTGGGCGACGGAATCAACGACGCTCCCGCGCTGGCGCAGGCAGACATCGGCGTAGCCATCGGTAGCGGAACCGACATCGCCAAGGAAACCGGCGGCATCGTCCTCATCAAAGACGACCTGAGGGACGTGGCTTTGGGCGTGGAGCTGAGCAAGCGGACCATGCGCAAGATTAACAGTAACCTGTTCTGGGCTTTTATCTACAACGTCGTCATGATACCCGTCGCGGCTGCAGGGCTCCTGAACCCGATGTACGCGGCGGGCGCCATGGCAATCAGCTCGCTGACGGTTGTGAGTAACTCGGCGACGCTGAAGCTGGCGAAGTTCAGGTACGAGAAACTCAACGCATGACAACGCATCGAGAGTTTGGGAGGTGAAAAGTGTATGGCTAAAGACCCAGTTTGCGGCATGATGGTCGACGAGAAGACCGCGAAGCTCAAGAGTGACTACCAAGGCAAAACCTACTACTTCTGCAACGCATCCTGCAAGACCACCTTCGACAAGAACCCAGCGAAATTCGCGAAGGGCACTTCCGGAGGGCATTCAGGCGGCGGATGCTGCTGTTGCGGAGGACACTAAACCGAAAAGTCTGAATGCTGGTGAAAGCCAGCCTAATTTTTTGTTTCTTTCTGTTTTTCACTTCGGCATTTTTGCAGAGCTTCGTCAACCGCGGCGCGGATAGTGAATCCGCCGATGTGCAGAATAGGCTCCTTCGTCTCAGGGTCTGTGTTCATCGTGGCGGTGCAGGGAAAGCTGTGATGCGCCTTGGCTATGGCGTCGTAGAGCAGGTCCTGTTTGGTGGAGACGTTTGTCAGCTTTCTGGCGATGTACCATGTGCTTCCGCAGGGCGCGCTGCGGCGGACAGCGGCGTACTCGATGACTTCGTCTTTGCCAATGGTGGTCGTGGAGATTTCAAGTAGCGGTTTGCCCACCTTGGTTTCCTCGATGAACCTCGCGATGGTAGGCTTGCCTTCTTCAGGTTCCAGCACGCAGAAGGGCTTCGGAAACGCACACTCCAACCCCAGCTCGGCACATTTGGCTTCAACCTGATTTCTCACGCCCAAGGGAACCTCGTTCCAGTCCTCAATCGGCGCGATAAGCGCCTTTATCCCCGCGTCCTTCAAGTGCTGCGGCAGCTCAAGCAGCAGGTCCTTGTGCAGCCCGTTCACGAGGCACACGTCGGCCTTCGGCAGGTGCTTGGGCATGTAGTCCTGCGGGTTGTCGATGAATGCCGGCAGATCCGCTGGGTTGGGTAGTTGGATGGCGGCGCGGACGTTGTGGACGAAGCTGTAGACGTCGTACTTACAGCTCTCGCAGTACAGCCCGCAGCTCTTGCAGTAGCTGGGGTCGTTGATGACGTTTCGGATGACGCGCTCCATGAAGTCTTTGCTGTAGATGAAAACGAGCGACAACTCGTCCTTGTGTTTTTGAGGCATGCGGTTTCACTTTAGGCTTGGTACGCGGCCAGAACTGCCTGCTCGGCGAAGAGGTCCTCGTTGAACGCGCCAACGAACTCGATTTTCTCGTTCATAACCACCTTGGGCACGCCGATGACGCCGTACTTCTGCGCCAACGCCGGGAACTCGGTGGCGTCGATGACGTCGGCGCGTATGAAGTCGTTCTCCACCGCAAGCTTGTGTGCGATGGCTGCGGCAGCGGGGCAGTGCGGGCAGGTCAGCGTGACGAAAACCTGAACGTGAACGGGTGCCTTGATGTCTTTGAGGATTTCCTTCGTCCTGTCCGACAGGTCGGTTGCGCCTCGGGAGACGTTGACGATGGCTTCGATGAGCGTGGACAGCTCGTAGCCGTAGGGTATGCCGTAGATGCGCACGCCGTAGTCCACGTTGCCGATGACTACTATGGCTGGGATTTTCTCGATGCCGTACTCTTTCGCTTTGTCGGCGTCTTTCACGAAGTCGTAGACGTCCACGGCGATTTTGTCGTTCAGCGTCGCCATCTCTTGGACGAGTTGTCGGGTGTCGCTGCAGAATCGGCACTCAATTTCCTGCGTGAACATGATGATTCGGACTGGGTTGACCATTTTCTCTTGAAGCAGTTGTTTGATGCCTTCTTTTTTGTCGTCCGGGAGCAAACTCATTTCTTGCAACCTCCACCATTCATGGTTAACTTTGGTACAAACCTTTACGTGACTAGTTCTAGTTCCTGCATATTATCTTTGTGAGGCTCCTGGTCCTGTCCTTGATGGAAACGTGCCAAAAGAGATAAAAGTCCTACCCAGAAATCACATTAACCAACCATGCACCCCTTCGACCAACAGGAATGAACCGTTTTGGCGACAAGCCGCATCATCGACTACAGCGTCACCTTCAACCGTGAAGCCCGCGCCGAAGAAGCCGTAACCGCCCTGAAGCTGTCGGGACACGACCTCAAGAAAGGCGCGCTCCTAGACATAGGCTGCGGCACGGGAAGCACCACCCGATGGTTCGCAGCTAACCTCGGCGTCTACTCAGTCGGCGTAGAAGTCCTCAACCTGTTCAAGAGCCCAGCCAATGCCCTCAACCCAAGACTGGGCTTTGCGTTCGCCAGCGGCTTGGCCCTGCCCTTCAGAGCCAAGAGCTTCCACACCGTCGTCCTCAACGACGTTCTGGAACACGTTAGCTATCGTGACGCTGACAGGCTGTTCAGCCAGATAAGTAGCGTGCTGGACGAGGACGGGATGCTGTACGTCAGTGTCGCCAACAAGTACCAGGTCATGGAACCCCACTCCGGACTGCTCTTCATCTCTTGGCTGCCGCGATGGATTTATCTGCCGATGGTCCGCAGGTTCTTCCACGACGAGGTCTACCCGTACACCGTCGACAAGTTCCGAGCGCTGTCGGACAGGGCGGGTTTCTCCTGCGAGAACTACACGTGGCTTTACGTGGCAAAGAAGATGCGGGACGTCAACTACATAGGCAATACGATGGTGCGCCCCATGGCGAAAGCGCTCATCCGCCTGGGGCTGGCGAAGAGCCCCGGGTTCCTGAGGTTTCTGGAGCGTTTCGCCGTGCTGCTGTTCGTCTGCCGAAAACACAAGTGAAGCCTGCGCAGGTTCGCGTGGTCGAAACCCATATTAACTCGTCGTAGCCTAGGTTTTTCTGTCTTTTCGACCCTGAACAAGGAGCACAGATTATGCAGAAAAACACCCGGGCACCGCACTTCAGACTTTGCGGTTCTCGCTGGAGGTAGCGGAGATGGGAAAACTTCACGCTAGAGCCAGAATAATCCAAGGCTTCGAGATAGCCCTCGACAACGGCAGAAGCCACTGCACAATCGCCGACCAGCCTACATCAACCTCTCCAGGTCTCGGACCGACGCCTCTGGAGCTGTGCGTGATGAGCCACGCAGGCTGCTACGCCACCATAGCCGCGTTGACGGCGCAGCGGATGCGGCTAGACCTGAAGGGCTGCGACGTGAAAGTGGAAGCCGTAAAATCTGAGGAAATCGGCACTATAACCGAGGAAAACTTCGACATAGCCTTCAAAATAAACGCGCCCCAAGACAGAATCCAACGGCTCCATGAACTAACGCTTAAGAACTGCCCCGTCGGAGTGCTCTTTGAGAAGGCAGGAGTAAAAACAAGCTACAACATCACAACCAAAAAAGAATAGGCGAAAAAACCATGAAAACCCAAATCGCACAAGACATCTACTGGGTCGGCGTCGTCGACTGGAACATCCGTGACTTCCATGGCTACGTCACCAGTCGCGGAAGCACCTACAACGCCTACCTCATCGTCGACGACAAAATCGCCCTCGTAGACACCGTGAAACACACGTTCAGCGAAGAACTTGTAAAGAACATCAAGGAAATCATCGACCCAGAAAAAATAGACTACATCATCGTCAATCACGTGGAGATGGACCACAGCAGCAGCCTGCCCGCCATCGCGAAACTTGCCAAAAACGCCACGGTAGTGGCTTCGGAGCGCGGCAAAGAAGCCATAGCCGAACACTACGGACCAGACATCAAAGTCACAGCCGTCAAGTCAGGCGCAGAAATCAAACTCGGCAGCCGCACCCTCAAATTCCTCGAAGCCCCGATGCTCCACTGGCCCGACAGCATGTTCACCTACATAGTTGAAGACAAGATTCTCATGCCCAACGACGCCTTCGGCCAACATCTCGCTTCATCGCAACGGTTCGACGATGAGGTGGACGAGCACATCCTCATGGAAGAAGCAGCGAAGTACTACGCCAACATCCTCATGCTCCTCGGACCGCTCGTAACCAGAAAAATACAGGAAGTCGTTCAAGCAGGGCTAGTCTGCTGCATGATAGCACCCAGCCACGGCATCATCTGGCGCAAAAACCCAGGCAAAATAATCCAAGCCTACTCGGATTGGGCAGCGGGCAAAGCCAAACAGAAAATCGTCATAGTCTACGACACCATGTGGGGCAGCACCGACAAGATGGCCCGCGCCATAGCCCACGGCGCAACCCATGAAGGCGTCGAAGTCAAACTCCTGAAACTCCGCGCCTCAGACAACACCGAAGCGCTCACGGAAATTCTCGATGCCAAAGCCGTCTTGGTCGGCTCGCCGACGCTGAACAACCAGATGTTCCCGACGATAGCCGCATTCATGAACTACGTCACGGGCTTGAAGCCGCAGGGCAAAATCTGGAGTTTCTTCGGCAGCTACGGCTGGGGCAAAGGCGCAGTGAAAGGCATGACCGAAGCCGCCAGCAAAGCAGGCTTCGAAATCCACGAACCAGGGCTGGAAGTACGATTCGTGCCCGACGAGCAGGACCTGAAGCAGTGCTTCGAGCTGGGCAAGCAGATAGCAGCAGAAATCAAAGCCTAAACTTCTCTTTCTTCCTTTTTCGCACTTTTCTTTAGTACTGTATCCCTTTCCTCAGGTCGAACCTCTCGGGCATCTTCACGTCCTGCACGATGTTGACGAAGTCTGCCCTGTCCAGAAATTCCTGCGGCGCGTTCCTGCCCGTCATGACCACCGTCGTTTGTTCTGGCACCTTGCTCAGCAGCTTCAGGACCGCCTTGACGTCCACAACGTTCCAGTGTGCCGCGAGATTAATCTCGTCCAACACAAGCAGATCGGGCTTCTTCTCTTTCAGAATCTTCTCGGCGAGCGCCAACCCCTGCCTACCCATTTCCCTGTCCTTGTCGGTGACGGCTTCGACCTTGAATTTTACTCCGCCGAACTCCGCCGTTTTTGCTTCTTTGCCCAGCCAGGCTTCTCTGCCGAACACGTAAATCTCGTACAGGTCGCCTAGTTTCTGTTTTATGAGGTATTCGCCGGTGTCTTTGCGCCACTTGCAGAACTGGATGACTACCGCTTTTCCGCCGTGGCCTACCGTGCGCAAGGCTAAGCCCAGTCCGTTGACTGTTTTGCCTCCGCCCGTGCCAGTGTACAGATAGATGTACCCCATGTTTGGTCACCGTTATGCGGGGAACGGACAGTTCTGCGTCGGACAGCCTCCCGCGTACTCCGACTGCGCAGAAACAAACGTTCCCTCCTTGGTTTTGATTTCGCCGATGTACAGGACCTGCTCGGGCTTGCTGCCGTAGCGGAACACCGTGACGCCCTTGCACTTGAGCTTCCAGGCTAACTCGTAGATTTCGCGGACGGCTTCCTCTTTGGCTTCGTGCGGCAGGTTCACTGTCTTGCTCACGGCGTTGTCCGTGTACTTCTGGAAGACCGCCTGCATCCTGATGTGCCACACGGGCTCGATGTCCAACGCGGTCACAAACAGGCGCTTCACGTCATCCGGGATGCCTTGGATTTTCTGCACGGATCCCGTTCTGGCGATGTCCTCCAGCAGCTTGGCGCTGTAGAACCCGCGCTGCTTCGCCATGTCCTCGAAAATCGGGTTCGTCTCGAACAGCCTCGCCCCGTTCAGCACGTTCCGCATGAACGACACAGCGAACAATGGTTCGATGCCCGAACTGCAGCCCGCGATGATGCTTATCGTGCCCGTCGGCGCCACCGTCGTCACCGTCGCGTTCCTGAACGCAGGGTACCTCCGTTCCAAGGTGCTGCCCTTGAAGTTGGGGAACGACCCGCGCTTCTGGGCGATTTCCACATCTTTCTTGTGCCCTTCATCCTCGATGAACTTCATGACCTGCTCGCCCATCCGCAGCGCCTCTTCCGAATCATAAGGAATTCCGAGCAGTATGAGCATGTCGGCGAACCCCATCACGCCTAAACCGATTTTGCGGTTCGCCTGCGTTATATCCGTAATCTCCTTCAACGGGAACACGTTCGCATCAACAACGTTGTCCAAGAAGTGCGTGGCGTTGCGGACGGTCTCGCGAAGCTTGTCCCAGTCAAACTTGCCGTCCCGCACCATCTTCGACAGATTAATCGAACCCAAATTGCAGCTCTCGTAGGAAAGCAGAGGCTGTTCGCCGCAGTTGTGGACGCATAAGCCGTTAGCGTCGAAAGCATTTATTTCAGGAATCCTCACGTCGTAGACTTCTTCTTCAGCGCAGGTCTCAATTCCGGCTACGGTGGCGACGAAGCGTTCGCGGTTCAGCTTTCTCTTATACGCAGCTAAGGCTTCGGCCAGACGTGTTTTCTTATCTGTATCTCCGAACCCGACTTTTTCTTGGAAGCGGAGCAGGTTCTCGTTGGCTATAACTAGTTCGTGCTGGGGTCTGTAGCGGTATTCTTTGGTTCCGCCCTTGCCGTTGGGCATCGGCTTTGTGCCTTCTGTTCGTCGGTTAGCATAGACGACCGAAGAGACTCCTAGGCGCAACAGAATGCGTTGAGCTGCTTTCAGCGTTTCTAGGTTGCTCTGCGATAGTCTGACGCTGATGCCTTTGGCTTGTTCGCCTTGCACTGAGCCGTCGGTGTCGAACAGTCCTCTGAGGAGTCCCTGGCAGAAGACGGATGAGGCTTTCTCTATGCCGGCTGTCAGTTCTTTCGCGCCCGGCTTCAAGCCCAGCCTCGATGTCAGTGCTTTCAGGTGTCCGGTTGCCATGCGGTATTCGTCTCTGCCTTTGACCTTCACCCAGCCTTGGAAGTCGGACCGATGGGGCATCTGTTGCGCGTAAGAGTATCCTGTTGCTCTTACAGCTTGTGCGCCGTTTGAGTCGCCCCAGGATGAAAGTACGACTTTCTCTTCCTTCACTGTGCCGTCCCCGAGAAGTAGCCCCATCAGGTAGCCTTCGGCTTCGGTGTAGTCGCCCTTCCAGTCGTCTAAGCCGCAGTGGTTGTTGACCACGATTCGGTCTCTGGGCTTCAGGCTGTTTGCCTTAACCCACTCCGTCTCCGTGACATATCTCGTTAGCTTTTTGACTTTCATTACCTGATGATTGCCTGTTAGTCTAAGCTCGAACCCTTCCTGGGTCGCCAGGCGGCAGACAGGTTTTACGCCAGTCGTGAAGAAGCCTTCGTGGGAGCCGTTCCACCGTTTGCCGTCGACTATAGCTACGAACGGTTTTCCCAACAAATCTCTAACCTGCCTTGGACCTTCTTCGGTCATGACCCACGTGTCAGCCGTTACGCATGGATTCGTAGATTCAATTTTCCCTACAACAGGCGTCGGATTATGCCTATTAATCTCGTCGATGAAGACGATGCCTGGGTCGCCGCTTGCCCACGCCGAGTGCGCCATGAGGTTCCAGACGTCTCGCGCCTTCATCTCCTTCACTCGTTCTTTGTTGCGTGGGTTCACGAGCCAGTACGTGCCGTCCGCCTCGAGCGCTCGGAGGAATTCGTCGGTCACCGCTACGGACACGTTAAAGTTCGAAAGCATCTGCGGGTTCTGCTTCGCCGTGATGAACTCGAGGATGTCGGGGTGGTCGACGCGGACGATGCCCATCATGGCGCCTCTGCGTTTGCCGCCTGCCTTGATGACTTCGGTGGACACGTCGAAGATACGCATGAAGCTGACGGGGCCAGACGCCACGCCCTTCGTGGAGCCGACTATGTCGCCCTTGGGGCGGAGTTTGCTGAAGTCGAAGCCGACGCCGCCGCCCGTCTGCTCGATGAGCGCCATGTTCTTCACAGTGGTGAATATGCTTTCCAGCGAGTCTTCGACGGGGAGGACGAAGCAGGCGCTGAGTTGCCCGATGGGGGTGCCCGCGTTGAACAGCGTGGGCGTGTTGGGGATGAACTCGAGCTTCGCCATCATGTCGTAGAAGACCTTCTCGGTTTCCGTGGCGTCGTCGCCGAACTGCGCGTCCACCTTGGCGATGGCTTTGGCGACTCTCGTGAACAGCTGCGTGGGGTTCTCGACGATGTTCTCCTGCTCGTCCCGCAGCAGGTACCGCGCCTTCAGGACCTCCATGGCGTTGATCGTCAGCTTCGGCTCTACGCCTAGGAGTCCTCGGAGTTTGCGGAGTTCCTCTTTCTTCTTGCGGAAATCCTCGTAAGCCGCGGCCACCTTCGCGTAGCCCTGTTCCTTGAGGACGGCGATGACCATGTCCTGCGCGTCCTCGACCGATGGCGTCTTGTCCTTGAACTTCTCCATCAGCCGTTTGACAACTTCTTTTGTGACGGTTTCGGCTTTGTCGCCGCCGCCCAGCTCCACCGCCAGAAATGCCTTGTGGACGGCGCTCTTTATGCGGTCGGGGTCAAAATCGACGATTCTGCCGTCTCGTTTTATGATCTTGCCCGAAAACATAGCCGATCAGGATAAGCTGAAGTTGAGATTGTAATATAAACTTTTCAGCCTTCCGTCTGAGTCAATGGCGAAAGAGGAGAAAAATCGGGAGGAGAGTTTGTCGTTGCGGTTTATACGAGCTTCTTGAGTTGGGCGATGAGTTCCTGCTTCATTTTGGGGTCTTCTCTGATCTCCTTGTGCGCAGTCATCCAGTCGGATGAGCATCGTCCGTAGCTGGCTTGCTCGCCGATGTACTTGTGGATGACGTCTTCCACTTTGTCTTTGTTCGCGTCGGTCACTTGCACGTTGGCTTCTTTTAAAACTCCGTTGAACCATTTCCAGCAGCCCAAAAAATCACCACCATAGACTTCAGCATCAGCGGATATATTCTTTGCTGAAAGGCGTCTCTGCCAAGGAGAAGCAAGGGCAGGTTTATAATAACCAGAATTCACACTTACATAACTGAAAACAGCCGGTGCCTCATGTGCCAGCTACGCTTGAAGTCAAGAACGTCAAGAAGACTTATCACTTGGGCAAAGTCCTCGTCCCGGCACTGCGAGGAGTCACGTTCGACGTCGAGGCGGGCGAGTTCCTTAGCATATTTGGACCTTCAGGAAGCGGGAAATCGACGCTGCTCAACATCCTCGGTTGTCTGACCCGGCCCGACGAGGGCGCCGTAACCATAGACGGCGAAGACGCCCTGCGCTTGAACAGCGACGCCCTCGCACATCTGCGGTTGACCAAAATCGGGTTCATCTTCCAGTTCTTCAACCTCCTGCCCAAGATTTCCGCTTTGCAGAACGTCGCTCTGCCGCTGCACATCGCTGGCTTACCCGAGGAGGAGGCCGAGGCGAAGGCGATGGATATGCTTCGACTCGTGGGCTTGGAGCAGCGCGCGAAACACCGACCCTACGAACTGAGCGGAGGAGAGCAGCAGCGGGTGGCTACAGCGAGGGCGCTCGTGAACGACCCAAAAATTGTCCTGGCGGACGAGCCGACGGGTAACTTGGACACGGCCACGGGCAAGGAAGTTATGGCGTTGATGCGGCAGCTCAACCGCGAGAAGGGCCAAACGTTCGTGGTCATAACGCACGACTCCAGCGTAGCCGATGTCTCGGACCGCATGGTCTTCCTCAGAGACGGCTTGATTGAAGCCGTCCGAACCCCAGATGGGAGAGCGAAAACATGAAGGCACGCAGGATGCTGGGTATGTCGTGGGAGAACATGAAGCAGCGGCGCACCCGTGCTTCCCTGACGACGCTGGGCGTGGTTATTGGCATAACCGCCATAATCGGTTTGGCATCGCTGGGCGAAGGTTTCCGGATAGACATGAAGAACCAGCTTCAAACGGGCTTTGAGCTGGACGAGTTGACCGTCATTCCAGGCAGTCTGTTCGCGGGCTACAGCCGAGAAGGCTTCAGCGACGAACAGATAGCCAACGTCTCAGCCGTATCGGGCGTGAAGGTTTCCACGGGCGTGATGCAATTGGGCAACGTCACGCTGCACAAAGACGGCAAAGTGGCAACCGCCTTCGTGGCAACCGCGGTCAACTTCGAGGAGTTCCTGCAGGTCTTTCCGGACCGATTCAACTACGAAAGCGGCGGACCACCCTCGTCGGACAGCAACGACTCGATAATCATAGGGTACAAGGCGAACCGCGTGGGCGAGGACGAAGCCGAACCTTTCGCGGTTGCAGGCGACAAGTTGACGCTCACGGTAGGCATCCCGAACCCGCAGGTCGGCATCATCGAGGTCAACTTCACGGTGACTGTCAGCGGGACGCTGCACAAGGAAGGCACGTCGGGCATCACGAACTTCGACTACTGGGTGTTCTTGCCCCTCGAAACTGCACGTGAGCTCAGCAATTCTCAGCGGTCCGACCTCATCTTCGTCAAGGTCCACGACCCAAAGGACTCCGAGCGGATAGCCAACCAGATTGAAGCGGGGCTGGGCGAGTTCAAAATCACCATCCTCGTGCCCCTGGCTTTTATCAAACAGGTGGACAGCATACTGAACGTCGTGCAGCTCTTCCTGCTGGCGGTGGCGTCCATCTCGCTCATCGTCGCGGGCATCGGCATCATGAACATAACCATGGTTTCCGTCATGGAGCGCACCAGAGAAATCGGTATCCTGAAAGCCATCGGCGCCCGAAACCGAACCGTCCAGACTATTTTCCTTTCTGAAGCACTGCTGACTGGCCTAATTGGCGGGTTGATTGGCATAGCCACAGGGTATGGCTTGTCCTACCTGCTTTCAGTCGTGCTGCAGAGCGTGATGCAGTCGCAGGAGCTTGGTCCAGGTTTTCACACGCCCGACGAGCCGCGACAGCTTGCCGTTCACCCGGTGTTTTCTCCGGAGTGGACTGTTCTGGCGTTCGTCTTCGCGATAGTCATATCCGTCGTGTTCGGCTGGTACCCGGCGCGCAAGGCTGCGAGACTCGACCCTGTAGAAGCGCTCCACTACGAGTAGCCTGTGCATTCTGGAGCGCACAAGAGTTATTAGCTCCGCAAAGCGTACTTTGATTGCCCGCGGTGAATATGAGTGGCGTTTGAGATTCAAGAGCTGCCAGACGTCATTAGAATAGTTGTTCTTCTCGAACTTAGCAAAGGTCACGCCATGTCCAAGCAGGTGCTCAAACGTCGGATAGACCGAGTCTGCGCTTCTCGTGGGTCTTGCGTGGAGATTCAGGACGTCGACAAAGCCCTCAAGGAAATGGGTTCCGAAAAACTCATCGAAGAGAGCGGAGATTCCGTGCGACTGACGGAGCAGGGGCTGAAGCTTGGGCGGGAATGGGAAAGCCTCCTCCTGAAGAAAGAACCCATCCTCGAAGTTGTCGCTGGGCTAGCTGACGGCTCAATCACGGGATTGGTGGTTAACCTCTCAGCCTTCGTGGCTTCGCTCGAGCCGAGGGCGATGATTTTCGCCGCGTTGTTAACGTTGAGCGCGGTGGCGATAACCAATTTTTCCAGTTTTCTGCTGGGCGGAATCACAGAGGATCTGGCAGACATCATGACTCTGCGTACCCTCGTGAATTACAGTCTGAGCGATATTCCTGACAAGAGGGAACGCGACAAATCTCTGATGCTCATGGAGAAGCTCTTTGTGGTTCTGGGGAAGGAGATTCACCGGTCAAACCTGTACGCCGCGATAATCTGTGCGACAACCACGTTTCTCGCAGGCATCATCCCGATACTGACCTATATCCTTCTGCCCAGACCTCTCGATTTGGTGTTGTCTTTGGCTGTGGTGGCGGTGGTAGTGGGCATCTTCCTCGTTCGCTACCGCGCGAAGAAAACCCGCGTCCACTGGAAAGTGACTCTCCTCGAAACGATTGCCATCGTCGCCATCGCCACAGTGGTTTCTTTGCTGCTGGGTCTCGTGTAGAAAAGCTGCTTCATCACGGCAAGGCTAAGGCTTCATGTGCTCGACCATCATGCACCTGTCCATGACTACGATTAGCCCTGCTTTCTGCGCTGTCTCGGCGGCTTGTTCGTTGACAATGCCCAGTTGCATCCACACCACGTGTGGCCTCCCATACCGCTGTTTAAGCATGACCGCCTGCTCCACAACGGGCGGCACATCCTCCGGGCGCCTGAAAATGTCCACGACTTCAATTGTCTTCTGAACCTCGGAAGGCATTTCGAGGAGGCTCTTGTAGCTTCTTTCTCCCAGGACTTCGTCGACTGTGGGGTTGACAGGGACTATGCGGTAGCCGTGCGCCTGCAGATACTTTGCCACCTCGTGGCTTGGCTTCGACGGGTCTTTGGAGAGTCCGACTACGGCGATGACTCGGTATTTGGTCAGGATTTCTCTGATTTCTTTTTGGCTCATGGTTGACCACTCAGAACCTGTTCAGCACGGGCAGGCGTCGAGCGTTGTCCCCAGCGCAGGCTAATCTATGGGGTTGCTCTAAGAGTGACGTCGAAGAAGTGTTCCCTTCCGTTCCGCAGCGCGAAGATGCGAACCACGTCGTCAACCTTCTTCTTGTGCACCTCTCTGACCAGGTCTTCGACGGTGCGTGTTTCCACGTTGTCCATCTGGAGGACGATGTCGCCTTCAGCCATGCCCGATTCAGCCGCAGGGCTCCTGCTCGCCACTTTGGTTAGGAGGACACCGCTGTCGACGGGCAAGCCGTAGTACCGTGCGATCTCCTCGGTTAGGCTTAAGCCCACTATGCCCAGCCAGGGTCGGGCGGCTATGCCTTCCGTGACGATGCCGTTTGTGCAGGTCTTCGCCGAGTTGATGGGTATAGCAAAGCCTATGCCCTGCGCGAAGGGAATGATGGCGGTGCTTATGGCGACCACCTTGCCCTCCAAGTCGACGAGGGGGCCGCCACTGTTGCCTGGGTTGATGGCGGCGTCCGTCTGGACAAGGTTCTCTATGAGTCCTCGCTCTGACTCGATGGTCCTGTTCAGGGCGCTGATGACGCCTGAAGTGACGGTGGGTCCGCCCGCCAAGCCGAAGGGGTTGCCGATGGCGTAGACTCTCTGTCCCACGCGAAGCTTATCTGAGTCGCCCAGCTGCGCGGACGGCAGGTCTTTCGCTTTGACTTTGACGACGGCTATGTCGTGTACGGAGCACAAGCCGACGATGTCTCCTTCGAGGACTTGGTTGTTCCAGAGGACAACGTTGATTTTTTCTGCGCCGCCCACAACATGGTTGTTGGTGAGGATTAAGCCTTTGGCGGCGTCGAATATGGTTCCTGAGCCCATTCCTGAGACTGGGACGGCTTGGTAGAACAGGTTGTGGACGAGTCTGACGGTGCTGATGTTGACTACACTTTTGGTGACCTTTTCGATGATGTCCAAGACTGCGCTCTCGTCGTGAGAAGACATGGACGCATGCCTCAAGAAAACTCTGCTTGGGGGTTTAATAAATGTTCGAGCCATCTTTCTGGCAAAAATCGCAGTTGTCCAGTTTAGACTTCTGGTTTTCCCTGCAGATGGGGCACATGAGTCCGGTGCTTCTTATTAGAATACAGGCTTGGCAGAAGAGCGCCATGATTTCTGGCTGGGGCGCGGGGTTTGTGAGCAAGAGGGCTATCATCTTGTCGGTGATTGGCTGGAGGTCTGCGACGTTTTCTAGCGGTATGGCGGTTCCCCTGGCGTTCTTGAAGTACTTGCTGACGGCGGATTGGGTGATTCCGAGGATTTGGGCGACTTGGATTTCTTTCATGTCGTGTTTTTCTATGAGAGTTTTTGCCAAAAGGGCTCGGATTGCTGGTGAAACCGTCTTGACTGCCACCTCGCAGGGGATGAGCATTCTTTCACCAGTTGTGTTATTTTTGTGGGGTAATGTATATAAAGATGCCGTATGTCATGTTCTGTATGACGTATGTCCTGACGGGTCTCTCCTCTAAAATATCGTTTTGCGCCGATCTCTCATCTCCTTCCCGTCAAGACATGCGTCCCCGCTCACCGGAAAGGAAGAGCACATGAAGCCCCAAGATACCACTGCTGCGCTCAGAAGCGCTCGCAAAGGCCAAGGCATCACCGACATACTCATGACCCTAGACCAAGAATGCAAGAACTGCGCACCCGTAACCCCTCTGGAGTGCATAACCAGCTGCAACGTCTACAAACTCAGAAACGAACTTCGCCGACTCGGCGAAACAATGGAAAACCCCAACTTCATGAAAGACCTCCTCAACGTCCTCAAAAACGACACCCGACTCGCCATCCTGCAGGCAATCGTGAAAAACCGCTGCTCCCTCAGCAGGCTTCAGCAAGAACTCAAGAAAGCAGGCTACCTCCACAGCCAAGACACTATAACCGAAGAATACCTCCGTCCCCTCATGAACGTCGGTCTCGCCGCCGAATCCCAGGAACAATTCTACGCCACAGCCTTCGGCGGACAATTGACGCAGCTCATCGAGAACATACCCGAATTCACCGAGTTCCTGCCCGCACATTCTGAATGCTACGAAGAAAACATCCTCAAAGCCCTCGTAGGCGGACCTAAGACTTTCGAGGAAATCAAAGGTTTAGTCTCGGGCAAAATCGTCTCCCGAATCCTGAAGCGACTGAAAACCGTGGGCCTCATAGAAACGCCCGAAGACAGGGACTATATCTTCTTCTTCAGGTCTAAACGCGACCCCAGAAAGGAAACGCTGGGCGAAACCGAACGCAAGGTCTACAGCGGCATACCCGAGGAAGGCGTCTCCGCGAAGAAGCTCGCAAAGAAAACCGACCTCTCCCTGCGACGAACCTACAAGTACCTAAGAGGGTTGAAGGGCAAGAAACTCGTCTTCGCCAGGAAATTGCCCAAAACCTACGGTCTGACGGACTCGGGCGAAAGGCTGGCGTGGCTGCTGAACGAGATGCACAGGCTTGTCGAGGAAACGCTGAATCTCTCCTGTCAGTTCGCCAAATACAAGGAAAACTCGTAGACCGCGCAACAGTTTCTTTCGTTTTCCATTCGAACAGAGTTCACTCTGAATCTCCAACAGCTAAAGGAAGAAAAACAGGAAGAGTTCTGGCTGGCTATCCGCCAGGGGCGCCGTGAAAAGGCACTTCTTCCCACAGCATCTTCCACCAGTCATCCTCAGTTATCGTTTCGCCGCGGACGATTATCTCTAGAACTGTCTTCAGCAGCGCATGGTGCCTCCGTTCATCCATCAGAATTGAGTTCAAGAGGAACGCCACTTTCTTGTTCTCCACGGTTGGGAGTTCTTTTTCCAGTTTTTTGATGAGTTCGGCTTCCCACCTGATGTGCTTCTCGACGAGTTCGCGTTGTTCGTCGAGGTTCTCCTGTTTCAGGGCTTGGGAAACGTTCGTCAGGAGCGTGACGGCTGAGGTGTAAAGCTCCGCATGTTTCGTGGAGTCTAGGGAGATGCCCTTCAGGATGCCCTTGACGGGCGGGTTCTTCATGTTCGCCACGCCCTTGTTCACGGAGTCCACGATTTCGTTCTCCACGACTATCTGCCGTTTGAGGAATTCCACTAGCTTACTGTTTGTGGCGCTCACGTTCGGCTACCTCCATAGGAAAGTTTCAGGCTGGGTGAATAAGGCTTTCGGAGATGCGTTTTCCCAGCGCCCTGCACTGCTCCAGCGCCTTTTGGTCGGGCATGTACTTCACGAGCAGGGGCGGCTCGGGAACTTGCATTTCGAACTTGTTCTTCATGATTTCCAAGACGAACTTGGGCGCTTCCCCGCTCCATCCGAACGACCCGAAAGCGGCGCCTGCCTTGCACTTCAGGCTGATTCTTCTCGCGGCGGCTTCTTCAAAAACCATCTTGATGTCAATCGGCGTGTCGTGGTGATAGGTGGGTGCTCCGACTATGACGGCGTCGAAGAGTCCAAGCTCCTCGGGCTCGACGAAGTAGTTCAGCTCCACGTCCGCGTTTCCTGCGGCTTTGGCGCCTTCGGCGACGGCTTTAGCCATCTTTTCGGTGTTTCCAGTCCGACTGTAGTAGAGCACGAGAATCTTCCGCACAACAAACACTCCTACGCTGCGCTAGATATAGGTGGACAAAAAATAAGAACCTTCCGAGAAAACCCGCTATGCTGAGAAAGGAGGCTAAGCGACGAATTCTCCGTTCAGGAAGCTAACCCACAAGTTCAAGGTAATCACATAGAAAACTGCACAAACCGCAGCCACTGCAACCACGGCTCTCTTGCTTCCGGAGAAGCCTGCGGTCAGCGGAATCCACAATGGAAACAGGACAGCTACAAACCTCGGCGTCGAAACTAAAGCTCCAAACGCAAGCACGCCCAAGTAATTCGCCAAGGAGTAGACCGCCAGCGAGCCGTCCATTCTGGCGGCTTTGTACAGGAGGAAGAGCGGCAGAATCAGGGCAAAGACCACGGCTGCGGGCAGAAGCCAATGAGTTGGGACAGGCGGGTTCTGGTAGGGCGCGGCTAGAAGCGCTTGGATTCCCCGTTGCGGGATGCCCTCAAAAACCAGCGTGCGGAAAGAGTATAAGCTGCTCCACTCGGTTGTGTGGACGGGCGCGAAGAAATCTCCCGACGTAAAACCGCAGAAAACAAACCACAAAGCCAGCGCAACGACGGGTGCTAGGCTTAGGGCGACGTTGCGTTTCCAATGCACGTTTTTCCGCCGCAGAGAACCGTAGAGCATGGGCAACGCAACGAGGACGCCGACCACCCGCGTCAATGCTGCAACTGAACCAAACGCCGAAGCAGCCGCGACCCTGCCCCTGTCAAACAGGAGCCAGGCAGCAACCGTAAAGAAGAGAAACATGCCTTCGCTGTACGCCACCGTTGTGAACAGGAACAGGTAGGGCGAAAAAGCCAGCAGCAACGCCGAAGCCAACGCCGCCCGCCTGCTCATGTGCTTCTCTGCGAACAGCTGGTACAAGGGCACCCAGAGGACGCCAAACGCGAAGGCGCAAGCCACGACAGCAGCCATCGGGTCCCGCAACAGAGCGTTCAGCGCTGAACCGAAAAAAGGCAAGCCTGGATAGAAGGCGTAGCTCTGCGGCGAGAAACCATAACCCCTCGTCACGATGCTCAGGAACCAGGCGCTGTCCCAACCCGAGAAAGCCAAAGGCCACTTAGCCACGTGCTGCTGGAAGACGGCGTTCTGTTCCCAGCCGAAAACCCTCTGCGAGTCTGACCACAGAGTTCCGGCTTCGCCGATGTTCATGCTGTAGTACACGAAAGCGCCCGCCGCAACCTTGGCAGCCAAGACGACGAGGAATGGAACGAGCAGTCTTTTCGGAACCCTAAACCTTGAAAAGCCAATGTGCTCCTCGAAAAAGCCTGTGATGCGCCGTTCCTCCTGCGCCCACCCTAGACTGATGTCTAAGGCTAATTGAACTTTCCCCTCCGAGCGCGCATCAGAAAAGAATTTAAAACTTCGCACGCCTAAACCATATGGTCTTCTGTTGAGGTTTTTCTGGAGGAAAGTGAACCATATGCTGAAACCCACGAGTTCATTCAACGAAAGGCGGGCTCCCCTGTCCCCCCAGCCACTTGAACGCGGGGGCGTCTTCAGCTTCGACGTGGGCAACGGCATCTCTTTCAGGCTTTATGCGGACAACCGCCCGAGGAACCTGGAAATCGCTGCGCTCCAGAAAGGCATGGTGCTCTTGGCTGACGGCGAAGAACTTATCGAGGAAGGTGCGGGCTTCGGCGTTCCCATCGCGATGTACAGCGACCACACGTATTTTTCCCGCACTGCCCAGATCCACGTTCACAAGCAGACGCAGGACGCCGGAGTCGTCTCCAAAATCTACCTCCTCGACGCTATATCCCGCAAGCAGATGCATGGCGCCTTCATCGACGACGGCTTCTACTCGCTCGTTCACAAAACCTTCGAGAGGGCGTACCTCCACCGCCAGAGGCTGCGACCCGTGTTCGACAGAGTGATGCAGCTGAGGAAGACGCTGGGCATGCAGACCCAGTTCGTCAAAATGGCGCCCAGAGGCAGGGTCACGATTACGTACTATTGCAGCGCGGGCTCAGTAAGGGTTCACGTGGACCTCTCAGCCGTCAACAAGAAGCATTGCCGAGAAATTCTCCTCCTGAATGAGCAGGGCGCCACGTTTTTTCGAAAGTTTTTCTGCACCGACAGGACTTTGCAGGTTGACAGGCAGATTGGCGCATGGCGAAAGGTTACGGCGAAGCAAGCCTCTTTCTCAAACCTTAAAGGCTCCGTGTCGTTCACACTGGAAAACGTGGCTGGCGCTGAGCTGTTTTCTGGACGGGAGAAAGTCAAAGACCGATTCTCATGGGCGGGAATGACCTATGCGCTGGACCCATCCCTGCAGTCGTTCGACTATGCCGTGAAGGTAACCAACAAACTGTTGTCACCGGTTTGAAAAGGCACAAGACAGCCTTTTCCGTACCTTTTCATCCATTGCCGTGAGGATTTCTGGCTTAACCAACACCGCAAGGAACGCGGCGATGGACAGGCTCACCGACAAGCCCAGAGTTCCCCTGATAGTCCAGACGAGCGAGCTTCTCGACGGGTTCAGCAGTTGGAGGGGCTTCAGGAGCGAAGGCGAAAACTGCGTCAGCAAAGGCTCGAAGATGAAGGGTCCCCAGTTGAACGTGGAAAACGCGAAAACCAGCACCTGAACCCCAACCAGCATGAACAGGTAGGGCTTCCTGGGGCGGTAGGCGAGGATTTGCAGGAAAATGAAGGGCAACGGGTCCAGGAACGCCTGCTCAGGAACGAACCCGTAGGTGAGCAGGTAGACGAAGTACAGGGAAATGATTGCCAAGTTCAAGTCCGCCTCGCCCATGGTTGGCTTTCGGAACCAGTAGACCGCGGTTGCCGCCACGGCTGGAACCCATACGAACCGCAGGAGCCAGACGGACGCGATGTCCAGGTTCAGTAGGCTCGTGAAGCTCCACAGGTTCATGCATCCGCCCTGAAGTAGCACGGGATTTGCTTCAACCGCGGGCGTCCAGTAGAAGATGGTCTGCAGGAAATATACGAGGTCCCATTGATAGGCAGCGAAAACCGTGACCGTAAAAACAACGGGTACGGCAGACGTGTACAGGACTAACTTGAGCGCTTCCCGTTTGTCACGGTTCTTCAAGACATAAGCCAGAAAGGCAGGCAAAATCACAAGCGGATAAATCTTCAACGTTATCGCAGTTCCCAGCAGGACAGCGCCCACAGTGGTTCGCCCCTTGACCAGGGCATAAAAGGCGAGGAAAGTCAGCAGGGCACTCAGCATGTTCAGCTGCCCCCACAGGGCTCCGATGTAGATGAAGAAAACCCAAGTCAACGCGAAAAGGAAGATGCGCTGCGCGGTTTTCTTGTCGAATCGGCTTTCAGCGAACTTTGCCATAGCAAACGCCAGACCGAACTGCGCGAGCATCATAGGCAGCTTGACCGTGAACCGCCAGGCTTCCATGCTGTTGCTGAAGAGGCTGTAGACATGATTGGAGGCGAGGCACCAGAAAGCCCACAGCGGCGGATACCCCAAGTGGTCGGCAGGCAAGTAAATGTTAGTTCCCTCGTTCATCCAGACGCCTGTTTGGAACCAGACCTTCATGTCGTACGCCAGCCCAGTCCACATGGAGAGGAAGGCTTCCGCTGCGAAAAGCCCAGCAAGAAACAGCGCCAGAAGAACTCTCCGGTCTCTAAACAGTTGCGCCAACAAGCCGCAGCCCTTTTTTCGGGTTCGATTCTGTTGCCTATCCATGCGTGACTGGGCATAAAAGTATTTATCGCCCGAAGCGGCACATCTAGCAGTGCTGTTTTTGAGCAGTCGAGTGACCGTGGGAATTTGTGCGTACAACGAAGGCAAAAACATAGGCAAACTGCTGAACCGTGTGCTAACCAACCAAGACCTCGCCGCGGACGCTGAGGTCCTCGTTGTGTGCTCAGGCTGCACCGACAGCACTGTGGATACAGCTCGGGAGCATGCGGCAAGAGACTCCCGTGTCAAGGTGCAAGTTGAAGCTGAGCGCAGGGGCAAGGCTTCAGCCGTCAACCATATACTCGCCAATGCTCATGGCAACGTCATCCTGTTCATATCAGCGGACACCTTGCCAGCGAAAGGCAGCTTCAGCCACCTGTTCCGCAAACTACGCAGTTCCAACGTGGGAATAGTCTCAGGCAACCCTGTCCCCGTGAACAGGGCAGACTCGCTAGTCGGCAGGCTTGTCCAGCTTCTCTGGCGATTCCACAACCACGTTTTCCACGAGCTGAACGACGCGGGGCTGGCACGTCATGCCACGGAGATTTTCTGCGTGCGAAAAGGCATTGTCGACAGGATTCCCGCGGCGACGGTGAACGACGACGCATACATAGCCGTGACGGCGAAGAAGAAGGGCTGGCTCATCAAGTACGCGGAGGCGTCGAAAGTTTTCATCCGCGGTCCAGAAACGTTCCGTGAGTACTTCCAGCAGCGCAGACGCATAATCTTCGGCCACTACCAGCTGCGAAGGCTGACGGGTGAAGCACCCCAATACCTTGTGCATCTGATGCCGCTGCATCCCATGCAAGTGATGCGGCTGGCGCTTTGGCTGTCAAGCAGGTACGACCTTCCGACTCTGGCGGTGTTTTTGTTCACGGAGTTTTTGGCGAACGTGGCTGCGATCGGGGATTTCTTTCTTGGACGCGCCTATTTCAGGTGGGGTTCTCTTCCCTCCACTAAAACTCTCCCTCTGTAGCTGAGCCCGCTGCTATGGCGCAGGTTGCTTTTTGAGGCATTTGTCTGGCTGGAATTCCGTCTTTGGCGATGCCTTGTTCCTTTTGGATATCAGGTATGCCATACTTACTGAGAAAACCGCCAGCAGAGCTGTTACCAATAGGGTGTAGCCTAATCCTATCGTCCCAGAGAGAGTGTCGTAGACACCCCAAAGTCCAAAAACGATGAATATGGCCGCGGAAATCCATTTAATGGTTCTTTGGGGAATGCGCTTGCACAACACAACACCTATACCTATTCCGACTGCGTCCGCCACAATCATCGCTAGCGTCGTGCCCATGAGCACACTGAACGGGTTCAGGTACTCAACCGCGAGACTCATCGTGGAGAGCTGAGTTTTGTCCCCGAACTCAGCGATGAAGAAGGCTATCGCCACCGTCGCGACTGGACCGTAACGCGAAATTTTCTTGTCTTCTCCTTTGAGTTGGTCGCCGCGGATAGTCCACAGCCCAAAGCCTATGAAGGAGAGCGAAGCGACCAACGAAATGATGTTGACGGGTACGATGGTGGTTAAGAATTGACCTGCCAGCACAGCAAGCGCATGATTAGCAATCGTCGCTATGAAGACCGCGATGAGCACTTTGTGCGCTTTGTACCGTGTGGCAAAAGACATGGCAAGTAGCTGAGTTTTGTCTCCCATCTCCGCCAAAACTACGAAAGCAAAAGAGGCAAAGAAAGCGGCTGCACTGATTTCAATCAAGCTACCCTTTCTCCTCGGCTGGGATTTTCAACAGGTCCTCCGCGTTGGGTCTTCGCTACTTATCAAGACAACCGATAAATAGCTTTCCAAGAAACACCCATCTAGTTGACGTTTCGCTGAAGAAAAAAAAGAGTGTGCGTTGACTGAACCTTCTTGGATAGGCAGATGGCAACTTTGCCGTTTCACCCGGTGACAGTGGCTCTGCAATTGGGAGCTATGTCTCTTTCACCGCTTCCGAATGGTTCATAAACTGCCTAAATCAAAATAACCACTCGAGAGTGCGTCAAGACGGAAAGCTACGACGTTATCATCATGGGCGCAGGCGCCGCCGGCTTAGCCGCGGGAATCTATGCCGCCCGAAGCGGACTCAAAACCCTCATCATCGACGAAAAAATGGCAGGAGGCACAACCGCAGACGCTCCCCTCGTGGAGAACTACCCAGGCTTTCCGCAGGTTACTGGCGCCGAACTGGCGGAGAAAATGACGTTTCACTGCAAGAAAACCGGCGCAGTCATCCACGAACTTGAATCTGTGACGAGCCTGAACCTGAAGGCTGAGAAGAAAATCATTAAGACAAGCCGCGCAGAGTATGAAGCCACCGCTGTCATCATAGCTTCTGGCGCGCACTACCGCCAGATTGGCGTCACGGGCGAGAAGGAGTTCTTCGGAAGAGGCGTCAGCTACTGCGGCGTCTGCGACGGACCCTTCTTCAAGGGCAAACGCGTCCTCGTGGTGGGCGGCGGCAACTCAGCGTTAATCACGACGCTGTACCTTTCGGGCATAGCCGCCGAAGTCGTGGTGGCGCACCGCAAAGAAACCTTCCGAGCTGAAGACGCTCTCGTGAAGGACGCGCAGTCCAAACCCAACGTGAAAGTCCTGTGGAACACCGAAGTGAAGGAAATCAAGGGCGAAAAAATAGTCAAGACCGCGGTTCTGTCCAACCTGAGAACGGGCGAAACCAGCGAGGTGTCCTTCGATGGCGTTTTCGTTCAAATCGGCGAGTCGCCTAACAGCACATTGGCTTTGGAGGCAGGCGTAGAACCTGAGGACGGGGGCTGCGGCATCAAAATCGACCTTCACCAGCGCACCAACATTTCTGGAGTATTCGCAGCGGGCGATGTGACGGCCCATCCGGTGCGGCAGATTGGCACTGCGGTGGGTCAGGGCATCACGGCGGCGCTGGAAGCATACAGTTACATCAAACGACCATACTATCGCAAATAACAAACCCACAGAGACCTCGACCCATCATGTCGCAACCGTCAGCCACGCACATGTAGACGAAGTGTTCTGATGGTTCAGACCCAACAAGCGCCATTTTTCTAAAAAGAGTTGTGACTGTGTGTGTAAGTTACAAATTCTTAAAAGCTATCGTGGAGAATTGCTTGTTCGAAAATGGGAGATGAGGGATTTTGTATAAATTAAGGGAATTAAGCAGTTTCAAAAGATCGAGGTCCTTTGCCAACAAAAGCTTAAGCGCAGTCTTGGTATTGCTGATGATCGCATTGATTTTCATGGCATTACCAGGTAGCGGAACTGAAACAGCAACCGTCAACGCCCAAACAACTACTATATCCAGCAACCTGTTGCAGTACGAATGGCCTAATCCGACTTCAGGCGACACAAAACTAGGTTACCGCGCAACGAGCGGGCCAGCTCCAAGCTCGCAAGACGTATTGTGGAAATCGAATTTGGGCACTCCTGTTTCGGCATTCAACGGCAAGCTTTTCCTATCCGGGGGCAACGTCGTGGATCCTTTCACTGGAACTCTACTCTACAGGTACACTAACGGCAGCAATCCCACCAAAATCAATGAACAACTCTTCTTCACCACAATAACGCCACCCATTTTCTCGAGTCGAGCTCAACCAGAAAATACATTTGTCTACGATACATCAACAGGACAACTACTGTACACATACAACCTAGATGCAACCAATTACGACCCAACCCTGGGTATGTTCTGGCAAATTGATCCTCAAAGCGGCGGCAACGGCGGCGGGCACAGAGTTCGCGGCTACAACTGGCCTGTTGCGTCACAACCACCAGTATTGGCGTGGGACAATTTCGTCCAGAAAGGAATAGGCTCGTTGCTAACAGCGGATGGTCGACTGTTGATAGGTACGCTCGGAGGCACGGTGCTGTGTCTAGACGGCAAGACAGGCATCACACTCTGGGAAATACCCATAGAAGGATACTTAGGATACTCTGGATCATACTACGACGGGAAATTCATCCAAGCCTCACTGGACGGCCGAATCTACTGCTTTGACGTGAAAGCAGGAAAGATTCTATGGTCGTTCTATCCTGGTACGTTCTTCGCTTACTTCGCAAACATGGGAGCCATCTACGACGGCAAAATCTACAATGTCTGCACCGACTACTACACCTACTGCTTAGACATCAACACAGGAGCGCTCGTTTGGAAGTGGAAGTCAGATCAAGGTGTCGGCTACCAGACCACCACCATCGCTGGAGACGGCAAAGTCTACGCCTACACAGGTCGCACGGGATACACAGACCCAAACACTAACGCTCCCTACAAGGATGAGTACGTATGCTTAAACTCCACTACGGGAGAGGTCATTTGGAAAACAGATTTGGTAAATGGAGGTACAGGTGGCGGGCCTCCTGCTGTGAACAACATCCTCGCCTACGGTAACCTCTATCTTAGAACCAAGGAAGCTAACTGCGTTTGCTATGCTCAAACTCAGCCATGGTCTAGTTTTCACGGCAACTCAGAAAACACTGGCAACGGAAACCGCAACGGACCAGAAGACCTTGTTCTGAAATGGACTTTCAATGCAGGCTCATGGATCATGTCATCTCCAGCTGCGGCGGAAGGCAAAATCTACATAGGAGCATACAACGGCATTCTCTATGCTCTTGACCATTTGACCGGCAATCCTGTCTGGCAGTTCAAAACCGGTGACAGCGTTAGAAGTTCACCTGCCTATGACAAAGGGCGCGTCTACTTCTGTTCTGATGATGGCTATCAGTACTGCCTCAGCGCAAGCGACGGCGCGGTTATCTGGAAGACATACATCGGCTCAGACGTGCCGTACTACTATCACGGCTTGCAGAGTCAAACAGCTTCTCCCAAAGTGGTCGGAGACAGCGTCTACATCGGATCAAGAAACAACACCTTCTACTGTCTTAACGCTGCAAACGGAAACGTAAAATGGAAGATCGATGCAGGAGGTTTGATTTCTAACGCTCCAGCAGTTAGCGGCAACGCAGTCTACATTTCGGTCGGCGGATTGAATACGCGGTGGCAGGATGACACAGGCGGACCTAACGGGACTATGTACAAGCTTGACGCTACTACCGGGAACACGATATGGAAGACTGGACTCCCATACTTCAAAGCAACCGGCGGCTACATGGTGCAACTAATACCCCGCGAGCTCCACGGTTCTCCAGTGGTTGTTGGCGATTGGGTATTTCAGTCTGCAAACGGCTGGGCGACTTATGGAATAAACGCTACGACAGGTCAAATCGTCTGGAACTTCACAACCGCCTTGAGCGAAGAAGCCACGACAGGGGCTTTGCCGAACGACATCACACCAGTTTACGCCAACGGGCGTCTCTACGTGCAAGACTTCTTCCGCTTAGCCTGCGTCAACGCAACAAACGGCAAGAAGATATGGGATCAATGGCTGGGACATTCCGTGCATGGAGGTCCGCTGTACGCTGACGGCAAGGTCTACGTTGCAAGTGAGCTTAAGGCTATGTGGGTGCTCAACGCAGAAACAGGCGAGAAATACGATAGTTACACCTGGGATCACGGCTGCTGGTCTTCACCTTGTGTATACGATGGCAAACTCTACTGGGGAAACTTGGGAATGATGGTATACTGTTTCGAGCAGGCGCCCTACGGCGTGCTTACTTACAGCGGTAAACCTCAAGCTGAACCTTTGCCTGCGCAGACCCAAACACCTGCTCCAGCTTCAACTCCAACACCCATACCCATCGCTACTCCAGCAGCCACGCAGACTCCTCCACCTGCTCCTATAGCGACCGCCACACCAGTACCGACAGCTACGCCACTGCCAGCGGTTGAGCCCTCAGCTGCAGCTTCGAACACCGTGTTGTATGTTGGGATAGCAGTCATAGTCATCGTAGTGGTCATAGCAGCAGTAGCAGTTGTCCTCCGAAGACGAAAATAGACCTCTAAACCAAAAACCAATCTTTCCCTTTTTTCTTTAGTTGCATTAGCAGAAAACCAAGGGCTGAGTGGGCTCTGGCGGTTAAACTCAAAGCGATAGCAGCTACGAGTCAAGAGTTTCAGTCTCTCTCCAAGTTTCGTGCGCCAGAGCCCCAGCAAACCGATAAACTTGGGGCCTGTTGCCGTTAGCAAAGACTCTTTTCTTGTTTTTAAGACCCATTTTCTAAGTTTGGCTCTTGAAGTATTCTGGTGCATTAGTCGCAGGTTTTTGAAGAGTTAAGTAGTTTTTAGGGTAGCACGGCGTGGTTAGCCCAATGCCTTTTGAACCGGACCACAGACTGTCAAAGTAGTTCAATGCCAATCTCACGATGAACGGGTTGTCGGAGTATAGGAACTGCATCTTTCCTACAGATTGCGTTTCTGTGGTACTGATGAGTACTTTTTTTCGGTCAAACACTATAAACTCGACTGGTATTGGATTCTTGCTGAAGGCTATATCAACCTCTTTAAGATTATCAGGCAAAGGTTCTGCTTCTTTTGGGGCGTCCTCGGTGATAAACCGAATCTTCACACCCTTCCTAGCTATGTTTGCGCAAAAATCTTTGCTAAACAAATTGTGGGCAACAAAAAATAGTTTGTTTCGAATAATAGTCGCCTCTACGCTCTCTCTTGCTTTTTCATACTCTTCCGCTATGGCGAGAGCTGTCGCTTTTCCACAAGGTATGAGCATAGTCCTAGGCTCTTCTGGAATTGTCTCCGTGTATCTGTGTTTCTGGAGTAATTCTTTTGCCTTTGTTTTCAGTTCTTTCTCCTTTTCTTTTTTCTGTTTGAAAAGAATGGAATAGACCGTTTTCATGGGTGTGGCTCTAAACGTTTTTGGTCTTGTTAGCATCTCTTCAACCAAGCCTTTCTTTCGAAGGGTTGGCATGATTCCGTAGACTCTTTCTCGTGCTACTTTTGAGGCTACTGCAGTTGTCTTAGCAGTGGCTGGTCCCAACGTGGCAAGCGCAAGATATACCCTGGCTTCGTTAGCGGTCAATCCTAATTCCGATAGTAGTTCAATTTCTTCATTGCTCATGGCTGCATCTCTCTTCTCTCTCCGTACTGTACGATGGGGCCACGGTGTTACAGTTTTGCCCTATGCCTTTAAAAGAGTTGTGACTCGCTGCAAGTCTCTTCCGCCAGACCCCCCGGAAACCCATCCGCCTTTTCCTTTCAAAGGGCTAGCATCAAAATGAGAGGCGCGGAAGTGGCGGCAAAACTGCTGCGTTATGGTTATTAGTAAGAATGTTCTTACCCTGTAAGCGGTGAGAGCGTGATCGAGGCTTCAACAACCAAGGTTTCTTCTAAAGGGCAAGTCGTCATTCCTGCGAATGTGCGCAAGGCAGCCAGCCTGAAGAAAGGCGAAAAAATCTTAGCAATAGCGATTGATGACACCGTGATTCTTAAGAAGATAGTTGACAAGTCTTTTGAAGAGACCTTGAAAACTGTGTGGAGCAGAGTTCGCCAGATGGGTCTTTCGGAGGAAGATGTAGCTGCCCTCATCGAAGAAGCGCGAGCTGAAAGTAGTTCTTGATGCTAACGTGTGGGTTTCGGCGTTGCTCTGGGGCGGAAAACCTGCCGAGGTTGTAAGGGCAGCTGAAAACCGCCGGATTAGCATTGTTACATCTGAGGCGATTGTTGAAGGAATTAGCCGAGTTTTGGCTTATCCAAAGCTTCATAAGGTCTATCAAGTTGACGGTTTATGCCGTGAAGAGCTGATTGAAGCAGTTCTTAGGATAGTAAAATTCGTCAACGTGACTGAGAAGGTCAGTGTGGTTGTGGAGCATCTGGCTGATGATAAGTTTATCGAATGCGCTATGGCGGCTGGCGCAGATTACTTAGTTAGCGGCGATAAGCATCTTCTCAAACTAATTCGCTGCAAAAAAACCAAGATACTGTCAGTGAGTGAGCTCCTTCAAGTCATAGAAACCAAATGATGCTGATATTTCTGTGGTGTGTCAGCAGAAGTTTGTTTTTCCATTCTTAAGAATAACCTCATCCATCTCTTGGTCCGCCAGAGCCCAGCAAACCGCTTCTCTTGTTGTGGCTCTTACCCCCTTGATAACAGTATTCGGACTACTAGCAAGTTACTTGGTTTGTTTTGTCTGGGGCGCGATTTTGCTTGGACTCTGGTTGTCGCTTTAAAACCAATGACAGTATGGCTCCAGCAAACGCTAGACCAATACTTAGTTGGAATACCGCTGCCAGAGTTTCAGCTGCCGTTGCTAAGTATCCGGCTGCCGCGGGCACAAATATTGAACCAAGCCCATCCATGAACATTGCTATTCCTGTTGCCGTTCCCAGAACATTTGTTCGGAAGTTGTCGCAACTTATTGCATAAAGCACCGGAGTACATCCTACTGAGAGTCCGATAGAAAAAACTAATGCGTAAGTGCCCAATTCTCCCGTTCGGAGACTGATGAATATTGTCATGGATACAACAAGAAGAAAGGCTATGAAACTTAGCACGAATTTTCTCGGTATGTAATCTGACAGAATGCCAAAAGTGTATTGGCCAATGAACTTAGCCGCTGTGAACACACTGAAGGCAAATCCAGCGCTTACTAGAGAAAAACCAATTTCAGTGAGATACCCTGCCAAAAAAGCGTTGATTAATAGAGCGGCCGAGAAAAGGGCTGCGTGGATTGTGGCTATGTGCCAAGTAGTTTTCATCATTAGTACATTTTTGGTTTTTGCTTTCTGCTTTTGAATTTCGTAAGTGCGTTTCTTAACGAGAAAGAAAATTGAAAAAGAACCCACAATGCCTATCGAACCCAAAGCATAAAAAGGAAGACGCCAATCATGCGAGTTAACAAGGAGGGGTACAACTATCCCCAAAATTGCCGCTGTTACGGTCCCTCCGCTGTATATGTAGCTTGATGCTATGCCTCGTCTTTGCGAACTAAAATACGTGCTTGCAAGCTTTGGTATTAGAGAAACTATTGCAGCAGAACCAAATCCGATTAAAGCATAGAAAACCAAGCACTGTGTGAATGAGTTTACTCCACCCATTCCGAATATGCCTATAGATGCAAGCAGTGAACTTAAGGCAAGCACAATCCGAAGTTCGATTCTGTCAGCTATTACTCCCCAAAACAGTGAACCTGCAGCGAAAAAAACTCCATAAATTGACAAGACTACTCCGACATCAGCATTGGAGATGCCTAACGCTCCAACAAAGACCATCAATTCAAGCGGTAGGATTGATCTTCCTATTTCGCGGATGCTTTGTGCAAGAAATCCTCCAGTACCGGCAATCCAATCGTTTGAGTCTTTTGTCTTTAGTCGCAGGCTATGTTCATCTTTGGTCATTGTTTCCGAGCTCCATTTGCTTTGTTTAAATTTTGGGTCTGTCTAAACAAGCTTGGCGTAAAGATTACGTGGCCATGGTGTTAGCTTCAGAGTATGTGTGTGAATTCTTTCAACATTATCTATTTTTTGAATTTCGTTGTCTATGTACAGAATATCTCCGATGCTTGTGACCGGAAATTCAACTCGCAAGTCATATTTTCCGATGTGCCTGATAAGTCGAATTGCGTTTGGTATTGTAAGCAGTTTCTCGCAAACTCCAGATATGAAACTTCTGTTTGCGAGTTTGATGTAAACTTGATAGTAGGCATTATAGCCAATTTTCTCCAAGTCCACAGTTATTGTCGAATGGGTCACAACACCTGCGGCTTTTAGTCTTCTGTACCTCTGGATCACACTGTTTGTTGAAAGACCGAGTTTCTTAGCGATCAGACTAAATGGAACTCGAGATTTGTGCAAAAGCAGTTTTATCATTTGTCTGTCTGTCGCATCAATTTGTACTCGCGCACCGACTTTTGAAGGTGGTGTTCCGTCATTACTCTTGCTGAAACTTGGAATGGGCTTTATTATTAGATTTTCGACGTAGTCGATGTTTTGATTTTTGTCCCACAATAGTATTTCAGCTTTTCTAATCTTTGGATGAGATTCTAATTCTTCAATTATTCCCCCTAACTCTTCAATCTTTGACAGCACCATAAAACCCTCGAGAGTGCGTATTCCAAAAGACCTGTATTTCAGAACGTATGCCTTTGTGTCCAAAAATTCTTCAACTTCCTCTACGGAGTTGGCACGTGTTTCAACTATCAGGTCAGCAACACATTCATATCCCCAGAACCTTGGGTTTATGTGGGCTTCTTCGCTCCAGACAATCCCGGTTCTTTTAAGACGATTATATCGTGATCTGACCGCGCAAACAGAGATTCTGCAGTTTTTGGCTATTTCGGTGAAGGTTGTACGTGATTCTCTGAGCATGCTCCTCAGTATTTCTGCATCTATTTCGTCGAGCTGTCTCATTCGGCATCTCCATCTTGCTCAAGATTCTTGTTCGACTCTTCTCCTTCTTCACATGTCTGCTTTTCCCGACTTAAAAAAATTTGTATGTTTGAGTTACCAACGGCTAAAGTATTTGCAATATTTTGCCTCGAAGAGACTAAAATTTATATATCCACGGAACAGAAATGGGGGGCGAAAAAAGGAAAGAGGAATGAAGATGGCTAAAAACAGGACAGTTAGCGTTTCGATTGCTCTGCTTTTGACACTGTTAATAAGCGGTTTAATGGCAACGCTGCCAAGCGCTAGCGCACATTCGCCGCCTTGGAGCGTTCCAACCTATGCATACCTTACTGTCATACCAAATCCTATAGGCGTTGGGCAGACAGCATACGTTACCATGTGGATTGATAAGGCACCGCCGACATCATCCAACGTCTACGGCGATATATGGCACAACTACACGCTGAAGATCACCAAGCCTGACGGAACGATCCAGACTAATGGCCCCTTCAATTCTGACAAAGTAGGCGGCTACGCGTATCTGTATACTCCTGACAGAACCGGCGTCTACTCTTTCGAGTTCATTTTCGGCGGAGACACGGTGCGAGGCGAGAATCCGCCTCCAACTGGCACAGTCAACAAAGAGTACGTTGGAGACTATTATCTGCCCTCAACAGCCCGAGCAACGCTCAACGTGACGCAGGAGCAAGTGCCGTCCTATCCCTCCAACCAGTTGCCGAAGGGCTACTGGCAGCGTCCGATATCAGCTGTCAACACTGAATGGTCTGTGCTGGGCGGCAACTGGCTTGGGTTGGTGGCAACTCAACTTCAGACAGGCGCCTACAACAACGCTCAGAACTTCAACCCCTACACAACTGCACCGAACACTGCTCACGTTGTTTGGACTAAGCAGTTAGCGTTCGGTGGGCAAATCGGCGGAGAGTTCGGTGGAACGGAAGAAAGCAACTACTACTCAACCAGCCACAACGAACCCAAGTTTGAGCCAGTTATCATAAACGGCGTTCTCTACTACACGCGATACCCGGGCAGCGTCACTTCTCCGGAGGGCTGGGAAGCAGTTGACCTGCGGACAGGCGAAACACTGTGGGTACAGAACATCTCAGCGCCTCTGCGAATGGGCCAAGTCTTGGCGTTTAAGTCGTTCGACCAGTATGGGGGCACTCCATACCTCTGGGGCTTTTCGGGAACTACCTATTCAATGTACAGTGCTCAAACGGGCAACTGGATATGCAACATCGTGAAAGGCGTCGCTATGACTGTCACGGAAGCAGCGGACGGCACCTTGATAGGGTACTATGTCAATTCTACAAGCAAATCGCTGGTGATGTGGAACTCCACCAAATGCATCATGGACTATGGAAACGCCACAGGACAGAACACTCGACCTAGCAGATGGCGACCACCGCAAGGAGCAAACGTGGACTTCTCCTACGGAATCCAATGGTCCGTTCCGCTGGCAACTAGCATTTCTGGCACTCCAATAAGCCCAGCACTCGCTATAGTGCTCGTGGACAGCGACGTGGTGCTCTTGACGAATGCAGGCATGACCGTTTGGCAAACAGGTACAGTGGCTCAAGCTGGCTACAGCGCTACAACTGGACAGCAGTTGTGGCTCGTGAACAGGGCAGAAGAGCCTTTCACGAGGCTCATGACTTTCCCCGCAGCAAACGGAGTATACACTGAGTACACGTATGAGACGGGCTGCTGGTCCGCCTATAGCATCAAGACGGGGCAGCAACTCTGGGGACCGACTACGCAGTACATCGACGACCCGTTTGCCTCCTACGCTGCTAACGGCCTCATAGCTTACGGCAAGCTCTACGCCCTCGGCTTAGGCGGTTACATCTACGCATACGACATCAACACTGGCACACGATTGTGGACGTTCTCAACAGGCAGCAGCGGCTACGAGACCATATACGGCACATATCCACTGTGGGTGGCGTACAACCTGATGTCAACGGTTGCGGATGGAAAAATCTTCGTTGGCGGCGGTCACGAATACAGTCCACCCATGTTTAAGGGTTCGCAGCTCTACGCCATCAACTGCACGACTGGCGAGAAAGTCTGGAGCGTTCTTGGCTTCTTCGTCACAACTGCCCCCGCAATCGCTGACGGCTACATGGTAAGCTTCAATTCATATGACAATCTGCTCTACTGCTTCGGCAAAGGCCAAACAGCCACATCAGTTTCAGCGTATCCCACAACATTGCCCAAAGGGAGAGCGGTAACCATACAGGGCACAGTCACTGACCAATCCTCTGGAGAAACGTGCTTGGGCATCCCTGCCGCAGGAACTCCTGCAATTGCCGATGACGACATGAGTGCGTGGATGGAGTACTTGTACATGCAACAGCCGAAGCCTACCGACGCGAAAGGTGTACCCGTGCATCTAACGGCAGTTGATCCAAATGGCAATACTCAGGATATCGGTACCGTGACAACCGACGCAAACGGTGTGTACGGGATAATGTGGACTCCACCTGTCGAAGGAGTTTACAAGATAACCGCAAGCTTCGGGGGCTCAGAATCGTACTTCGCGTCCAGTGCAGTAACAGTGATAGGTGTTGAAGCCCAAGTCGCAGCCCAAGTAGCCGCACCAGAACCGACGACAACTCAGACTCCGCCCTTGACTACGCCAACAACTCCCCCTGCGGTTTCGCCAGCGCCTTCAGCGTCTGCGTCTGTTTCGCCCACACAAGCTCCAAATCCAGCAATTGAAGCTCCAAACACTGCACTCTTCATAGCCGTTGCAGCGGTCTCAGTTGCTGTAGTGGTCACCGCAGTAGCATTTGTCTTAAGACGAAGAAAAACCAACCAGCAATAGTAAATGAAGAAACCCAAAAACTATCTTCTCCCCTTTTTTGATAGCATCGGCAAAGGAAGGGCTGAGAGGGCTCTGGCGGTTCAGACTCAAAGCGGTAGCAGCTACGAGTCAAAAGAGTTTCAGTCTCTCTCCAAGTTTCGTCCGCCAGAACCCCAGCAAACCCTCTAACCTCATCAAACAATGGCTGATACAGCTAGCAGAAACTAGCTCGGTTCCTCTGTCGTCGAGATGCTCCATTTGCTTTCAAAGTAGCTTTGTGCTAACACTAAGAAACAGGCGTTGTTTGACCATAAACCACCCGCTGCTCGGAGATTAGCTGCTGCTGACAGCGTGACAACGGCTTCTTTGTTGTCGAATATCGATATTATCGCCGGCGGTGGACCGGCAAACCACCTGATCGCATAGTTGGGGTGTCTCTTGTACATTTGGATGATTTCCAAGGCCTTTTTTTCAGCTACGTGCTTTTCTGAGGCTGCTCGGACTCTTACTCCTCTTTCTAGGGCATTCTTATATTCTTCGGTGAATTCCAGAGTCCCTTCTGAAAACCTCTTCTGTGAGGTAACGATCTCAATGTGTTCTTGAGCTTTCTGAATTGCTTCTCTAATCCTGCGGATGATAACTTCTTTCCCAGGAACTATGACAAATTGAGAGTCTTTATCTTGAAGTTCTTTTATTGCCGCGTGTTGCAGGTTGTTTTTCTCTTTTCTGAAATTTGCTACGATGCTTTGGGCTTTTGTTTCAAGTTCGGAGATTTGCGTCTGTTTACGTTTAACCAGCATGGAGACTGCTTCGTCCACTGATATGGCTTTGTACCTAGCTGCTGATTCCACTTCTCTTTCGACAAGACATTTGTCCTGCAGTGAATGTACTGTATGGTACAGGTGTTCTCTGTGAATGCCTGTGACCTTTGAAATGTCTCCTATCTGAGATGGACCAATCTGAGTGAGAGCAAGATAAACTCTGGCTTCAGAGAAGGTAAGCCCCAACTCTACTAGAACTCTCGTTTCTGTCTCGTGGAGTGGAAGCAAAGTTCGTTTTTCTATCACCGTGTTTTCTCCCAATTCTGACTGAGTGGTCCTATTGCAGGTTGTATTTAAAATCTTCTTAAACAGCGCATAGTCACCTTGAAAAATAGGCGAGGCTTACTCTAGAAAAAAGCAATAATGCAAAAAATGTGTGTGCAAGACCTCAGTTGAAGCCAGAGTAGAGATACTGGACAAGAACAGTGATTTCTTCTAGAAAAACGGCAAGTGATGCTATTTTCTATGGGTAAAGTCGTTACGGATTTCCGTGAATAGATGGCGCCAAAATTGGGGTATTCAAGCAGATTTTGTCTTCTCTTTGCGGGCGACGACTGGGCTGGAATAGAATTAGTTTTTTTTGTTTAAAAAATGTGGCATCGTTTCTTTACGATCAGCCAGCAAGATGCTGTAAGTACACGTTGTATGTTACACGATTTTAAATTTGGTATGCTGGATGTGTGTAGCATAAAAATTGGAGAAAGAAACATAATGTCTGAAAATCTCGTCGTAAAAGCAGCAAGAATCCCAGGAAACAAAAACAGAACACTCTCCGCTATATCCTTGGTTCTGATGCTGGCTATTCCCGCGCTGATTACTTGTCTTCCAGTTGTCAGTGCTCAGACTTCGATACGGCAAACCGCAGCCTATCTTAGCGTTGCACCAAAAGTCGTGGGAGTTGGGCAGCAGTTGACTGTAAACCTATGGGTTTTCCCTCCTCCTGCTGGACCATATTTCGAAGGAGGTGGTGTTACACCATATTTGCCGAGCTTTCACAACATAACCATCACCTTCACGAAACCCGACGGATCCAAGAACACGTTTAAACCTACTGAAGGCAGTAATATTGGCTTAGCACCTGGAGAAACTGAAACAGGCGGAATGCTTTGGTTCTTATACACACCTGACCAAGCTGGTACATGGAGTGCACAGTTTAGCTATCCTGGAGAGACCTTTGGTGACTACCCCGCCACGAACGCTACTGTCATTTATCCACCTGCTGAAAGTGCAGTCGTAACGTTCACGGTACAAAATGAACCCGTTAGCACGGGGTTAACAAGCGGATATCCAAGTTCCCCGCTCCCAACTGACTACTGGACTCGTCCAGTAAACACGGACAACAGAGAATGGTATCAAATTTCAGGTGATTGGACTGGCAACGATGCAATTTGGTACGCTCGCTACACCACAGCGCCAAGCTCATCACATATAGTGTGGGAAACTCAGGTGAGTAACGGAGGTCTCGTAGGAGGGATTTGGGGCAGTTTGAGCTATCCCGCTGGAAGTGCTGGTGGCGGCGTTGGCGGTGGCGGCGGCAGTCCATCAGTAATTATGATGGGAAGGGTCTTCATAAACAGACCTGGAAGCGTGTTCGACTGCTATGACCTTCGTACTGGAAAACTCATATATGAAAAGCCAGGTAGCATAAGCCGCGGTCAGCATCTAAAGGCAGCAACTATCGCAGGTCAAGGAAACGTCCTTAATGTCGAAGCGTCTGTCGTCACACCATATCTATGGGAACTCAGTGCTTCCGGATGGAAGCAGTATGATCCGCTAACTGGAACGTTGCTATCGACTATAACAAACGTGCCAGGTTCCACGAGCGTTGCGTCAATGAGCGACGGTGATCCCATCGTTTACTGCTTCCGGCAAATTGGCTGGAACACCACCATACCAGACCGATACGCCCAAAACGAATTAATCAAGTGGGACTACAGCAAAGTCAGGAATCTAAATTGGACAACCGGAATAGTCTGGAACATCTCTTTAAAGCAGCCTGATGGAACAGGACCCGGTGAAGGTGGACGAACAAATAGCCTCGCGATTTGGAACGACATAGGCGTCGTGAACACAGGGGGAACAGACATGCTCTATGCATTCGACCTGACAACTGGAAAACCTCTCTGGACCAAACAATTGGATCATGTGCTGGCACTGCCAAGTGTGCTTGTTGGCGTGAAAGGATACATCTACAGCTTTGACGGAGTGACAATGACGTACAGATGCTATGATGTCACGACAGGTAACCAGTTGTGGACAAGCGACGTAGCTGGCATCGCTCCTTGGGGAAGCAACGCGGAAGGACAACTGCGTTGTGAAGCCTACAACATGCTTTACGTTGGTGCCTATGATGGATACGCTCGTGCGATAGATATCGATACAGGGAAAATAAAATGGCAATTTTACGTTGGAGATACCAATGAAACCATCTACGGCACATGGCCAGTCTACAGAGTCAGCCCAGTTGCCGATGGAAAGGTCTACATAACAACCACTGAGCACAGTCCAACGCAGCCAAGGTTCAGATTCAATAAGATGTTCTGTCTCAACGCCTACACAGGCGAGGAATTATGGAACATATCCGGCGCAGTTCAGCCGCTGTCTATTGCAGATGGCTATCTCTTAGCTTCCAACGAAAACGATGGATTTGAATATTGCTTCGGCAAGGGTCAGACTTCAACCACTATCACAGTTCAAAACGACATCGTAACAAAAGGATCAACCATAATGATAAAAGGGGCAGTCATGGATAAGTCTCCTGCTCAGCCAGACACTCCTGCAATATCCGACGCCGACATGACAGCGTGGATTAACTATTTGCACATGCAAGAGCCACTTAGCACAACTATAACAGGTGTGCCCGTTGAATTGTACGCTATCGATCCTAACGGCAATAAACAGGAGATAGGCACGGTCACGAGCGACATGAGCGGTTCGTACAGCAAAATGTGGACTCCGCCAATTGAAGGCACGTACACAATTGTTGCAAAGTTCAGTGGAAGCGATTCATACTGGTCTTCAAGCGCAGAAACAGCCATAGGCGTAACGGCAGCAGCACCCTCGCCTTCAGTATCTGCACCACCACCTGCACCCTCTCCATCACCCACATCTGTTCCATCGCCCACATTTGTTCCGACTACGCCGATTCAGTCACCTTCTCCTTCAGAAGCAACACATCCTGAAGCAGGCTCGAATACAGCATTGTACGTTGGCGTTGTATCTGTTGTCGTCATTGTATTAGTGGTTGCCGTCGCGGTCGCCCTTAGAATAAGACACAAGTAAAAACCAAAACTCTTTCAATTCCCCTTTTTTAGTCACGAATGGCAACTGAGAAGGCTGAATGGGCTCTGACGGTTGGACTCAAATAGCGGTAGCAGCTAGAGTCAAGAAGGAGTTTCGTTCTCTCTCCTAGATCTTTCCGTCCGCCAGAGCCCCAGCAAACCTATCTTTAAGGGCAGAAAGCTTGACACGTTGCTCGAGGGGCACTCTATTTCCGCGATTTACTCCATTTGCTTTCAAAGTAGCTTTGCGCTACCGCTATTAAACTGGCGTTGTCCGACCATAGAGAGGATGACCCTTCAAGATTGGGAGTTGCGGATACCATGATAAAAGCTTCTTTGCCGTCAAATTTACCTGCAACTGCTATGGGTGGATCAGATTGAGTCCTGACTTCAAAGCGGGGTTCTTCCCCAGCATTTGAACGACTTCTTCAGCCTTTTTCGCTACAAGCGGTTTTTCTATGACTATTCGGGCCGTTACTCCTCTCGCCAAAGCATTCCGATAATCCTCAACGTATTCCAACAGGGCCTGCGAGAATCTATCCTGAGTGGTCGCCGTGTCTACGCTAATTCTGGGCTTCTGGAGCGCCTTTCTCAGTCTCTGGACAATTGCTTCTCTCATAGGAACAATGATGAACTGAGTGCTTGCATCCTGAGGCTTCTTTTTGTTTGGTCCCTCTGAAAGTCGAGTAAGAGCTCTTTGGCTTTCTTACGCAGTTCGTTCTGCGCTGTCACGTTCCGGTCCAACAGAATGGCAGTCCCCTCTTCCATGGGCAGACTCCTGTATGTTGTCGGCAACGTTACTAGTTTCTCAACAAACCAATTTCCTGTAATTCAGACATCACCCGATAAACATCTTGACGGCTTATCTGCGCATCCTTCGAAAGTCTTTTCGCGGTGGTTAGCCCTAACCTGGCAAGAGCTAGGTATACCCTTGCTTGGTTCATCGTCAACCCTAGTCGCATAAAGACTTCAATGCGTTCTTCATTCTTCATTAATTTCCCACAGGCACTAGGTTGTACGTGTTGTTGAGTCAGTTTCTGATTTAAGATTTTCGCACTGTCAGTATAATCAACACTGGCTACTCTTTAAATGAACAAAAAGTACAACTCACCACAATACAGGAGAATGCAGAATGAAACCTCAAAATCGAAAAACTTTGTTTGCTTTGACATTTGTGTGTCTGATGACTTCCTCTATTCTACTGTTCTCAGAGTCAACAGTAACAACCGCTGCACCCGCCGACAGTAGTATGCTGCAATACGAATGGCCTACGACGTACGGAGACACGAGCAGAGGCTGGTACACTGCAGGCGGACCTGTTCCTGAAAGGGGCGACGTACTCTGGAATTCTACTCTTGGAACTCCTCAAACCGCGTTCAACGGATACCTTTTCCTGTCCAACGCACGAGTTGTTGATCCCTTCACAGGACAATCAATCTTCAACGGTACATGGGGCAACAGTGCTCCCCAGAAGCTCAACTCCACGCACTTCATAGCAGGCAATTCTGTTTACAACACAGGAACTTTCCAACGAGTAGCTGGACCATTCAATCAGACAATACCTTCAAACTACGATCCAAAACTGGGTATGTTCTGGACTACTGTTCAAGGAGGCGGAATCTTCGGAATGACTACTCTGCTACGAGGATGGAGCTTCCCTAGTGACTTTTCGAGGAACGCGACTTTGGCTTGGAGTGCAACGTTCTCGGACGGAATGAGAAGCGTCGACTACATGTACGGAAAGGTATTCTTCGGGCTTGCTTATGGTTCAGCAGTCTGTCTGGATGGCAAAACAGGAGCACTAATCTGGGAGACCCCAGTTAGAGGCTACATAAACTATCACGGTGCTTTCTACGACGGAGTCTGGGTCGGTGCGGGGCAGGATGGCATCATGTATGCTTTCAACACGACAAACGGAGACGTGCTATGGACGTATGAGCCGAAGGAGAACTGGTTCCACTTCTGGGAAGATGCAGGTTGCATAAGCAATGGTGTGCTCTACTCAATCTCAACCAACTATTACACGTATGCAATTGACCTGTACACTGGACACCAACTGTGGAAGTGGAAGTCGGAGCAGAGCTCTGCATACCAAACCCACCCAATTGCCGCGTCTGGTGACGCTAATCACCCTGGAGCGGTGTTCGGAATCACCGGACGACGAGAAGGCGCTGCAGGTGCATACCGGGATCCCTTGACCGGTGTTATGCTGGAACCGGAATGCGTCTCGCTCAATCAAGTGACGGGCGAATGCAACTGGAGAACTAGCTACGTAAACGTAACTTCGGCTGGGTCGGGCAACATAATGTGCGCGTACGGCATGGTCTTTCTGACAACAAACTACAATGCAGGCCAAACCCGAGAGGCATGTGTAGCTATAGGGTCTGAAAGGGCATTTCCAAGCTTCCACTATGACCTAGCCAACACAGGACACGCCAGAACATTCTCTGCACCGAACCAACTCGAGCTCAACTGGCTCTTCAAAGGTGAAGGAGCATTCCTCGCCTCGCCAGCAGCTGCAAACAACAAAGTATACATAGGCTCAACAGCGGGCATCTTCTACGCCCTCAACCATCAGACGGGCAAGATTGAATGGGCTTTCAATGTTCGACCAGGCACTCAAGCCTCGGAAACACAAGTTCTAGACGGAGTAAGTTACACTGTTACGCTGCCGGCTTTAACCAGTCCGATACTGAGCTCTGCAGCTGTGGACGATGGCAAGATTTTCTTCCAAGCCAACGACGGGTACATGTATTGCCTTAACGCGGAGACAGGAGCTAAAATTTGGGAGAAGTACGTCGAATCGAACAAGACTTTCCTGATGCACAACACGGTCAGGTACACTGGCTCTCCGAAAGTATTCAACGGAAACGTGTACGTAGGCTCAAGGAACGGCGTGTTCTACTGCTTAAACGAAAACACTGGCGCCACTGTGTGGAGTTACAGCAGCGGAGGTTCGATATTCAATGCCCCAGCAATAGACGCAGAAAACGGTTACGTGTTTGTCACGATAGGCGATCAAAGTAGACTGACCATATCAGGCAGAGGCGCTAACAACAACGGCACATTGTACAAGTTCGACGCAGCCACGGGCAACATCATCTGGAAAAGCAACGTAACATACCTCAACACTGTAAGCGGACAGATAACTCCGATGGAATTCTATGGCTCCCCAGTCTTAGGCGACAACGGCTTGATCTATGTGCCCACGAATGCTTGGTCAACAGTTGCCTACGACGCGAAGACTGGTCAATACCTATGGAACTACACGACCCCGAATGGAGGGGGACTAATTGGTTCGGTTACTCCAGCATATGCCTACAACAGGCTCTACATACAGGACGACTTCAACATCACATGTATCGATGCAACAAGGAATGGCAAAGGAAAAGTCATATGGAGCATCTACAACGGGCACTCAGTGCTGGGCGGCATAACATTCTCTAACAACAAGGTCTACTGGGCAACGGAGTTCAAAGTCACCTACGTTGCTGACGCAAGTACAGGTCAGATACTGGACTTCTTTGAATGGGACAGCTTCTGCTGGTCCAACCCTGCCCTCTATGATGGCATGCTGTATTGGGCGACACTGGGCGAAAAAGTGTACTGCTTTAAAGACACACCATACGGCACAACCTACAACTACCCAACCGTAAAAGCCACCTTGAGCAAGGCATCGATTACTCTAGGCGATACGGTAAGCGTGACGGGCAGCGTGACTCCTGCACTCGCGGGAATAAAGGTGGACATATATGCACTTGATCCTAACGGCAACAGCCACACCGTTACAGTCTTAACGGCAGCTAACGGCGAGTTCACGGGCGACTTCAAACCTCCAGTGCCAGGAGCCTACAGCATCAACGCGATGACCAACGTGGACGACTACAGATATGTGGAAGCAAGCAGTACACTAGCCTTGAACGTTGCAGCTCCACCGCCGTCAGCATCGCCTGCTCCACAGCCAACTGAACCTCCAGCGCCGCAAGCGACACCTCCTCTGGAATCCTCAGCGACAGTGGTTCAAACGCCTGCGCCCTCTGCAACGCCGCCACCAACAGTCGCACCGCCACCTGAAGCACAATCACCATCTGACATCTACATCATCGCAGCAGCCACAATCGCCGTGATTGTAGCCGTGGCTGTCACCGCAGTCTTCCTTCGCAAACACAGGTGAAACACCAAAACCTTTCCTTTTTTTTCTTTATCGCATCGGCAAACCAACAGGGCTGAGTGGGCTCTGGCGGCTAAGACTCAAAGCGGTAGCAGCAAAGAGTCAACAGAGTTTCAGTCTCTCTCCAAGTTTCGTGCGCCAGAGCCCCAGCAAACCAATGCAGAACCTGAAATTTTCCATGCAGTCTCTGTAAATAAGGGGGCTATAGAAGCAAATTCGCAAAAGAGCTCACCTGCCCAAAATAGCGAAACCGCAGAAGCCTATTTGCAGACAGCCAGAACCAAACCCAACCCAAACCAGAACCAAGACACCCAACCCCAACCACCCCACAACCCAAGAACAAGTAGTGCATAGCAACCATAAACAGAAAACAAACAACCACCTTCAGCATCAAACAACCATATCCCCACAAGCAGAGAGAAAGCAATATATCCACCAAAACCCCTTTTCATGCTTCCATAAGCAGAAATCGACCTGCTTACAGTGCCAAAACACTGGGGAAACTAACTGAGGTCACCCAACATGAGCGAAAAATGTCTCGCCGCCGTAAAAATCAACCAAGACCTGTGTAGTCGATGCTCAGTATGCTATTCCATGTGCCCTTTTGAAGCCATAAACCGCGACGCCGAAACTGGCAAAGTGGAAATCGACATCCAGAAATGCCAGGTCTGCGGCATATGCTACAGCGCCTGCCCCGTAACCGCCATAGAAATGGCCTACTACGACTACGATCACCTGCTCGACTACGTTAACTGCGTCCGAAAAAACGTCAAAGCCGACACCTTGGTCACGATGTGCCGAGGAAACTCGCCCAGCAACTGCGAAATCGAAGACATCCTCGCCGACCACGGCTTAAGCATAGAGAACTACATTCCGATGCGCGTGCCCTGCGCCGGTAGAATCCCAACAGACTTCCTCTTCAACGTCCTCAACTCAGGCATCAAAAACGTCGTCTCAGTCCAATGCGAGGACAAGTTCTGCCGCATGAAAGAAGGCACGAAGATAGAAACCCGACGTCTGCTCCTCAGCAAAGCCGTCCTGAAGCAGCTGGGGTTCGACGAAAAAGCCGTCACAGTCGTCAAGTACTCCCGCAAAGCTGAATGGGACAACGAGAAATGCGTCGGCTGCGACAAATGCGTCTTCATCTGCCCCTACAACGCCATCAAAGCCGAACCCATCTCCTCACCAACCGTGGTCATGGAAGACTGCGTGGGCTGCGGCGCCTGCCAGCTAGTCTGTCCGCACGATGCCATCCGCGTGAAAGGCTTCGAATTCGACAAGGTCCTCAACTGCTACAGCGAAGCCGCGGCGAAACTGAAGGCGCAGAAAAATGTGCCGTCCGTTTTGGTTTTCAGCTGCCAGTGGTCCGAGTACTCGGGCTTAGACAATCCTGACAGCGTCCTCAAAGGCAAGAACGCCATGGTTCTGGAGGTTCCGTGCTTCAAGGGCATGGACCCAGTCCACGTCGTCAACGCCCTGCGAAGCGGGTTCGACGGCGTCATGGGCGTCGTCTGCTCAGCCAACGACTGCAAGCTCCAGCAGGGACGAGACATAGCCGAACGCAACGTCGGCGTACTCCAGAACGCCCTGAAACAGATGAACTTGCAGGACCGCTTCGAGATGGTGGAATTGTCTCCAAGGTGCGAGGGCGAATTCAAACCCAAGTTTGACGCTTTCTACGCAAAGATTTCAGCTATGCCACAGTGCACCGTGATTGTGAAGACGGAGGCGAAAGCAAAACGTACAAAATAATCAAGAAGAAACAGCTCGCTCACAAAGAAACCCTGTTCGAAATCGAAGCCCCAGACATCGCTGCCAAAGCTCAGCCCGGACAGTTCGTGATAGTCGTCCCGCACGAGAAAGGCGAACGCGTCCCGCTGACCATCTGCGGCTACGACGCCAAGAAGGGCACGGTCTCGTTCGCGTTCCACGAAGTCGGCAAGACAACGAAGGAACTCGGCTGCTACGAAGAGGGCGACTGCTTGCTCAACGTCACCGGTCCGCTGGGGAACCCGTCCGAGATTAAGAAGTTCGGCAAAGTTCTCTGCGTCGGTGGAAGCATCATGATTGCGCCGCTGCTGTTGCAGGCAAAAGCCATGAAGGAAGCGGGAAACCACGTGACCACGGTACTGGGCTGCAGGTCGAAGGAGTTCTTGTTCATGGAGAAGGAAGCCAAAGCCCTCAGCGATAGAGTCTACCTTGCCTCAGACGACGGCACCGTGGGCTCCAAGGGATTGGACTTCCTGAAGGACGTGCTCCAGAAGGAGAAGTTTGACCGCTGTGTCGTCATGGGTCCTGTTGTCATGATGCGGACCGTGAGCGAAATCACCAAGCCCTTCGGCATCCCGACCATCGTGACTTTGACGCCGATTATGATTGACGGCATGGGAATGTGCGGCGTCTGCCGGGTCACAGTTGGCGGCAAGATGCTGTTCGGCTGCGTCGACGGACCCGAGTTTGACGGGCACCAAACAGATTTCGCCCAGTTGATTCAGCGCCAGCGTCAGATGCTTCCTGAAGAGCGTTTAGGTTCATTTTTGTGGGAAACGAGTGGAGGTTGCAAGTGTGGCAGAAACAAAGCCTAAACCCAAGTTGAAACGCGAAGCCGTAGAGATGCCCAAGCAAGAGCCCAAAGTCCGCGTAAAGAACTTCAACGAAGTTGCCACGGGCTACACCGAAGAGATGGCCCTCGAAGAAGCCAGCCGATGCCTAACCTGCCCGAACCCGCAGTGCAGGGCGGGCTGCCCCGTAGATGTGCCTATTCCGCAGTTCATAAAGTGCATCAAAGAGAAGAAGTACGCCGAAGGCATCGCCATCATAAAATCAAAGAACGCTCTGCCCGCGGTCTGCGGACGCGTATGTCCCCAGGAATCGCAGTGCCAAGCCAAATGCGTCATGGGCAAAGCCGGTCAACCCGTCAGCATCGGACGCCTCGAGCGCTTCCTTGCAGACTGGGAACGTGACCACGGCTTCCAGCTTCCCGAGAAAGCACCACCCACAGGGAAGAAAGTCGCCATAATCGGCGCGGGCCCCGCGGGACTCACCGCAGCCGCTGACTTGGTCAAGCTGGGTCACGAAGTTACGATGTTCGAGGCGCTCCACATCGGAGGCGGAGTGCTCAGCTATGGCATTCCTGAGTTCCGTTTGCCCAAAGCTATCGTCCAGAACGAGGTCAACTACGTCCAGAAATTGGGCGTCGACCTGCGCCTTGGCAACTTGGTCGGCAGGACACACACCATTCCAGAGTTGATGAAGGAAAGCGGCTATGAAGCCGTGTTCATCGGAAGCGGCGCTGGACTGCCCCAGTTCACCGGCTGCCCCGGCGAAAACCTCGGCGGCATCTACTCAGCCAACGAGTTCCTCATCCGCGTCAACCTCATGAAGGCTTTCAGGTTTCCAGAGTACGACACGCCCATACGCATCGGCAAGCACGTCGTCGTCATCGGAGGCGGAAACGTCGCCATGGACTGTGCAAGGAGTTCTATGCGTTTGGGAGCCGACGTGTGCTTGGTCTACAGACGCTCACGAGACGAACTGCCAGCGAGGCATGAGGAAATCGAAAACGCAGAAGAAGAGGGCTTGGTCTGCAAGTTCCTCGCTGCACCCATCGAGTTCTACGGCGATGAACGCGGCTGGGTCAAAGCCATGAAGTGCATCTGCATGGAACTCACGGAGCCCGACGCGAAAGGCAGGCGCGGAGTCAAGCCCATCCCAGGCTCAGAATTCACGATGGAAACCGACACGGTCATCGTCGCCATCGGTCAGACACCCAACCCAATTATACAGCGCACCACCGCAGGACTGCAAGCCGACCCGAGGCACGGCACGATTTGCGTGAACGAGGTGGGCAAAACCAGCTTGGACGGCGTGTACGCGGGCGGAGACGTCGCCACAGGAGCAGCCACGGTCATCAGTGCCATGGGCGCGGGCAAACGTGCAGCAGCAGCCATGCATGAGTACCTCATGAACAAGAAGTAGCTCTGCTTGCAGAGACCTTCTCCCTTTCATTGGGCCATTTTTCGCTTTTCTAGCGGTCGCAGCCAGGTTCCGATTCTTTTGGCTGCGGTGAAGCTTGCCCACGATAACGCGCCCAAGAGTTTTTCGTCGCCAGGAAAGTGCCTCTGAAATGCTGCGACGATTTCATCGTCCACTTGGCGTGGTGCAACCGCTGCCAGCAACGCCAATCGCATTGCGTGTTGAGCGGGCTCGTCGAACTTGCAGATGGCTTCTTCGCTCCAAGCCAGGCCGAGTTCGGAGGATTTGCCGTTCCACTCGTCGACTTGCTCTTGCACGAAGCGACGCGCTTCCACGGGCAGAGCAGCGGCGCCGAACTTCTCGATGACGGATGCGAAGCCTGCGAACCCCGCTGCGACGTTGGCTGACGCCCTAGCCCAGCTGAGGCTGGCGGGTAGGTTTGCCTTGGGCAGGAACAGGAGCGACTCTCCTCCAGTCTTCGGGCGTTGGATGGCGGCGGAGAACATCAAGCCAGCCACCTTCTTCATCGGGTCCTTAAACCACCGTTGGCCGGTCGGCAGGGGCGTGTCGCTCAGAAGCACGGTTGCCATACGGTTTATGTAGTGGTAGAAGACTGCGGTGCCGACGATTTCGGGCGCATCCTGCCGAGTGAACGGCGGCGACAACAGCGCCTCAGATTCGGGTGAGGTTGTCGCGTTTGCCCATTCGGCAATTCGCCTCAGGTTGGTGTCGGGTATGCTTTCGTGTTCTCCTTTCTCGACAGTTTTGGCCACGTCGCCTTCACCCATCGCCATCAAGATTATTGTGTGGGCGTCCACGCAGTACTGACAGTGATTCAGCCGCGAAACTACCGCAGCCACCGTCTCCTTGACGACTCGGGGTACGTCGCCGAGGAGTTCGGTCTCGCGGCAAGCCATCCAGACGCCCGCCAGCAGCTCGGGTAGCGGCGAGTGCAGGATGAAGGGTTCGACGACTCTGCCGAAGTCCCGCCTCACCTGTGCGTAAACGCCTGCTACGAGTCCCTCCGCTGCGTCGGGCTTGACTGGTTGAATGTACTTTATCGCCTGAAACCACTCTCCCTTCGGGCTAGTTTCTTTCAAACGATGCGTGGGGTTTCGGCGCGAGCATCGCGTGTGTTGTTTGTTTTGGTTTTCAAATAAGCTTTGCTGCTTTCCACGAGGGGCTGCTGTTTTCAAAAGCGTTATTACCCATCTCTCAGATGTATCTGGCAGTGGATGTGCCCGAGATGCCCGCGGAAGCCAAGCCCTGGTTCAAAAACTGGCCTGCTGATGTTCCGAAGAGCCTGACTTATCCTGAAATTCCACTTTCTGAAGTCCTCACCAAGACGGCCAAGAAGCATCCGAAAGCAACCGCAATAGCCTTTCTGGACAGGGAAATCACCTACGCGGAGTTGGACGAGCTCTCAGACCAGTTCGCCGCCGCACTTGCGTGTTCAGGCGTCGGAAAGGGCGACCGCGTTGCCATCTTCCTGCCAAACATTCCCCAGTTCATAATTGCCTATTACGGTGTTCTGAAGGCCGGCGACGTGTTGACAACCATCAGCGCGCTGCACAGGGAACGCGAGGTCGAATACCAGCTTGCCGACTCAGGAGCCGAAACCGTCGTCACGCTCGACTCGTTGCTGCCAATCGTTGAAGCAGTGTGGCACAAGACAGCAGAACTGCGAACGGTAGTCGTCACCGGTGTCGAGGAATACACTTCCAACCCCAAGTCGATCAGTCTGCCTGAAGGGAAACCTGGGGTCATTCCGTTTCAACACTTTCTTAAGACCGGCAGCGCGGCTCCGAAGGTGAAGGTCGGTCCGACTGACTTGGCGGCGCTGCAGTACACTGGCGGAACCACGGGCAGCGCCAAAGCCGCCTTGCTTACCCACGCCAACCTCGTCTCAAACGCCGTCGCCTTCGCCGCTTGGATACGCGGTGCGGCGTCCGACACGTTCCTTGCGGCGTTGCCGCTGTTTCACATCTACGGCATGACAACCAGCCTCAACGTGCCGGTTGCGCTGGCGGCGAAGATTGTGCTGTTGCCCCGGTTCGAGCCGCAGAAGGCTTTGGAAGCCATTCAGAGGCACAGAGTGACGGTTTTCTGTGGCGTCCCTACTATGTACCAGATGCTCCTCGCACAGCCAGATATAGGCAAGTACGACCTGTCGTCGGTCCGCGTGTGCATCTCAGGAGCTTCGCCGCTTCCGCCCGAAGTCCAGCGAAGGTTCATGCAGGTCACGGGTGGACTGCTCGCTGAGGGCTACGGGTTAACTGAGGCGTCGCCCGTTACCCACTGCAGTCCCGTTGACAAAACCCTGCGGACGGTCCGTGTGGGTTCAATCGGCTTGCCCTTGCCAGACACCGACGCACGAATCGTCGACGTGGAAACTGGCGAGAAAACGCTGGAGGCTGGCGAAATAGGCGAACTGGTGGTCAGGGGACCGCAGGTGATGCAGGGTTACTGGCGAAAGCCTGAAGAAACCGCCTTGGTTCTTCGAAACGGCTGGTTGTTCACGGGCGACCTCGCCCGAATGGACGCGGACGGCTACTTCTACATCACGGACCGCAAGAAAGACCTCATCAAGTACAAGGGCTGCAGCGTCTACCCCCGCGAGATAGAAGACGTGCTTTACGAGCACCCTGGCGTGAGGCTGTGCGCCGTCGTAGGCAAACCCGACTCAGAGGCGGGCGAGGTTCCGAAGGCATTCGTCGTCCTCAAAGATGGCGCAAACGCGACAGGGGAAGAGCTCATGTCGTTCGTGAGGGAGAGGTTAGCGCCTTACAAGGCTCTGCGTGAATTGGAGTTCAGGAAAGACCTGCCGCTGAGCTCCGCAGGCAAAGTCCTGAGGCGCCTGCTCCATGAAGAAGAAAAAGCCAAGGCTGCGTCTCCATAGTCTTTTATTCGCTCCCAAGAATATCCAACTGAGGAAGCCACACGAAGACTCTTGACAAGCAGTGGATGCTCTTGGCGCTGATTCTGCTGGCGGTCGCGGCTGCGCGCCTGCCCTTCCTCTTGGGCGGCGTTTTGGGCGGCGACGCAGCATACCACGCCCGCGCGGCAGTCGCAGTCCTCAACGGCGGTTTGCTGTACCGCGACGTGCCCTACACGTATCCTCCGCTTTACGCCTACACGGAAGCCCTGTTCATCGCTGTCCTCGGCGACACGAACCTCGGCTGGAAAGCCACGGCGCAGCTCTACGACTTGGGCTCGCTCGTCCTCGTCTACCTAATCGCTCAACGAATCGCGGGGCGCAAGATGGCGCTGGTGGCGGCGGCGCTGTACGGGTTCTCGCCCCTGCCATTCTTCGGCACGAGCAGTTTCGCCTGCTTCGACTCCACCGCGGCGTTCTGGATGCTGGCTGGCGTGCTGTTGCTGCTCAGGGGAAGGACTGTGCCGTCAGCTGTGGCTCTGGGCGTGGGGGCGGCGTACAAGTACTTCCCTCTCCTTCTGCTGCCCGTCGCGCTGGTTTACCTTGTAAAGAACCACGACCGAATCACATACGCCTTCACATCCGTCGCCACAGTAGCACTCTTCCAACTTCCATTCATGCTCACCGAATTCTCGCTGTGGCTGGACAACGTCCTTCTCTTCCATGTGAACAGGTCAGCGGGCGGCGCAACCATCTACAACCTGCTCTCGCCTCATCCGCAGCTCTGGGACGTCCAGACACCGCTGACCCTCCTCTCGCCCATTTCTGTACTGCTGGTCTTCCTCCTCGTCGCCCTCGACAAGGACAGGTCGGAGCACGGGCTGCTCAAGAAGGCGGCGCTGGTGATGGTTACGGCGGTCTTCTTCAACAAAGTGGTCCTGTTCTACGCGCTCTGGTTCATTCCGCTCCTCTGCACATTCCTCCTCTTGGAGCGCAGGCGGAGTCTGGCGTTGACGTTGGTGCCTTTCTTTGTTCTTCAGGTGGCTGTGCTCGTGGGCGGATACTCCTATTCGACGACGATGACTGAAGGCACCGCTTTTGCCATGTGCTACATCTACCTGGCAGCCTCCGCTCTCATTCTAGCTTGGCTAATGCGCGACCGACTCCTCTCTGCCTTCAGAGCGAGAACGTTTCGAAATGTATAAGAGAAAACCTCAAGTTCTCAGGTACCGAAGGCTGCAAGCTTGCGGACTAAACTCAACGTCACCGGCATCGTGCAGGGCGTCGGCTTCCGCCCCTTCGTCTACCGAACCGCCGTAGCCCACGGCTTGAACGGATACGTGCGCAACCGCGGCGACGCAGGCGTCGAAATCCTCCTCGAAGGCACAGACGAAGCCATCCAAGCCTTCATCCGCGACCTGCAAGAGCAGAAGCCTCCCCAAGCCCGCATCCACAACATCACAGGCAAACTGCTCACGGGGAAAGACAAGTATACCCAGTTCACCATCGTCAAGAGTTCACCTGAAGCTGAGCTTTCCGGCTCGGTGGTGCCGCCCGACAGCGCCATCTGCAGCGACTGCCTCCGTGAACTCCGAGACCCCAAAGACCCGCGGTTCGACTACTTCTTCATCACCTGTGTCAACTGCGGTCCACGCTTCACCCTCATTGAACGGCTGCCCTACGACCGAGAGAACACCACCATGCGCGAGTTCCCGCTGTGCGGCTTGTGCCTCGGGGAATACGAGGACCCAGCGAACAGGCGCTTCCACGCCCAAACCGTGGCTTGCCCGCTGTGCGGTCCCAAGGCTTACCTGACCACACGAAACGGCGAAGAGGTTCAAGCGTCGGACCCCGTGCGCGAGGCAGGGCGCCTCCTCAGTGAAGGCAGCGTAGTCGCCGTGAAAGGCTACGGCGGATTCCACTTGGCATGCTCCGTGACCGACGAGAAGCCGCTGACTCGGCTTCGAGAATCGAAGCACCGACTCGCCAAACCCTTCGCCATCATGGCACGAAGCCTCCAAGCCGCACAAAGCTTTGCCGAAGTGAACTCGAAGGAGCAGGAACTCCTCACCTCGCAGGCACGCCCCATCGTCCTTCTCAACAAGAGCAGCAGCTACACGCTGTCGCCGCTGGTGGCCCCCGACCTGCACAACGTCGGCGTCATGCTCCCCTACTCCGCGATGCACTATATGCTGTTCGACCGCGTAGGCGACGCAGCGTTCGTGATGACTTCTGCGAACCCGCCCAACCAGCCCATCGTCAACGACAACACCGAAGCCCTCCGCACACTGGGCGGCACGGTGGACTACTTCCTGCTCCACAACCGGAAGATAGCCCAACGATGCGACGACTCCGTCACACGGGTCCACGGAATCCGAAACGCCTTCATCCGCCGTAGCCGCGGCTTCGCACCCGCACCCGTGATGCTCCGACAGCGGGCGAAGCACTGCGTAGTCGGCTTGGGTGGAGAACTCAACAACGCCTCCTGCGTCCTCAACGGCGGCAAGGCGTTCATCAGCCAGCACATCGGCGACGCCGAAAACGTCGAAACCAAACGCTTCCTGCAAGACGCCACGGAACATCTTATCCACCTCACGAACAGCCACGTAGACACCGTGGCGTGCGACCTGCACCCCAAATTCAACACAACCGCCTTGGCGCGGGAACTGGCGGAGCGAAACGGCTGGCGCCTCATTCAAGTGCAGCACCACCACGCTCACATCGCGGCGCTCATGGCGGAACACGGCGTCAAAGAGACGGTGGGCATCGCGTGCGACGGCTACGGCTACGGCACCGACGGCGCAGCGTGGGGCGGCGAAATCCTCCACTGCACCCACGGCTCAACCAGCTTCAAGCGGCTAGCACATTTGGAACGTCAGCCGCTTCTGGGTGGAGACGCAGCCACACGGTTCCCCCTGCGAATCGCCGCTGGAATACTCAACAAACGCATCGACGTGACACCGTGGCTCCTGCAGAACGCGGGGCAGTTGCCCCACGGTGAAGCCGAAGCCCAGCTAATCCTCGCCCAGCTCAAGAAACCAGCAGGCATACCCGAGACAACGAGCCTCGGCCGAGTCCTGGACGCAGCCGCCGCCGTTCTAGGAATCTGCCACGAGCGCACCTACGAGGGCGAAGCAGCCATGAAGCTCGAATCCGCCGCCATCAAAGGCAGAGACGCGTTGCGTCTGGAGCCAGAAATACATGGTGACGTGCTGGACACGACCAACCTGCTTCACGCGGTTTTTGAGAACCGCGGTTCAACATCAGAGACGGACCTTGCCTACTCGGTTCACGCCTACCTCTCGCACGGCTTGGCGGAGTTGGCTGTGCAAAAAGCCGTTGAGAAAGGCGTTGGAACGGTTGGTTTCTCGGGCGGCGCCGCCGTCAACGTCCTGCTCGCCTCGATGATGCGGGAGACGGTAGAGTCGGCGGGCTTGCGTTTCCTCGTGCATGAGGCGGTTCCAGCGGGCGACGGAGGCGTGTCGTTCGGGCAGGCGGTTGTGGCTGGGTTTTCCCGTTTTTAGACCATACGGTTTTTATCGCCCGAAACCCTCGGTTTAGGGTTGACCAACCATGTGCTTAGCCATCCCCGCCCTCGTCACAAGCGTCACCGGCGACAAAGCCAAGGTCGACTTCGGAGAAAAAGTGCTCCGCGAAGTCAACGTCACCCTCGTCGACGCCAAGGTGGGCGACTACGTCCTTGTGCACGCGGGCTACGCCATCCAGAAACTCGACCGCAAAGACGCGCTGGAGACGCTGAGCCTATGGAACGAGATTCTCCAAGCCGAAAAAGAGTAGGCAGGCAACTTCCATGACCGAGGCGCCTGACTATCGGGACCCCAAACTCGCGAAGCGCATCGCCGACAAAATCGCAGCGCTCACACCCAAGACGGGCGAAGTTAAGATTTGTCATGTCTGCGGCACCCACGAGTGGACGATAACACATTATGGCATACGCAGCCTCCTGCCCGACAACCTCGAAGTCATCGCGGGCCCCGGCTGCCCCGTCTGCATCCTGCCCGCCTCGGAAATGGACGCAGCCATAGAACTCGCCAGAAAAGGCGTAGCCGTTACGTGTTTCGGCGATGTCCTCCGGGTTCCAGGCTCGCATGGGTCGCTCTTGGACGCGAAGGCAGACGGCGCGGACGTGCGCATAGTTTACAGTACGAGCGACGCCATAAAGATGGCGGAGAAAGAGCCTGCGAAGGAGTTCATGTTCTTCGCCGTTGGCTTCGAAACGACCGCGCCCTCCACCGCCATCGAAGTAGCCTCGCAGCCTCCTCGGAACCTGAGCTTCCTCATCGCGCACCGAATCGTCCCGCCTGCCATGGAGTTGCTGGCGAAGATGGAGGACCTGAGCCTTGACGGGTTCATCGCCCCAGGGCACGTGAGCACGGTAATCGGGCTAAAGCCCTACGAGGTTTTTCCCAGCAAATACGCCCTGCCAACGGTCGTGGCGGGTTTTGAACCGTTGGACCTGCTGTTTGCTGTCTACATGATAGTGAAGCAGCTGAGCTTGAACAGTCCGCGGCTGGAGAACGAGTACACCCGTGCCGTTCAGCCCGAAGGCAACCCAAAAGCCAAGAAGTGCATAGAGGATGTTTTCACTGTGGACGATGGCAAGTGGCGCGGTCTCGGCGTCATTCCCGGCTCCACCCTGTTCCTAAAGGACCAGTACGTCGCATATGACGCCCTCCGCAAGCACGGCATCACGCTGAAGGACGGCATAGACTCGCAGCCGGGCTGCCGATGCCACCTTGTCGTCGTCGGCAAAATCAAGCCCGACGCTTGCCCGCTGTTCCTGAGGGCGTGTACTCCGCAGAACCCGGTGGGCGCGTGCATGGTGAGCATGGAGGGTACGTGCAGGGTTTGGGCGAAGACGGTAGGTGCCCAGAGAAGGTGACTCTCAGGTTTTGGAGAGAGGGAGAATGCTGCGCTGTGGGCTTTTTAGCCCGCGGTCTGGCACGCCTGAGGCTATCTTGTCCCGATCGGAGTCGCTGATATCTTCGTTCTTGCTTGCTGCTTCTGTTGGTCCGCCCAAAAGAGGCTCCATCCCACCAAGTAGGCGAGGATGGCGGCTGGAAACAGCAGGAGTCGGGCTGCTTTGTTCCAGGCTTTCATGCCCTTTTTTGTGCAGGCTGCGAAGTATTATGATTTGCTATTATGCAGGCACAGTAGCGACAAACATGCTTTACTGCTTTTGCTGCTTTTGGTTGACATGGCTAAATATACTCTGTGTTATTCTTGAATCAGAATAGAACAAAATGCGTCAAAGTTTCATGATGATTGAACGGCTCTGGTCGTCATGGTCAGTCTGTGCTTGACTTGGGTTTTAGGACCGTAAGTGTTTTATGTGCTGAGTTGTGTTGTCTTGTGCGAAGGTATTGTGATGTGCCTCGGTAGCCTAGCCCGGTGGGGCGTTACCTTGGTAAGGTAATGGTCGCGGGTCC
>JBHGBG010000070.1:0-12404 GCA_041946875.1 Bathyarchaeia archaeon
CCTCTATAGGTTTCTGCATTCTATTTCTAATAGGCTCCAAATACGTTCGCCTCGTTTCTTGTGCCATGATTCTGCTTATCTATTGTGTCTTCTTAGGATGAGCAGGACTGTTGTTGCAGCGGCTATGGCGACTGAAGCCGCCAAAATGATTGCAAGCGGAATAGCTTGGATTGGCGCTTGTGGTTGGCTTGGGTTTGCCGTGGGTACTTGAGAAATTGGGGGAGAAGTTGAGGGCGGTTCCGTAGGCTGGCTGATCTCTGGCGGCGCGGTTGACGGCGCTGCTGTATTTGCGGCTGATGAGGTGAAAGCGGCTGCACCATAGTCGATTGGCGTGTACTGTCTCACGTCCGTCGTGTCGGGCGTGAAGATGTTGTGGCCGCCTCCGACCGCGTACAGCACGTCGTCCGCGACTGCCACGCTCAAGCCTGCCCTGTCTTTCGGCATGGATGCGGCTGCGCTCCAGGAATCGTTCTCTGGAAAATACACCTGATTCGCCACTTGCCCGTTCAACGGGTGGTCGGCGTTTGCGCCGCCGACGACGTAGATCGCCTTCGGCGCTTTGGCTCCGATTGTGGCACCTGCACTGGCTGCCGACACGCCCATGGGGATTGGCGCGCCCGTCGTCCATGCGTCGGTTGCGGGGTCGTAGATTTGCGTCAGCGATACTATGCTGTCGTTGAGGTTCTGCGTGACGCCGATTCTTCCCGATACTACGTAAATCCTTCCGTCCACCACCGCGGATGCGTAGTCTTCAACGGCGACGGGCATGGGTGCGGCAGTGGCCCAAGAGTCGGTTGCTGGGTCGTAGAACTCGTTCACATTCACAACCTCGTTGTCAGCCGTGGTTCCGCCGATGAGATAGATTCTTCCGCCCGCTACATTCGCCTGCAGGTTGTTTCTGTGTGTCGGCATCGAGGTTTTCGTCGTCCAGGTGTTCTTACTTGGGTCGTATGCGTAATTCACACTTCCGCCTATCGCGTAGATTATCCCTTGGAAGGCTGCCGCTCCGAAGCCATCCATCGGAGTTGGCATGTCAGCCTTCTTCGTCCACGTGTCAGTGGCTGGGTCGTAAGCTTCAGTCGAGTTAGTTGCTACGGTGGTGTAGTGGTTTCCGTCGATTTGGGTGCGTCTGCCGCCCATGACGTAGATGATGCCGTTCACAACGGCGACTCCCGCCCTGTGTCTTGGTGTTGACATAGGTGCCTTTTCAGTCCAGAAGTCATGAGTCAGGTTTGAGGTCTGCTGATGGTGAACGTTGATTTCTCCGTTGACCGTGACGGTGCTGTAGAAGGGGCGTTTGGCTAACGTTACGTTGTAGGTGTCTTCTTGTTCTAAGTTGACTGTTTGCGTGAAGCCTGTGTCTGTGGCGTTGAATACCTCGCCATGCTGCGCGCCTGCAACTGTCAAGATGACTTCGTACCCGTAGTCGCCGAAGGAGGAGATGTTCAGGTCTATCCAGTCTCCCCTTGAAGCGTTGAATGCGGCAAAGCAGACTGTGCCAGCGAACCCGCCAAACGTTTTCTCCACAGGGAAGTGCTCAAGATTCGCAACGCCTACGATTGGGTCTGAACTGCGGACTAGCACTCCAGATGTTGGAGCCAGGAGTGCTAACATGAGGGCTGCCGCAAGGACCAACTTCTTTCTCATTCTGTTTCTCCGTTTGAGGATGATGTTGATGATTGCATTTAGCTCTCCCTGAAGAACACCTTGTTCTGCACGGAGAACACCGGAAGAACCCTTTAACCATGAGAGGAGAGGAGCAGCTTTCTTAGCATCACGATAGCCGTGGCTATTGCGGCTGCGGCTACTACAACAACCACTATGGTTATAAAGTTGACATTAAACGGGGCGCTGGAGTCCTCTTTTTCTTGAGTTGCCGCTGACGTGCTTGGCGGGGTGGCAGGCGCGGTGGGCGAGGCAGTTGCAGGCGGCGGTTGGACTCCGTTGTTTTCTACGTCAAAGGGCAGCACAAGCGGGTAGTTGTCGGTTTCAGAAATCGAACGCACAAACCCGTCGGTGTCAGTGTCCCACTTGTACCCCTTAACGGTGTACGGGGTATCGCCTATGCCGTTCCCGTTGCTGTCCGTCCCGTTGTAGTCTCCCCAGCAGTTGCCTATGGTCCCGTTGTCCCAGAAGGTGCTGTCTACACCGTTGTCAATTTGGACCTTGCAGGAGTCTGCCGCGAAGGTGTTGCCATAGAACATGTTGTTGACGGCTCCTTGTTGAAGAGCTGCAGCAAAGCCGCAATTTGCGATGTAGTTGCCGTAGAAGGTGTTGTTTGAACACGTAAAGACTGTCCGGATAGCCTGGTTAACGAATCCTGTTATGTGGTTTCCAAAGATAACGTTATTCGAACTGACAAAGAGGCCTATGCCTTCGTTGCCTGTGAAGTTCCGGTCCGGCATCTGCGGAGAGGGAGCAGGTCCAGAGATGTTGTTTTTTGCGATGAGGTTCGAGTCTGCTCTGTCTAAGATTATCGGAAGAACCACTTCAATTGTGTTCTCCGACACTACATTTGATGACCCTTCGACCTCTATACCCCAGGAACCACCAGTCAGGCAGTTCCGCGTGATGGTGTTCGAGGTGCCGTTGCAACTGACGGCTGGACCGTAGATGCTCGTGAAGCTGTTGGCTTCAACGAGGACATCGGAGGAGTCGCGGATTGCCACCCCGATTGTTGTACCGTTGATAAACGTGTTGTTAACCAAGGTTATGTCTGAGGATTTGGCGACTCTTATGCCTGCATAGCACTGCGCAGGTACTATGCGCATGACAGTCACGTTGCTTCTTCCATTAAGGAGTACGCCGTTGTTTCCAGGGTCGTAAAGCCCGCCGGGCGCTATCCAGCTTGCATTTCCCGAAATCATGTGTCCTGAACCGTCAAGTACTATGTTGTCGCATTGAATCTCAATCGTGCACAAAGCTATGTCTTCTGTCAGCCTGTAATGGTTGCCTGTTCTCTCGACAGGTGCCGTCGCTGGGTCAACGGTTCCGTCGCTTCTTATGTATATTCGCGGGAGGTCGTGCCTTGGGTCTGAAAAAAAGTTGCCCTGCGCCAAATCGATGAGTTGTAGTTCGACTGCAGTTGATAACAGGACTAGAACAGCCAAAAATAGCAGTGTATATGCCGTAGGTTTCCTACATCTTGCTGCCATTAGCCATCATAGGGGACATGGGCTTAATGGTATTTAGCTCTCTCCCAAGAACACCGCTGTTCCTCATGAAGAACAGTTTAAGCTATGCTTGTGCCTTTCATGTTGTGTAGCTCTGTCTGGCATTGATGGGCTTCAATGAGCCTCAACAAGCAGCGATAAATATATATACTAAACGACTCTATATCAACACAGGGCAACAACTTGAAGGTCACTCTCACCATAAAAGCCGACGAACTCAAAATCGCACAGCTACTCTCCAAATTCGCAGAAAAATACCGAATGTCCTACAAGCTCAACCGCCAAGGCGAAGGCTTCCTGCTCGACGCGGAACTAGACAGCGACGACTTCGGCGAACTCATGCGCCGCATGAACCACCTAAAGGACGCCCAATACAAGATTGAGGAGATGCGCGGCGGTGGCATGCTCGACAGATTCAACGTCAGCCTGACAAGAACAAACGTGGACATGCTGATAGGGAAAGAAACCCTAGCCAAAACTGACATCGACCCACTCGACGGAGGCGTCGTCAAACTCAACGGCGAACTCTGGCTCAGCCGCCCCATAGACGACTCGGTCATCAAGGAAGGCTCCAAAGTGAGGGTGGTCCGCATCGAGGGTGTTACCCTAATAGTCGAAGGAGTCAACAGAACAGAATGTACGAACTTGAACTCACCATAATAGGCCTCGTCATAGCTGCAGTAGTCCTGCTCCTCCTCTCCATGGGAGTCAAGAAGGTCAACCAGTACGAGAAAGGCATAGTCGAACGCTTCAACGCATACGAGAAAACAGTCGAACCCGGCTTACGCGTCATCACGCCGTTCATCGAGCGGATCTATCGCGTGAACATGCGCGAACAAGTCATAGACGTTCCGCCTCAGGAAATCATCACCGAAGACAACGTCGTCGTCACCATAGACGCCGTCATCTACTACCAAGTCATAGACGCCAAACGCGCCCTCTACGAGATAGAGGACTTCGAGCTCGCCATCGTGAAACTCGCCCAGACCACTCTCCGCAACATAGTCGGCGAGATGAGTTTAGACGTCTGCCTGACTAGCCGCGAGAAAATCAACGTCGAACTCCGCAGCGTCCTCGACCAAGCCACGGACAAGTGGGGCACCAAGGTCAACCGCATCGAGCTTCAGCGCATCGACCCGCCAGCCGACATCCAGACCGCCATGCACAAGCAGAAAACCGCCGAACAAGAACGCCGCCAACTCCGCCTCCTCGCCACGGGACGCAAGGAAGCCGCAGCGCAGGAGAAGGAAGCAGCCATCCTCAAAGCGCAGGGCGAAAAGCAATCCGCCATCCTCAAAGCCGAAGGCGAAGCCCGCGCCGTCGAAGTCGTCGCCGAAGCCCAAGCCAAAGCCATCAAAGTCGTCTCCGAATCCGCCAACGCCTACTTCAAGGAGAACGCACAGCTGAACAAGAGACTCGACGTCGTCCGCGACACGTTCAGCCAGCAGACCAAGGTCGTCGTACCCGCCAACGCGGAAATCCTCAACGTCATCGGACTCGAAGGCGCCACCGTCCTGCCCGTCAAGACCGAGGCTAAACCCAAAGAGACAGCTACGTCCACAACCATGTAGGCTAGGGGAGAAACGTTGGACACAACGGTCTACATCCCCATCATCATCCTCATCATCGCAGGGCTGCTCTCCATAGTCGTAGCCATAATCGCCGTGGCGCGAAACCGAACCACCCGGCAGACCCGCTTCCGCAGTCGACACTACAGGTACGTTCCCGGCGCGTTCAGCGCTCAGATGGAGCTGGACATGAGGCTGCCCTACCGCAGGTTCAGGCAACTCTACCCGACTACGAGGTGGACGTACGAGGAGTACAAGCGGATGCAGATGCAGACGGCGTTCCGGCGGTCGATGAGCAGCCAAGAAAACAAAAGAATGGTGCGATAAACGACTGATTCCTCTCCCCTGTGCAGCAGCTTGCCGAATTTCGCTACTGGGCTTTTGCAGTCCTCAATATGTCTAAGAACATGACTTTCTGATGTCTTCCTTCCTGTTTCGGCAGCAGGATAAAGCCGTATTTCCGGTAGAAGCCAATCGGTTTGATGGCGCTAACAAAAACGAATCTGCACCCAACTCTTTTTGAGAACTTCATTGCTCGGTCCACGCAGAAATCGCATATGTATGTTCCGAGGTCTTGGTTTTGAAGCTTCTTGCAGACAGCCAGTTGCCCCATTAGCAGCGATGGATAATTCTCTATCGCAGCTTCAGGTCTGTCCTTTGCCTCCATTCTTTCTCTTTTGAGATCAGCCATAGACAGCGTTGCGAATCCCAAGATTTCTTTGTGCTGAAGGAAAAGGTAGGTGACTCCCAACGACTCTCTCTGAAAGTCCAAAGCTTCTGTATGAATGAATTCGTCTATTTCTTTGACGCCGCATGTGAATAGACTGACATTATCGTTTTCGTCTAGAATCTTAACCGAAACAGCATGCTTGGCGGGTGTCTTGCCGTCGGTCATGAAAAAGCCTACAGCGGACAATTCTTGAAGGTTCTCTCAATTCGTTTCAGACGTTCGGCGTCTTTCTTTGATGGCTTCCGCTTCATCTCTTTCTCAACCACTGCCCATTGCTCGTCAGTCAGCGGTGGTATCGGTTTGGGAAGCAATCTTTTCACCTAGGAGCGAATTGTCCTTACATTTTGTTAAGCATGTGGCGTGTTATAAGATTTGTGCCCTGCAAAATCGTGTTTTGGATTCGCATAACCAAACAGACCCCGAATTTTCACAACAGCTGTTGTTGGAAACAACGGAAGGGGACGTGCATCTAAAGCAAGTGCTTCGCTATAGCTATGAGCCTAGGCTTGCGCATCAGCACCTTCGCCAGCACGCTGAGCTTGGCGCCTCGGCTGAACTCGATGATGTCCTCGGGCTTCAGCGCATCCACCAAGTCGTTCAAATCCTGGTCTGACAGCTTCTCCAGCGTCTCCCGCAGCTTCTCCACCCGCTTCAGGTGCTCGCCGCGTGCTTTCCACCAGACTTCGTTGTACTTGCTGAGCGCCCGCTTCGACACGTCGTTCTTCCGTAGGCATTCGGCGATGACGTCGGCTGCCATCTGACCCGAGACGACGGCTTCCTTGATGCCACCGCCGTGGATCGGGTTCACGTGGTGCGCCGCTTCGCCGCAGAGCACGAAACCACCCGCGACCATGTCCTTGACCATGCCGCCGACGGGTACGCAGCCCGCGTTCACCTCCAGAATCGACCCCTTGCTAATCTCAGGATGCACCTTCAGGAACTCGTCCAGGTAGGCGCCTGGCTTCTTGTCCTGCGGGATGATGCCCAGCCCCACGTTGGCGCGGTGCTCGCCCTTGGGGAAAACCCACACGTAACCCCGCGGCGCCAGCACGCTGGACAGGTAGATGTGAATCAGGTCCGAAACCACGTCCACATTGGTCATCTCGTACTGCAAGCACGAATCCACCAAGGTCACCTTGGAGAACACGCCCAACGCTTGGTTCCTGAGCGGCGACTCGGCTCCGGTTGCGCAGACGACGACGCGAGCCTTCTCCTCGAACTCGTTGCCCAAGAATTCGCCTTTGATGCCCGTGAAGCAGCCCTGCTCGTTCTTCAGCAAGCCCGAGATAAACGTGTTCGCCTGCACGTAGGCGCCCGCTTTCACGGCTTCCTCCGCAAGCCACTTGTCGAAGACCTTGCGTTCCAGCACGAACCCGCCCTGAGACAGAATCGCATCCAGGTACCTCCCGTCGGGCGCGTACAGCCGTGCGCCCTTGATTCGCTGCGCGATGCATCGGTCGGGGATTTTGCCCACGAACTGCTGGCTGGCTTCACTCAAGCCCTCGCCGCAGCGCTTCGGCGAACCAATTTCCGCCCGTTTGTCGTAGACTTTGACAGAGAAGCCGTTCTCCGCCAGTTTCTTGGCGCACGCCGTGCCTGCGGGTCCGGCACCGATGATTACCGCGTCTATCATGGTTTGGTCACCTTGATGGCTTCGACGGGGCAGGCTTCTTCGCAGATGCCGCACAGCGTGCACAGCTGCGCGTCCCAGACCACGTTGTCCCTTAGTTCCAGGGCTGCGGTGGGGCAGACGGAGACGCATCCGCCGCATCGAAGGCACTTTTTGTTGTCTATTTTCCACGTCATGACTTGTCGCTCTCGCGGTTGTGATGTACTTTGTATACCTTGTTGACGAAGTAAACTCATATAAACCCTGAGGTAACATGGGATACACCAAGTGAGAGCCATGTCATCTCCAATCTCGCTTAGCGGAGAACTCCGCCAACTCATCGAAGCCCGCCTGGACCAGACGCTCAAGGGCATAGAGGACACGCTGAAGAAAATCATGGAGAAACAGAAGCTCAGCCCCGACGCCCTCCAAGACGAGCTCAAAAGCCTCGAGGAAAGCTTCAACATGCTCTTCCAGAAATGGAACTTGGAAATCCTCTACACGCTGTTCTTGAAGGGCAGCGTGGGCTTCGGCGAACTCAAGCGCGTCATAGGTGTGAACTCGCGGACGCTTTCGGACAAGCTCAAGATGCTCTACAAACACAGCTACATAAAGCGGAACGTGGATGTCGGGCCGCCGCTAAGGGTGCAGTATGCCCTCTCGCCCAAGGGCAAGAACACGGTGCTGCTCGCTTTGCCGTTGCTGTACTACACGAGCTCCGCCACTTAGGCTTGCCGCCTCAACGGCACAGGAATCTTCGTCGTCTCCTTCACAGTCTCGAACACCATGCACGTCAGGGTTTTCTCCAGCCCGCTGATGAGCCGAAGCTTGTCCACAACGAACTTGCCGATGGAGTCCACGCTCTCCCCCCTGAGCTTCACGAGCAGGTCCCAGTCGCCCGTGATGATGTGCACCTCCTGCACCTCGGCGAACTTCGCGATTTCCTCTGCCACGTCCCGCTGGGAGACAGGTGCGCCATCGGCTTTCGCCCGGTATGAAACCGACGCCAAGATGAACGCTGCGGTGCCCGCGCTTAACTTCTCAGGCGCCAAAATTGCCCTGTAGCCACGGATTATGCCCTGCTCCTCCATGCGTTTGGTCTTGGCGAAAACAGTCGTCAAGGGCGCGTTGATGCGCTTGGCGATCTGCTTCGCGGTGAGACTGCTGTCGTCCTGAATGAGCGTGAGGATGGCTGCATCCTTTTCATCCAGTTTCGCTGACATAATTGTAATTATTACGGAATTCTGGTATATGAGGTTATAGTTTTTTGGAAATTTTACCACTTTTTTCATAAAAAATTTATTACCAACCATGCACCTTCAGTTCTGCAACACACGGGATGAATCCTCCTTGAAGAGCAAACAAGTCACCACACTAATCGAGATACCCAAATCCCTCGAACAACTCACCGAAACCGAACTCGAGAGAAAAGCGTGCATAGGCAAAATCATGACCTACACGCTCAGGAACCTCACGGGCAAATTCGTCGACAAAGGCTTCGACTGGCTGCTTCCCGTAGCCTTGAGCCAATCCACCGACCCTCTTTGGCCTGACCCAGGCGCCTCCATCGAGAAACGCATCGAAGTCGACATATACGGCAAGCCCGTACGTACGACGGCGAGCATGATCATACACAAGCTAATTGCGTCGTCCCTCGCCTACCCGAAGCTGTTCATCCTTTCCCCGAACATACGCATCGAGAAAGCCGAACGAGCCCACACGGGCAAGCACATCTACGAGTTCACGCAACTGGACTTTGAAGCCCGAAACGCCACCTCCAAAGACATCTTCACGCTCGTTGAGGAAGCGATCACCGGCTTGGTCACAAGCCTCAAGAAAGACGTGAAAGCCGAGTTAACCACGCTGTGCCGATGCGACACGCTGAAGGTTCCGCGGACACCCTTCAAAGTCTTCGACAAACTGGAACTTGAGGCTGAATGCGGCGCAGACTGGGAAACTTGCCTAGCCGAGCGGACCAGCGACCCCGTCTGGGTGACGAACATCCCACGAGAATTCTACGACTACGAGGATTTCAAGACTGGAAGGTGGGACAACTACGACCTCTTCCTGCCCCAGTTTGGCGAAGTCCTCTCAGGCGCCAAGCGCGAGTGGGAATACGCAAAGATTTCCAAGAAAATCGACCGCGACAACGTTAGCAGGCAGAACTACACTTTGCTGCTGAAACTTGCGAAGGAAGGAAAGCTGAAGCCTTCAGCGGGCGCAGGCATCGGCATGGAACGCCTCGTCGGCTGGATTGCTGGCGTCAAGCATGTCGCTGAAACACAGCCGTTCCCGAGAGTGCCTGGAGCTGTAAACGAGCTATAGTGAGGAAAACCCCGCAGATGTCCAATAACAGCTCTTTTCCTTTGTTTTCGCGCAAAGTTTATCTTCTGTTCCTGAGATTCAAAAGAGGATTCCAGAATACATTAGGTGTACACGATGAACCCGTACCTTGAAGCCCTCCAGCCGAGAATGAACCAGAAAGACTTCCAGAAACTCTCCGCCATAGACAACCCCAACGTACACGAATTCATAGCTAAAGCCAGCGACCTCTGCCACGCAGACCACCTCTTCATCTGCAGCGACTCCGCCGAAGACATCGCCTACGTTCGCAAAGAGGCAGTCGCCGCGGGAGAAGAGAAGGCCATCCTTTCCCTGCCGGGGCACACGGTTCACTTCGACGGCGAGTACGACCAGGGCAGAGACCGCCAAAACACCAAATACCTGGTGCCCAGAGGCATAACACTCAGCAAAGCGCTCAACCAGATGGACAGACAGGAAGGCCTAGCCGAAGTCCGCGGGCTGCTCAGGGACTCGATGAAGGACCGCACGATGATCGTCCGGTTCATCTCGCTCGGACCGCCCGACTCCGTCTTCACAATCCTCGGCTTGCAGTGTACCGACTCGTGGTACGTGGCTCACTCCGAGGACTTGCTTTACCGACCTGGCTACGGCGAATTCCTGAAAGCTGGGCCAAAGAGCGACTTCCTCAGAGTCATTCACTCTTCGGGAAAGCTGAGCGAGGAGATGGTCAGCACAGAATACGAGAAGAAACGCATCTACATCGACAACATGGACAACACGATCTACAGCGTCAACACGCAGTACGCAGGCAACTCCGTGGGCTTCAAGAAACTCGCCTTCCGCCTAGCCATACGCAAAGCCAGCACCGAAGGATGGCTCGCAGAACACATGCTCCTCATGGGAGTCCACGGTCCGAACGGCAGAAAAACCTACTTTGCGGGCGCCTTCCCCAGTGCTTGCGGCAAGACATCCACAGCCATGCTTCCTGGCGAAACCATCCTTGGCGACGACATCGCCTACATCCGAGACGTCGGCTCTGTCGCCCGCGCAGTGAACGTGGAATCAGGCATATTCGGCATCATCCAAGACGTCAACCCCAAAGATGACGCCCTAATCTACCAGGTACTCACCAGCCCAGGCGAAATTATATTCTCCAATGTCCTCGTCAAAGACGGCAAGCCTTACTGGCTGGGCATGGGCAGCGAGATTCCCAAGGAAGGCATCAACTTCTCGGGTGCTTGGTTCGAAGGCAAAGTAGACGAGCACGGCGACAAGATTCCGCCCGCCCACAAGAATGCCCGCTACGCCGTTGCACTCAAGGCGCTCCAGAACTGCGACCCCGAACTGGACAACCCTCAAGGCGTGGAGTTGAGCGGCATAATGTACGGCGGCAGAGACGCCAAGGCATACGTGCCGGTCCAGCAAAGCTTCGACTGGTGCCACGGCATCATCGCCTACGGCGCCTCACTGGAGACCGAAACCACATTCGCCACCGTAGGGCAGGAAGGAATTCCAGAGATTAACATGATGAGCATCCAAGACTTCATTTCTATCCCGCTGGGTCAGAACATCCGGAACAACCTCGAGTTCGGAAAGAAACTTGAAAAGGCACCCACGATCTTTGGCGTAAACTACTTCCTGAGAGCTCGGAACAACGGCAATTACCTAAACGCGATTCAGGACAAGCACGTGTGGATAAAATGGATGGAACAACGCGTGCACAACGAAGTCGAAGCGATAAAGTCTCCAACTGGATGGCTTCCCAAGTACGAGGACCTGCGTAGACTCTTCAAGCAAGTCCTGAACAAAGACTATGCAAAAGAGGACTACGTGGAGCAGTTCACGATTCGGGTCCCCGAAAACTTGGCAAAGATTGAGCGCGTACAGCGGTTCTACCAAGAGAACGTCTCCGACACGCCGTTGGAAATGTTCGGCATCCTGTACCTGCAGCGTGAACGCTTGGTCAAAGCGCGTCAAAACTTCGGCGACTACATCCCTCCCGAGAGCTTCGAAGGATAACGGTCGTGTTTGGCAAACCTGAATCGGATGCCGGCGAAAACAGCGCAGTCGAAACAATTCGCCGTGCAACTTCTTTCAGGTTTTCAGGTCAAGGCTTAAATGTATGGAGTGTACAGACTACTAATTCATAATCTTAAATACGGCAGGGATAGCAATGACAAACAAGAAGAAGTCCAAGGAAGCGAAACAGGCGATGAACAGAGACATGCTGGCGAAAGCTTCGCTCTACAAGCTAGACCTGACCACGATCGAAGGCGACGGATCCTTTCCCTGCCCCAAATGCGGCACCTCGATATCTCCTGAAGACGAAACCGAAGACGTCTACCAGATCGTCGACACCAAAGTGGTGAACGACGAACTAGTGGAGCTCGACATCGTGTGCGGTACATGCGGCTCCCGCATAAAACTCACCGGTTTTCAGCAAACCGTGGAAGGTTTAGCCACGGAATAAGAAAGGCTCCCGAGTCCAGTTTTCGGCTGGTTAAACCAAAGTCAGTCTTCTAACTTCCCCAACTTCGTGCGAAAACCAAGCAGACACCAAGTCAAACGCACTAACTTTCTAAATCCCTTCAATCTGCTACTTCTTGCACTTCTAAAATGCCAACCCAAAAGCAAACAAAATCAAAAACAGCGCAATCAGCACTGAGTTATCTTTGTAGTGCTAAGAACCCTGCTACAACTACTTCTATAGTTAAAAAGAAAAACAGACAACTAGCAAAAGCAAAAGTCTCTGACACCACACACAAACACAAACCGCGCAACACTTTCTGCAAGCTCACCAAATATCGCTCAAACACCAACAGAGGACCCGACATCTCAGGCGATTGGAATCCGCAGGCTGAGCTGGTCGCCCGAAAGCTTCCAGCTTACACCCCGAACCCATCAAACCCATCTTTTATGGGAGCCTTCGTCCCGATGAACGGGAATGGCTGCCTCTTTTCAGGAGAGGCTTCGAGCTTAGATGCTTTCAGCTCTTATCCTCAGCGGCGTGGCTGCCCGGC
>JBHGBG010000071.1:0-12193 GCA_041946875.1 Bathyarchaeia archaeon
CATATTTGGAGCCTATTAGAAACTCATTGCAGAAACCTATAGAGGGAGAGGTCCGCTCAACTTGCCCAACTCTGACAGTGCTCCCGCAGACTTTCAGAGAACATCATGCCAATCCAGAAGCGCAGACAGAAACAATCGTCCTAAATGAGCGTTTACTCTTGCTGGCTGCGTTTCTTGTCCTCTTCCATCAGCTGTGCCAAGCGATAAGTAACATAGGCTGAAAAACTGCGTATGCCCTTCGATATCGTGTACGCTTCCTTAACCTTGAGCCACTCGTTGAAGAAGTAATCGTAAATCTCCGCTTTAACCGTTATACTCTTATACCCGTGCTTCGGCGTTAGGTTCCCCTCTTCTATTCCGTATTGTACGGAACTTCCATTTATATAAGGTTTAATGCCGCCAAGAAGTGCACATGGTGTTACATCATGAAGCAATAAATCTTTATATGCACAAGTACGGTAAAGTACGGAAAAGGAGGAAAGGCAAGCCAGTGCCACGCGCTGGATACAGAACAATATCTGTGACCGAAAAAATCTACCAGTACGTCAAGAAGAAAGCCGAAGAAACCCACCGCACCATCCCCGAATACATCGAACACCTAATAGAGAAAGAAAAGGTTTCAAAGGAATAAAGGCTTCCACGCCTCAAAACCCACTGAAATGAAAACCTGAAACCCCCTCGACAAAACGGTCTTGAGTCACACTTGAAATCACGCGCAACAGAAACCCGTGCGAAACAACCCTCAACACAGAAGCCCGACAAATACCAAACACGCGGAGAAAAATGAATGCCCGCAGAAATCACCCAATCCAATGCACACGCAGCTGAAGTCAGATTTGTCTGCGACGAGTGCGGGGAGATGATCGGAACCCAATTGATGCTGCGCGAAAAAGCCGAAGCCCAAATCGGAAAACGAGTCATCTGCCGAAGATGCCGAGAAAACAAAAACAATCAGGCAAGACCTAACCCGAAGACCTAGCTATAACTTCTGCGCTCAGCTTCAGCGTCAATCCTCGCCAAGAGCTCAACCACCTTCTTGCCCTTCCGAGCTTTTTCTGGTTCAGTCACCGAACTCCAAGCGCGGCAAACCGCAATGTCGGCGACCACGCCTTTTTCTTCGTCGAAAACCACGGGATAAACCCTGCAACCTGAAGGACGCGCAGCGTAAACCATGCACCTGCCCTTCTCAGCATCGTAAAAGACGCAGTGTCCACGCACGTTCCTCAACGTGACGTAGCCTGCGGTGTCCAAGCGCGCAAAAAAATCTTCAGCGTAGCCTTTCCGCTTCAGACGCTCAATGTCTTCTGCGGAAAGCATCATCTCGGTCTCTTGGCAGCATGCTCCACAACGCAGGCAACGCATGGGAGAACGATTGCTGCACGGGTATTTCAGCGTTTACGCCCCAAACGGGCGAAAGCTTCAATCAGCTGCGCCGAGCAGGTTGGGGTTCAGGAGTTCTGCCCAAGCGATGTTCCGCAGCGGCATGCGCGTGCGAGCCAGCTTGCTGTTTCCGTATGGAACGTACTCGACGAGGTTGCCCTTGCCCATGCCGCTCTTGCGGATGCATGTGAGGTGCACGTTCACGATGACTGAGCCGTCTTTGAGGTGCAGGTTGACGTTTTTTCCGAGAAAGGATTTTGCGCTGTTGAGGCTGAAGCTTTCCATGTGTGTTTCACCATTCCTCTTCTTTGTCGGCTATACTGGTCCAGCATTGCCTGCAGATGGGCAGTTTCTCGCCCTTGACTACGATGTAGAGCGTGATGTTTTCGCTGTGGCAATCGTTCTTCCAAGGATTTTTACAGTGTTCCATTCTTGGGTTTCTCCGATGAGTTTACGCTTCAACTCTTCCGCTGCGGACCCTTTTAAGGCTCTTGCAGAAACAACTCGTGGGTGGAGTGGAGAGGGGTGGGTTAAAGTGAGGTTTAAATCGGTTCGCGGATAGGTTTGTTTGTGGTTGTTGTGCTGCTGTCGGACGTGAGCTTGGCGCTTCAAGTTCTGGTTCTTGCATTTTTGGTATGTGGGATTGGGTTGAAGCGGTTGGGGAAGTTGCGTCTGCACGCTTCCGCCATGCTCGGCGCTGTCGTCTTGCATTTGTTGACTGTGTTGGCTGTGATGGTGCCTTCGTTCGATTCGTTCTTCTTTTCTGGTCCTGTTGACTTTGGGGATATCTATGTGCCTGTGACGCTGGTGCATGTATCTGCGGGTGCCGTAGCGGCTTTACTGGGGTTGTGGTTGGTGGCTGCTTGGCGTTTTCGTGCTGATGTGCAGGGTTGTTTTGCGAGGAAAAAGTACATGCTGGCTGCGTTGGGGTTGTGGCTTTTCGCCATAGCCGTGGGTGTTGTTCTGTTCCTGCGGATAAGTCAGGTCATCTAGCGGCTAGACATGGATTATTTCCGGCATTATGGCTTCTTTCGTTATTCTAAGCAGAGCGACAGTGGGTTTATTAAGGAAAGGCAGTTGTGGGTTCGTGGGGCTTCCCGGGTTCACGTAAAGTGTTTTTCCTTCCCATCTTATGTTTGCGTTGTGTGTGTGTCCGTAGACGAGGACGTTGAAGCCATGCTGCCGAGTGAGTTCGCGCATCTTGCCCATGCCGAGGATGGTTGCCGGGTCGTGGGTCACGCCGATTTTCCAGTCCAGAAGTTTCAGTTGGTTGAGTTTGGGGAGAGCGCCTGTGACTTCTGGTCCATCCATGTTGCCATGAACTGCCAGAACGGGTGCGAGCTGTTCGAGTTCGTCTATCACGCGGAGTTTTACAAGGTCACCTGCGTGTATGATGAAATCGACGTTCTGGAAGGTTTGGAAGACTGTTCGAGGAATGACTCTTGCGCGAACAGGGATGTGGGTGTCGCTGATGAGTCCGATGGTTTTTTCAGGCTTGACTGTGGGCAGGGTACGCGGAACTTGCGCTTGGGTGCTTGCCATCTTTCGGTTGCCCCGTTTGCGAACGAGATATGCTGAGTGTTCTGTTCTCTAAGATAATAAAGTTTCACGTTTCAGCCTGCAGTTGCTGTTTGTTTGTGGTTGTAGCTGTTTTGTGGTGTGATGTGCTTGGAGCAGTCTATAGCCCCCTTATTTGTAGCCTCAACGTTTGTTGAACTGCGTATTGCGGTTTCTGCGTCTCTAGTGGTGAGCCAACGCATGATCACCACTTGTGGTGGAAACGGGCTTGTAGACTCCGCAATTGCAGGGCACAGCAAGTCGTGTTAGTGCAATGATTTATGTTGTTAACGCTTGACAGCCTCAGGAAGGCAGAAAAATGGCGCCTGCCAGAGTCTTAGCGGTCACATGCGTGCTCGTACATGTTTTCTTTTCCTAGTTCAATTCTAAGCCGGTTTCCTACGGTTACTTCTGAGGAACTTTAGGTTCAAGACAACTGAAAGCGCCAAGGCTACAACTATGGATAAAACAAAGGGCGCTGGACTCGATACTTCATAGAGTACGTTGCCGACCACGGGCGAGAAGATTATGGCTATTCTCGTTGCAGTCTGCACCGTCGAAATCCATCGTGCCCTCTGCGCTGCTGGTGCTATGGTGCCTGCCATGACGCCGATGAAGGCCCACATCGGGAAAGAAGCGCCCCTCAGGAAGGCGGAGACAGCCTGAACCCCCAAGTCACCGCTTAGCGTGAAAATGCCGAGCGCCGTGGCGAAGACCAACATGGAGAAGGAAATTGCCGCGGTTTTTCCCAGCCTATCTCCGATTCTGCCCACCGCCACCGAGAGCAGGAACGCGCCCACGTAGTTCACCGTGCCCAAGGCGAAAATGAGCTGAATGTCGTAGTGGTAGATGTCGCTCTGGAACTGGGAAATCAGCGACGAGACGAGGCTGACGGCGAACATCATGACGGCGAAGAGCAAAACGACAAAAACCAGTTTCCTGAGTCCAGAGATTTTTTGCGCTGGCTTTTTCTCCACGCTTTCTGAAGCTTCGGTTTCTGGTTTGCGGGGCTTCTGAGACGAGATTCGCACCAGAGTCAAAGCCGCAAACAAGTAGAAGACAGCAGTGAACAGGAAAATTGTCCGAGCATCAAATACGAAGGACAGGAAGAAGGCAGTTGTAGGCGAAAGAATGTAGCCTATGGCGTACGCTGCGCCTAAGGTCGTGAACGCTGATGCCATCTTGCCTTCGCAAGCGTGTTCTAGCGTGTAGGCGCTGACGGCAGGGGCTGAAAAGGTGATGCCGTAGACGAGCATGGGCACAAGCAGTTGCGTCCAGTCGTAGGCGAAAAAGAAGACCACGGGTATCGGAACCCACAGCGCCCACCCCAATACGATGATTTTCTTCCGGTCATACTTGTCGGCAAGGAAGCCTCCGGGAATTATCGACACGGCTGCAGCCGCCGAGGACAGGGTGAACAGGAGCCCTACATCAATCGGCGTGGCGTTTAGGCTTCGGATAAAGAGCGGCAGCAGATAAACCACGAACCCGTCGCCGAAGGCAGCCAGAAGGTTTGAGACGAAGATGAGCTTGAGGTCGCGGTCCAGCGCGTCGAAGAGCAGAAGTCCTCGGAGCTGGCTGTTTGCGTTTCGGAAGCGTTGCCTCAAGGTCACGCGCCTTCCTCTATCTTGGGCGTTTGGGTCAAAAAGCTTTTGGTAACAGAGCGTTGAATTTGGTTCTCCCTGCATGGTTAGGCTTCTTCCGACATTTTATAAGCTCACTAAGAGAAGTACCAAGCGATATTTCATGTCATCCAAAAAGACAATCACACTCCAAGCAGCCAACATCTTGGCTTTCGCCATCACTCTGGCAATAAACGGCTTAACCAACACGACCCTGCTGGGCGGAAAAAACACGGGTCAAATCTCCGACCTTTACCCTACTCTGATTACGCCAGCTGGATACGTTTTCGCCATCTGGGGCGTCATCTACACGTTGCTTGCGGTTTTCGTGGTCTATCAAGCACTGCCCGGCCAGAGGGACAAGCCGTTCCTCCGCGAGGTGTCTTTTCTCTTTGTGCTGAGCTGCGTCCTCAACGTGCTTTGGCTGTTTCTGTGGCAATATGAGTACATAGCCCTGTCCGTAGTTCTCATGCTTGCTCTACTCGCAACTCTGGTGGCGATTTACTTGCGGCTCAAGATAGGCAAATCCGACGCTGCTCTCAAGGAGAAGGCTTGCGTGCACCTGCCCTTCAGCGTCTACCTCGGCTGGATCACGGTCGCCGCGGCTGCAAATGTCGCTGCAGCTTTGTCTTCACTTGGCTGGGTTAAGTGGAACCCGGCGGACGCTGCCTATGCGCTTCTGGCAATCGTAGCCGTCTTAGTCATTACTCTGGTGGTGCTTGCGGCACGAAGAGACGTAGCCTACGGGCTCGTCATCGTCTGGGCTCTGGTGGGTATCGCCGTGAAACAGAGTGCAGTCCAAGACGTGGCTTTAGCTGCCGAGATAGGAGCCGTCGTTGTCGCCATCGCCGTTATTGCGTCGGCTGTCGCTTTCAGGTTCAAGAAACAAAAAACGTAACTTCGCCATAGGCTCGAAACCAATATTAGCGTTCACCGTTACACTATCGAATCGGTTCCACGGTGAAACAGTTGGCAAAGCAGACTCTCAGACAAGAACTGCCTCCTCAAATCCGCGTCTCCGTCGGCTCCGCCGTCGTCCTCGGCTTACTGGAAGGCAAGCTGGACGCTGAACCCACGACCGCCTACCTAATGACCTACAAGCAGGGCAAGTGCGCGGCTAACTGCGGTTTCTGCCCACAAGCCCAACGCAGCCAGAGCAAGGCAGAGCTGCTTTCAAGGGTTTCGTGGCCCGCTTTTTCCTCCCGACAGGTCATCGAACAGGTCAAGACAGCCGCCGAGACAGGAAGAATCAAGCGCGTCTGCATCCAAGCTCTCAACTACCCAACCGTCTTCAGCGACCTCTGCGCTTTCGTTGAAGCGTTAAAGCGACAGGTGCAGGTTCCCGTCTCCGTCTCCTGCCAGCCCGTGAACAGCCAGAACCTGTGGAGCCTAGCCGAGGCAGGCGTCGACCGAGTCGGCATCGCGTTGGATGCGGCAACCGAGAAACTGTTCAACCAAGTCAAAGGCGCGGATGCGAGCGGACCCTACAAGTGGAAAGACGAGTTTCTGCTCTTGAGAGTCGCTGTGGGCGCGTTCGGCGAAGGCAACGTAAGCACCCACCTCATCGTGGGACTAGGCGAAACCGAACAAGAAGCCATTAGTCTAATCCAGCAGTGTGTGGACATGGGCGTCTTGCCTGGGCTGTTCGCGTTCACGCCAGTTCGGGGCACGGCTCTGGCTTCGAGCCCGCAGCCGCCAGTTGAGGTGTATAGGCGGGTTCAGGTTGCCAGATACCTCATTGTTGACGGGTCAGCAAGGGTGGAGGACATGCGCTTCAACGCCGAGGGCAGGCTGGTTGATTTCGGCATTTCACCCACACTCCTGATGCAGGCAGTGGACACGGGGAAGCCTTTCCAGACCTCCGGCTGCCCCGACTGCAACCGACCGTTCTACAACGAGAAGCCCAGCGGACCCATCTACAACTACCCGAGAGTTCTGACGGCAGATGAAATTGCAGAGGCAAAGCGGCTGCTAGGCTTAGACTCCTAAAAGTCTCGGAAAACCAACTTCGATGGTGCGGCTAGGTGGTCACTGAGGTGGCGGCTTTTGTGTCCTCTCCCGGCTGCGGCAGCTTGGGCTTCTGCCGTGTCACCAACTCCACCAAGCGCCAGAACTCGTCCATGACCATGCCCTTCTGCAGGTCGCGCAGCAGCTTCTTCACCTGGTAGAACGTCATCTGCGCCTCGCCCTTGTCCAGGCTCTCCTGCGGACCGCGGATGTGCCTGATTATCTCGTCCACCTGTCTGGGCGTGGCTTTGATTCCCGCCTTCTCCAGGAGCTTGTGGATGAGCGCTTGACTCGTGTTTCTGCCGATGAACAGCGTCGTCTGGCGACCCACGATTTCGGGCGGGAACGGCTCGAACATCAGCGGATGCGCCAGCATGCCCTCCACGTGTTCGTCCACCTCATGCGCAAAGGTAGTATCGCCCACGATGGGCTTGTGGAACTGGATGGGCAGCGCGAAGCTTTTCTCCGCTAGCTGAGCCAGGCGGTATGTTCGCTCCATGTCCACGCCCGTGTCGATGTTGTACAGCAGCTCCAGCGCTGTGGTGACTTCCTCGAAGGGTGCGAGTCCGGCGCGTTCGCCGAAGCCTATGAGTGTGGTGTGCAGGTAAGTGGCGCCTTCCTCCACCGCTGCCAGCGTGTTGGCGGTGGCCAAGCCGAAGTCGTTGTGGCAGTGCACACCCAGCTGCACTTTTTTCCGCACGGCGTCCGACAAGCCGTCTCTGACGTGGCTGAACAGGTACCGCATCGCCAGCGGACGGAGGAACCCGACGGTGTCGGCTATGGCGAGCTTGGTTGCGCCAGCTGCGGCTGCGGCTTCGAAGACGCCGATGATGTCTTCCAGCGGGGTTCGGGAGCCGTCTGAGAGGACGAAGTTCACGGTTAACCCGCGCTTGCGGGCGTAGGCGATATTATCTTTTATCTGTTTGAGCGCTTCGTCCTTCGTTATCTTGAGTCTGTACTGCAGGTTCAGCCCGTTTATCGGGGTTTCGATGTTGATTTCCTTCATGCCCGCTTCGAGGCAGGCGTCCACGTGCATCTTGGTGGGGCTGGCTGAGGCGGTGAGTTTGGATTTCGCGAAGGTTTCGTTGACTATGCGTTTGACGCTTCGTTTCTCTTCCTCGCTTAAGCCTGGGAATCCGACGTTTATGACCGATATGCCCGTCTCGTCCATCATCTTGGCGAGCTTGAGCTTCTCGACGTAGGTCAAGAAGACGGTGGGCGCTTTGATGCCTTCGCGGAAGGTGTCGTCCACCATGTAGACTCTGTCGGGCAATTTGGGCGGCAGGTTCTTGCGGAGGCGGTTGTAATTGGCGATTAAGCCTTGGGCTTCGAGCTTCTTGAATATGGTCTTCCTCATTGGCTGCACAATCCGATAAGTCCGAGCGACTCCCAATGGATATCAGAGGAGCACGTATATAAAAATTGCACAGGACGAATGTGACAGCGGAATTTCAAGAAACCCGTGCCGTGTTGCATCAGCCGCAACAGTTCACGCAGCAGTTTTAATCCGCACGCGAACAAGCAGAAACTTACCTACCTCGCAGGGACAGTGGAAGCCTTAAATAATTTCTGCAGGCATCTTCACTGGGAAACCAAATGAGCGAAGAAACTAAGGGCTTGCGATTCTTCAACACGCTCACCCGCCAGAAGGAAACCTTCGTCCCGATTGAGCCTGGCAGAGTCGGCATGTACACGTGCGGACCCACTGTGTACGATTACGCGCACATCGGCAACTTCCGCGCCTTCCTGTTCGAGGACTTGCTCAAGCGCTGGCTGAAGCACTGCGGCTTCCAAGTCAAGCACGTCATGAACCTGACGGATGTGGATGACAAAACCATCAAGGGCAGCCAGAAGCAGCAGAAGCCGCTGCGGGAGTACACGCAGTTCTACGTGCAGGCGTTCTTCGAGGATGTGGCAGTGCTGAACATCGAGCTAGCGGACGTTTACCCTCGGGCAACCGAGCACATCCCCGAAATGGTGGCACTTATCAAGACACTTTTGCAGAAAGGCTTCGCCTACCGAGGCGAGGACGGCAGCATCTACTTCGCCATCCGCAAGTTCCCCGACTACGGCAAACTCAGCCACCTCCGCGTCGCCGAATTGCAGGCAGGCGCCCGAGTGAAGCAGGACGAGTACGCCAAGGAGGAAGCCCAGGATTTCGCGTTGTGGAAGGCGTGGTCACCTGAGGATGGCGACGTTTTCTGGCAGACCGAGTTGGGCAAAGGCAGACCCGGCTGGCACATCGAGTGCTCGGCGATGAGTATGCGCTACTTGGGTGAGACGTTTGACATTCACTGCGGCGGCGTGGACAACATGTTCCCGCATCACGAGAACGAAATCGCCCAGAGCGAAGCCGCTACGGGCAAACCCTTCGTCAAGTATTGGCTCCACAATGAGCATCTGCTTGTGGAGGGGAAGCGGATGGCGAAGCGGTACGGCAACTTCTACACGCTGCGAGACCTGTTGGGCAGGGGCTTTGACCCTTTGGCGATTCGGTACCTGCTGCTTTCGACGCATTACAGGCAGCAGTTCAACTTCACGTTTGAAGGGCTAAACGCGGCGAAGAGCGCCATCGAACGGCTGGCGAACTTCCAGCGGAGGCTCAAAGAGGCGGACGGCAAAGCAAGCGGCGAGAAGCTGATGGCTCTGACTGACAGGGTTAAGAGCTGCTTCGGCGACGCCATGGACGACGACCTAAACATTAGCATTGCGTTGGCTTCGCTGTTCGACTTCGTCAGAGACGTAAACAACCTCCTTGACGCGAACGCCGTCAGCAAGGCAGAAGCAGAGAAACTCTCAGCGCTCATAAGCGACTTCGACAGGGTTCTGGGCGTCCTCCCAAAAGCCAAGCCCGAAGAGGCGTTGCCCAAAGAAGCAGAAGAACTCATACGGCGGCGCGAGGCAGCCCGAAAAGCGAAAGACTGGAAAACCGCCGACTCGCTGCGGCAGCAGCTGAGGGCGATGGGCATCGTGATTGAGGATACGGCGCAGGGTGTGCGTTGGAAGCGGGAGAAAACTTAGCCTACGCTGGTTTTTCCGTTGAGGTTCCAATCGTCTGTCGAGTATTTTTCCCTGTACAGTTTCTGAGCGAGCTCCTCTTCTTCGCGGGTGAGTGTGCCTTGGGCAAGCCTGAGGTTGAGGGCGAACTCGAATCCGTGCGCGATGGCATCCGCCGCCGTCTCAGGGTTCACCGAGTGCTTGAGCTCGTCTTTGACGCTGGTGAGTTTATTCTTCGCCACGTTCACCACCTGCATGCACGAGTTCGCCCAAGGAACTCGAAGCAGTGTGAACATTCTTTCTAAGTCCACGTTGAGCAGCAAGGTGCCGTGTTGGAGGACGATGCCGCCCTTGTTGGCTTGCGCTGAACCGCTAATTTTTCTGCCATTGACGGTCAGGTTGGGGCAGTTTTTCATGTCTCCGGGGCTGTAGTCGGCTGGGATGCCCAGAATGCGCAGGGCTTCATTTATAGCTGCATAGATTCGCGAGTAAACTTCGGCGATGTCTGATGTGTCGAGGTCTTCGGTTCTGGCGACGACGCTGTACGTCACCTCATCCTGCTCATCGTGGTAGACTGTGCCGCCGCCGCTGATTCTCCGCACGACGTCCACGCCCAGTTTCCTGCAGTTTTCCATGTTCACTTCCTTCTCAGCATTTTGGTTCTTGCCTATGGAAACGGCTGAAGGCTTCCAGCGGTAAAACCTGAGCGTATTCGGCACCGTTTCTGCGACTCGGCAGCGGAGTATGGCTTCGTCGACTGCCATGTTCATGAAGGCACTGTTCGTAGCAAGCGGGATGAGTCGCCAGGTTTGCATGAGTTTCACCGGTTTCCAGTGCTCGGAGAAGACCACGGTTCCTTATATACTACTTGGATAGGCTTCAGTACACTGGTGGGTGATGGCTGACTTTTTCTCCCTGTTACAAGTTGGGTGACAAATCATTCATTTCGTTTCTCTTCTAAAACAACACGGCTAACTCTTCTTACGATTACTAAGGCTGTAATCCCTGAAAAGACTAGTGTAAATTGAAGGAGCAGATAGTCTCCCAAGATTGGCGTTCCCTGAACTTCAGAAGCCGTGATGCTCACGACGGCGAGCAAAAACGCTCCAAAGCATCCTTCTATGAGCAAATAATGAAATTGCCGTAGGTATTTCCTTCCCGATATTGCGGATGCTGTTAGGAAAGCAATTAGAATGCCCGCCGCGGTTAGAGCACCATTAATGTATGTTGCGTCTATGGCCTTGTCAATTGGCAATCCTTTAGTGAATATCTGAAGATACACAACAACCAATATACCAAGAAACAGAAAAAACGCGGTAATCATCTCAGCCCTAGTCATATGGAAGTTCATTTTTCCTCTATTCTGCATTTGTGCTTTAGGCAATTTAGTTTTTCGGTGTTTTTTTTTCTTTTTAGATAATTTGACGTGAGTTATCTGGTCGGTTTTAGGGTTTTAACAGCAATATACAGAATTGCGGCATGTCCACGATAGGAAGTTCTAACGCTACGAGAATAGATGAACCGCTGAAGGAACCTTGCCAAAAGGGACATTTAATGGTTAGCACAAACCTAACCACTATGATGTACCCGATGTGGATACGCCAAGGCAGTACATACGAAAGAAGCAAGACAGAAGTTCGGAAGAAGTCAACATAACTGACAAGATGCTTTGAATAACCTTCAAAACGAAAAAGCGCACAACAACGCCTTAGCCATTTTGTGGAAAGCAGGTATCTGCCACACATTAAGGTCACAAGGCAGCGTTTGCGTCAATTACTGTAACCAATTGAGAGCTGAGAGACTACCGAGTGACTTCTACAGACAAGTCTACGGAAATAATGTCTTCTCTTTTTTTATCTTCTCGGAAGTATTCTTACGAATTTTCTGTCTCGCACATCATAGACTTCTATGAAAACCTTTCCCGATTCGGATAACGCTTTACCAGTCGCTAAATAATCCTTGATTATGGACATACCACCCATTTTCAGAGCTCCCCTCTTTCCATCATATTCGCGCAAGTCGGTAACACGGTTGAGTGAGCCTTCAGTGTATCCTCTTGAACTCACAAAGTATGCCTCCTCAAGTGAGCCATTATACTCCGAGTACGCTCTTTTAATATTTGAAATCCACTTATCCACGTCTTCGTGCTTAACAGGTCTGTCTTTACACTCAGCAAGAAGCAAGGGTTGTTCATGAGAATCAAAGCCCAAAACATCTATTTCCCCTACCTTTGGCAGGTAATACCGAAGCTTCAGCCTCGGAACATTCAATTTCGTTCGTCGCTTTAAGAAATTTGCAAACTGATATTCCAAGAATCGTCCTTTGCCACCAGTCTCTCTCTTGACAAAGACACGGTGGATAGTTTCAAGCATTCGTTCATTCATATCATTATAGAAGTTGTATCCGCTACCTGTGGACACAGGTTCATGGAGATAGTTTGCAATTTCCTCCAAGACCATTCTGTCTATCTTCTCTTTGCTAGTGATTATTTCGTGAATTAGCTGAGGTTTACTCAATTCCACTCTTGTAGTCTCTTTTCTCTTTACCCGTACTCCGCGTTCCCTAACGGTTTCTCGAATTATTTCTCTTTTCGTTTCTTTCTCATAAGCCTCAACGGTGTACGGCGCGGG